>CAZEWS010000082.1:11754-12527 GCA_964515985.1 uncultured Rikenellaceae bacterium | reverse complement strand
TTTCAGAACATATTTCTATTATTAAAGCAAAGGTTTATGAAATGGTTGAGGCAAGAAAAGTGGCCAATAAAATTGAAAATCAAAAGGATAAAGCATTTACTTATGAAAAAAACGTTAAACCTTTCTTTGATAAAATAAGATATCATATCGATAAGTTAGAATTAATTGTTGATAATGAAATTTGGCCTCTTCCAAAATACCGTGAACTCCTTTTTACACGTTAATAATTTATTTACTTTTACTAACCGCAACAAAAAGGGTCCAGGTATGAAATTTTATTTTCTGCTTATTGCATATTTTCTGGCTTTTTCAGTTCTTTCTTTTCCCCAGAAGAAAAGAACCGAAAGAGCCGATGAGGCATATGATGCAGGAGAATTCTATGAGGCAATCGATCTGTATAAAAATGCCTATTCGGCAATAAAAGATAAACAGGAAAAAACCAGGGTAATTTTTCAAATTGCCGAATGCTACCGGAAGACCAACAATTCGAAACAATCGGAATTACGGTATAAAAGAGCTGTAAGCTGGGAATATCCTGATCCGATCGCAATTCTTCGGTATGCCGAAGCAAAAAAAAAGAACGGGAAATATGAAGATGCCGTTGATGAATTTAAAAGGTACAAACAACTTGTCCCGGATGATCCGCGATCAGATAATGGTATTCTATCATGTGAAATGGCACTTGAATGGATGGAAAATCCGGTTGGATATAAAGTTGAGGATATTAGATACTTCAATTCAAGAGGATTTGATTTTAGCCCGGCATATGCTAC
>CAZEWS010000082.1:10594-11744 GCA_964515985.1 uncultured Rikenellaceae bacterium | reverse complement strand
CATGGCGCAACAGGACAGAATTTTACTGATATTTTTGAGTCAAGGAAAGACCGTAAAGGGAAATGGAGTGTCCCGGTACCGTTGGATGAAACGATTAATACAGAGTATGAGGAGGGAACTCCGTCTTTCCCAAGTGATTATAAAACCATGTACTTTTCCAGGTGTGAGGTAAGCAAACGGAAGAAATTGGGGTGTAACATTTTTTTTGCTAAAAGAAGTGCTGAGGGATGGAGCAAACCTGAACTACTGGAAATATTCTCAGATAGTTTAATTGCTGCTCATCCTTCAATATCGAAGGATGAACTCACACTATACTTTGTATCTGATCTGGATGATGGTTATGGTGGTAAAGATATATGGAAGATTACAAGACAAAACAAGACAGGCAATTGGGGATCACCCGAAAATCTTGGCCCGGATTTAAATACGGAAAGGGATGAAGTATTCCCCTTCATACACCCTGATGGAACGTTATATTTTTCATCCAACGGACATTTGGGAATGGGAGGATTGGATATCTTCAGGGCAACAATATTGGAAGACGGTACGTGGAAAATCGAAAATATGCGATACCCGATTAATTCGTCTGCTGATGATTTTGGGATAGTCTTTGAAAATGAATCGGAAAAAGGATTTTTCAGCTCAACCAGAAAAGGGAGAAGCAACGATGATATTTTTTCCTTTATTTTGCCACCACTTAAATTTAATTTATTGGGAGTGGTCAGGGATGAGAAATCCGAAGAGCCTCTTTCTTCCTCCACTGTCAAATTAATTGGAAGTGATGGCACAAATATCGAAGCAGAAACAGCTGATGACGGCTCTTTTCGCTTTAGGTTAAAAACCGGTACCGATTATGTTTTTATTGCCTCCAAAAGAGGGTATCTTAACGAGAAAGGCAGAGAAACCACCAAGGGGCAGGATAAAAGCAAAGATTTCCGAACCACCATCCTGTTATCCTCCATCGCGAAGCCCATCGAACTTTCAAATAGTAACGTTTTTTATGATTTTGCCAAATGGGATCTCAGACCGGAAGCCATGGTGTCTCTCGACCGGCTTGTGGAAACCCTTGACGATAATCCAAATGTTACTGTTGAATTAATGTCCCATACCGACTCCAGGGATACCGAAGAATTTAATCTGGAATTATCCC
>CAZEWS010000082.1:0-10507 GCA_964515985.1 uncultured Rikenellaceae bacterium | reverse complement strand
TTGCAAGAGGGTTGTCGAACAATATCCGTTTTTAAGGGAGGGTACCATATTAAACGAAGCTTTTATTAATGGTCTTACCAGTATTGAACAACAGGAAATTGCTCACCAACTTAACCGCCGGACTGAATTCAGGGTAGTGAGAACGGATTATCAGGATAAGGAGGAATAAAATATATAAAATATGGCAAGAACTTCCAGATACCAACAGAGAGGTGTCTCGTCCTCAAAGGAGGATGTTCACAAGGCAATCCGGGATGTTGACAAGGGTTTGTATCCAAATGCATTCTGTAAAATAATTCCGGATATAGTGGGAGGTGATCCTGAATTTTGCAATATCATGCATGCTGATGGTGCTGGAACAAAATCTTCTTTAGCTTATATTTATTGGAAGGAAACAGGTGACCTTTCTGTGTGGAAAGGAATTGTGCAGGATGCAATCGTCATGAATCTGGATGACCTTCTTTGTGTTGGTGCTGTTGATAATATCCTGCTTTCCTCTACGATCGGAAGAAATAAAAAACGGATACCGGGTGAGGTGATTTCAGCAATTATCAGCGGAACAGAGGAATTTCTAGTAGAACTCAGGGATCTTGGAATCAATATTTTTTCTACAGGTGGCGAAACGGCGGATGTTGGAGACCTGGTCAGGACAATAATAGTTGATTCAACGGTGTTTTGCAGAATGAAAAGAGAGGAAGTTATAACAAATGATAAAATCAGGAAAGGTGATGTGATTGTAGGTCTGTCTTCTTCAGGAAAAGCATTGTATGAAAAGGAATACAACAGTGGTATCGGGAGCAATGGTCTTACATCAGCCAGGCATGATGTATTTGCCAGCTATCTGGCTGAAAAGTACCCGGAAAGTTTTGACCCTTCAATTCCTCCGGAGTTGATTTACTCCGGGAAAATGAAACTGACACAGGAAATTATTGATTTGGGAATGGATGCCGCTAAACTGGTGCTTTCCCCCACCCGAACATATGCTCCGGTTATTAAAAAGATTTTGGAAAAATACCGCAGCGATATTCATGGAATGATCCATTGTTCAGGAGGTGGTCAGACAAAAGTTTTACATTTTGTTAACGATTTACACGTTATAAAGGATAATATATTTCCGATTCCTCCTGTTTTTCGGCTGATTCAGGAGCAATCTGAAACCTCGTGGGAAGAAATGTATAAAGTATTCAATATGGGGCACAGGTTTGAGATCTATATCTCACCAGAACTGGCTCCTGCCATAATCAATATATCCCGCGAATTCAGTATTAATGCTCAAATAATCGGGCATTGTGAAAAAATCCATCGTAACAAATTATCCATCCATTCTGAATATGGTGTCTTTAATTATTAGCTCGTCGCTGCCCGTCCGAACGGATGAAGCCGTTTATCCGGGCGGGCGCTCCTCGCGTCATTTGTTCACTTCGTTCACGTCATTCACTCGCTTCGCTCGTGTCATTCGCTCGCTGGCGCTCGCGTCATTAGCTCAGGCTTCGCCTTCGCGTCATTCGATAGTCATTCACTCGCTTCGCTCGTGTTATTAGCTCGTCGCTGTGCTCCTCGCGTCATTTGCTTCGCTGACGCTCAGCGTAATTCACTCGCTATGTTATTCGCTACCCACATGCAGGCGCACAATCCCGCTCATGAGGTTTTCGCTCTCAAGTTCGCTCGCGTAATTAGGTAGTTATTAGGTTGTTTTACTTTTCACAGGGTAAAATTTTGCCTTTTGACTTTTATCTTTAAAAAGTATACTTTTGAATATCTTTCCTGGTGCATTTTTAATTATTATATATACCGTACTGAATAAAATATGGTATTGGATTATTATTTCAATTGCTCTTACTTAGGTTACTATAAACAGGTTGAAATAAATTGTAACTTATAAATAAGGAATACGTCTAATAAGGGAATCTCATCTCTTACTAAAAACATTTCACCCACCGTGCTAAGTAACTTATTAAAAATAGCAATAAGAAATGTATTAGATAGGGAAAGAACATCTTTACTTACTATCGGGTTGCTTGAAAATTCAGGTAAAATAGAAAAAACAATAAATAATTGGAATAGATATAAAAATAGTTATGTTTATGTTCTACTTAAGAAAGGAGTTAGATCAAACGTTCTGCAAGAAACGCTTGATAGATTAAGCGAAGAAAGATATTACAATAATGATACAACAAAGCTTGTATTCATAATCAAGCCCTTGTTAAAAATCGTACCTGGCCCTCTCCTAGGCGCTGAATATGGTTATTTCCTGAGAGCGCCGTTTATTATATTCTTTGTCTGCCTGGGCCTGATAATAATTTTAGCTGCATCTTTCAATTATACAAGCATGTCAATTGCTTTAGCCATTAACAGGGCAAAAGAGATTGGTATTAGAAAAACCGTCGGGGCTAATCGCAAACAAATAATCATACAGTTTATTATCGAATCAATTATAGTAGCGTTTATTTCTCTTTTACTTGCAATAATTTTATTACAATTTTTGTTACCTCTATTTTCAATGATGGATATAATAAATCCAAAGCAAACCATCATTATATATTTCTGGTTTGTAGTTTTTAGTTTGTAGTTTGACACATGTCTGTCTATGCCTGAATAACGTTGACTTCTACTTCGCCCAATATTCTATGTGCTTTGCCAATATCCAGCAACCAGCATCAAACTGTTGACTGTAGACTGCCGACTGGTGACTTTCCCTTACTGCTTCTTCCTGCCTCTGCTACTCTTTTATCCTTCCAATTTTCCACTATTCCATTCTTCCATTATTCCATTATTACTCGCTCCCACTGTCGTTATTCGCTCCCACAATCCAGGCACTGTAACCAGCTCATGAAGATTGGCTCTTACTTCGTTAGAGCCAATCGTTCGCTCAAACCTGCTCGTGAGACATTCTGTTCGCTTTGCTCACAAAATGGTTCCACACTTCCATATATTTCTTAACTTTGCACCCTGAAATTGAAAATGGAAGAGCGATTATGGGCAGGAATCTGATAATAGAAAAGCTGGAAGGTGTAAAGGCACGGTTCGATGAGATTGCAGAATTGATAACCAAACCGGATATTATTTCCAATATGAAAAGGTATATCAAATTAAGTAAGGAATATAAAGACCTTGAGCCGGTAATACAAGCCTATAATGACTACAGGAATATTTTAAGCAACGTAAAAAATGCAAAAGATATCCTTGTTAAGGAAAAGGATGAAGAGATGCGTGAAATGGCAAAAGCGGAACTCGATGAGTTGAATGACAGTTTGCCGGAAATGGAAGAGAAGATAAAACTCCTTCTGGTACCTGCCGATCCGGAGGATGAAAAAAATGCAGTGGTTGAGATCAGAGCAGGGACAGGAGGAGATGAAGCAAGTATTTTTGCCGGAGATCTTTACAGAATGTATACCAAGTTCTGTGAAACCAAAAACTGGCGAATCGAGGTGAACAGGGTAACTGAAGGAACATCTGGCGGATTTAAGGAAATTGTTTTTAATGTTATCGGGGATGGTGTATATGGTATTTTAAAATATGAATCAGGGGTGCATCGTGTCCAAAGGGTACCGCAGACTGAGACCCAGGGCAGGGTTCATACTTCTGCAGCAACCGTAGCAGTTTTACCCGAAGCAAGTGAATTTGATATTAATATAAAGCCGGAAGATATCAGAAAAGATGTATTTTGTTCATCAGGACCGGGAGGTCAGTCGGTTAATACCACCTATTCAGCCATCCGCTTGACCCATATACCCAGTGGGATTGTCGTTACCTGCCAGGATGAAAAATCGCAATTAAAGAACATGGATAAAGCTATGAAGGAACTGAGAACCAGAATGTATAACCTGGAATATCAAAAGTACCTCGATGACATCGCCTCGAAAAGGAAAACCATGGTATCGACCGGAGACCGGTCAGCTAAGATACGGACGTATAATTATCCTCAGGGCAGAGTTACCGATCACAGGATTAACTTAACCTTGTACAATTTGACTTCCATAATAGACGGAAATATACAGGAGTTGATCGATAAACTCCAGATGGCAGAAAATGCAGAACGTCTGAAACTAACTGAATTATAATGAATTACAGTCAGTTACTTGAAAATATAAAAAAAAAGGAAAGTTTTTTATGTATAGGCCTTGATACTGATCTGTCGAGAATACCTGAATTTCTACTCGAATCGGAGAATCCGGTATTTGAATTTAATAAGCGTATTATCGATGCCACCCATTCCTATGCCGTTGCCTATAAACCAAACATTGCTTTTTATGAAAGCCGGGGTTCAGCAGGATGGGTGAGCCTGGCGAAAACAGTTCAATACCTGAATAGCCGGCACCCTCAAATCTTTCTGATTGCAGATGCAAAACGGGGAGATATCGGTAATACATCAAAAATGTATGCCAAAGCCTTTTTCGAGAATCTGGATTTTGATGCGGTAACAGTGGCACCATATATGGGTGAGGATTCCGTTAGCCCTTTTTTATCATATCCCGGCAAATGGATTGTACTGCTTGCTCTCACATCGAACAAAGGGGCAGATGATTTCCAGTTTATTCAGGACATAAAAAGCCATCAGCCATTATTTGAAATTGTACTGGAAAAGTCCAAATTATGGGGAACTAAGGAAAATATGATGTATGTTGTTGGAGCAACAAAAGCGGAGATGCTTGAACAGGTACGAAAAATCATTCCCGATTTCTTTTTACTGGTTCCCGGTATTGGAGCTCAGGATGGAAGTCTTCAGGATGTGGCCAGGTTTGGATTAAACAAAAATTGTGGTTTATTGGTTAACTCATCCAGAGGAATCATCTATGCCGATAAATCGGATCGGTTTACCGATGTTGCTGCACAAAAAGCCGGGGAGATCCAACAGGAAATGGCTTCAATCCTTTCAGAACATCATATTCTATGAAAGAGGATTTTCTGCATTTTGTTTGGAAAAACAGGTTGTTTCAACATGATTCCCTGGTTGCCAATACTGGTGAAAAGATCAAGGTTTTACGTTTGGGAGAACATAATTTTGACGCCGGCCCGGATTTCTTTAATGCAAAAGTTGAAATAGACGGTACCCTATGGGTTGGAAATGTTGAAATACATGTTAATGCATCGGATTGGGCCAGGCATGGACATCATAAAGATAAAAATTACGATAATGTTATTTTACAGGCTGTTTATAATAATGACACTGATGTTAAAAGAACAAACGGGGAACCTATTCCTACTGTTGAACTGAAATTTAATCCTTCCATCTATCAAAATTACCAGGAACTTTTGCAAAATCAATATTGGATTCCTTGTCAGAATGACTTTTACAAAGTTGATCCCTTTTTTGTAAAACATTGGTTACACAAGTTAATGATAGAGCGTCTTGAAAGAAAATCAAATGAAATAATTGCCTGTCTCGAAAAAAATAAAAACGATTGGGAAGAAACTTTTTACCAGTTTCTGGCCAGAAATTTCGGATTCAAAACAAATTCACAACCTTTTGAGTTGCTTGCAAAATCATTGCCCTATAAATTCCTGATCAAGCACAAGAACAGTCTGATACAAATTGAGGCAATGTTATTAGGCCAGGCTGGCTTGTTGCAATATGCCTTATCAGATGATTATACAAAAATCCTTGACAGGGAATATAAAGTCTTTAGCACAAAATTTTCCCTCCGCCACATCGATGGGCATTTATGGAAATTTTTACGGCTGCGGCCATCCAATTTCCCGACAATCCGAATTGCCCAATTTGGAAGTCTTATTCATAAAACGTCGGGTTTGTTTTCAAAAATTATACAGGCCGGGAATGCAAAAGAATTGCTGGAATTGTTCAGAGTTTCAACAAGTCCCTATTGGGAAAATCATTATGTTTTTAATAAGGAATCAGAATCTAAAGAAAAAAAACTGGGTGACCAGGCAATTCATTATATACTGATCAATACAGTGGTTCCGTTTTTATTTGTGTACGGCAAAATCAAAAACCTGGATGATTTTAAGGAAAAGTCACTCGAAATTCTCGATCAGATCCCTCCCGAGAGTAATTCCATCGTAAAGAAATGGGAAAAACTGGGAATTAAGGCTGAGAATGCTTTTTATACTCAAGCCTTGCTCCAACTTAAAAATGAATATTGTAAATTCAGGAAATGTATTCAATGCCAGATAGGTAATAAAATACTTAAATCTGGAAAAGTATGAAACCGGTCAGTAGTAAAAAAATTAATAGAAATTATAAATTTTGGTTAGTTCCGTTTGCGCAAGATCATGAAAACCGTTTTAATAACCGGCAGTAATGGTTTATTAGGACAAAAGTTAATAGAATTCCTGGTAGACCAACACGATTGCAGGGTAATTGCCACATCCAAAAACCCCGACCATATCACTCATCTTACCGGTTACCAGTTTGAATTACTTGATATAACAAATTCGGTTGAAGTTGAATATATTATTTCTAAGTATAAGCCGGATACCATTATAAATACTGCTGCGTTAACCCAGGTTGATCATTGTGAAGAAAAAAGATCAGATTGTTGGTGTGTAAATGTTGATGCGGTTAACAAAATAGCAAATATTGCCAGTAAAATTAATGCCCACCTTATTCATCTGTCAACTGATTTTATTTTCGACGGTTATTCCGGCCCATATACGGAGATCGGTGAGCCAAACCCATTGAACTATTATGGTTTATCAAAACTTGAGAGTGAAAAAAGAGTTCAATCGTTGGCGAAAAAATGGTCAATCGTCAGAACCATTTTAGTTTATGGGATTACTTTTAACATGAGCCGGTCAAACATCGTATTATGGGTAAAAGATTCTCTTGAAAACAACAAACCCATTCGTGTAGTTGTTGACCAGTTTCGCGCCCCAACTCTGGTGGAGGACCTTGCCTGGGCTTGCGGGAATATAGCTCTTCAGGAAAAAGAAGGCGTTTTCCATATTTCAGGAGGAGAAATCATGAGCATTTTGGAAATTGCCCATAAAGTAGCTGATTTTTTCGGACTGGACCGATCTATGATATCACAGGTTAGTACTGCTGAGCTTAATGAAAAAACAAAAAGGCCTTTTAAAACAGGGTTTATTCTTGAAAAGGCAAGAAACGAATTGGATTACATACCCCATACATTTCAGGCAGGACTTGAAGTGATAAATAAACAGTTAATTGGTATTGGGAATTGAAAATCCGGAATAGTGGCAGTTGCAGTAGCAGGAGGCAGTAATAGTATGCAGTACGCAGATGTGGCGGAGAGCCTGGGCCGAAAACAACTGAATGACAATCAATGACGCAAGCGAACGTTTGAGCGAACGATTGGCTCGAACGAAGTAAGAGCCAATCTTCATGAGCTGGTTCCAGAGCCTGGATTGTGGGAGCGAATAACGACAGTGGGAGCGAGTAACTAAGCCGGAACAAATGACAGCGAAGCGAATTACCACTTAATGACTGTCAGATCCGGTCCCAGGCCACGAAATTTCAGCCATAAGCAAACAAAACCTCTAACCAGGAACTATTAACCCGCAACCCCAAACTTTTTAATTGTAATTTGTCGAATTATGAAAAAAATAAATATCTTTGCAGTTCTTTAAAATTGAAGTTAAATAAGAACATTAACTGAATCAAGCGTATGTATTTAACTGCTGAGAAGAAAAGAGAATTTTTTAAGAAATACGGTAAATCGAATAAAAATACCGGTTCAACCGAAGGGCAAATTGCTATGTTTACTTACCGGATTGCTTTTCTTACAGAACATTTAAAAAAAAATAAAAAAGACTTCAGTACCCAGCGGGCCTTGGTCAAGCTTGTTGGGAAAAGACGAAGCTTGCTCGATTATCTAAAACAACGGGACATTGAAAGATATCGTACGATTATTGAGTCTTTAAAATTGCGGCGATAGTAAAAAAGGCAATCAACAATTGCCTTTTTTGTTTAAAAAAAGTGACTATTTATAATAGTTTTGGAATAATTTATCATGTTTAACATTTTTGAAAAAATAATCGATTTAGGTGATGGCAGGACCATAACCCTGGAAACCGGAAAACTTGCTAAACAAGCTGACGGATCTGTTGTTGTAAAAATGGGAAGGACCATGTTGCTTGCTACGGTGGTATCAGCAAAGGAAGCAAAGCCGGATCTGGATTTCCTGCCTCTGTCGGTTGACTATAAAGAGAAGTTTGCCTCACTTGGAAGAATCCCCGGCGGGTTTATGAAACGTGAAGCCAGACCCTCGGATTATGAAGTATTAATTGCCAGATTGGTTGACAGGGCACTTCGTCCTTTGTTCCCGGATGATTATCGCTTCGAGACATTTGTGACTGTGAGTCTTATTTCAGCTGATAAAGATATAATACCCGATGCATTAACGGGTCTGGCGGCTTCTGCAGCTTTAAGTGTAAGCGATATTCCTTTCAATGGACCGATATCTGAAGTCAGGGTCGGAAGGATTAACGGAGAATTAAAGATTAATCCGACATTTTCGGATTTGGAAAATGCAGATATTAATATTATGGTTGGTGCCACGATGGATAATATCCTGATGGTGGAAGGCGAAATGAAAGAAGTTTCTGAAGCTGAAATGGTAGATGCTATAGAATTTGCTCATGAGGCCATTAAAATACAGTGTAAAGCACAACTTGAATTGGCTGAAGAAGTTGGCAGTCCACAAAAAAGAGAATATGATCGGGAAGCAGATGATGAAGATCTAAAAGAAAAAGTTTCTCGTGAAACATATACCAAAGTCTATGAATTAGCAAAAAAAGCTATCCCAAACAAACACGAAAGGGCTGAAGCATTTGAAGCAGTAAAGGAGGAATTTCTATCCCAGTTTACAGAAGAAGATGAGGTGAATGAAAAGCTGGTATCCAAATACTTTCATGATGTTCAGAAAGATGCCATAAGAAGTTTGATTTTAGAGAAAGGGATACGAATTGATGGAAGGAAAACAGATGAAATTCGTCCCATTTCTTGCGAAGTTGACTATTTACCTGCCGCACATGGTTCGGCACTTTTTACCCGTGGAGAAACACAATCCCTGACTACCGTTACCCTGGGAACAAAACTTGACGAAAAGATAATTGATGAAGTCTTGTTGCAGGGCTCAGAGAAATTCGTTTTACATTATAATTTTCCTCCATTTTCAACCGGTGATGCCCGTCCTGCAAGGGGAGTATCGAGAAGAGAGGTCGGACACGGAAATTTAGCACACAGGGCATTGAAAGGAATGATGCCCACAGGTTCGGATAATCCTTATGCAATTAGGGTGGTGTCTGATATTCTGGAATCCAACGGCTCATCATCAATGGCAACAGTTTGTGCCGGAACGCTTGCCCTGATGGATGCAGGGATTAAAATCAAAAAACCCGTATCCGGTATTGCCATGGGTTTAATAACTGATAGTGAAACGGGCAAATATGCAATCCTTTCAGACATACTGGGTGATGAAGATCATTTGGGGGATATGGACTTTAAAGTAGCCGGCACCAAAGACGGTATTACGGCTACACAAATGGATATCAAGGTGGAAGGATTATCCTATGAAGTATTAACAAAGGCACTGGAACAAGCCAGGGAAGGAAGATTGAGCATCCTGAAAAAAATGGTGGAAACCATTCCGGAACCAAGGCCTGACCTTAAGCCTCATGCACCAAGGATTGTCCAGATCATTATTCCTAAAGATATGATTGGGCCGCTAATTGGTCCGGGAGGGAAAGTGATCCAGGAAATCCAGAATGAAACCGGAGCGACTATTATTATCGAAGAAGTGGATAATCAGGGTATTGTAGATGTTTTTAGCGATGATAAAGAATCCATTGAAGAAGCTTTAAAACGAATCAACCGGATCGTTGAAGTACCTGAAGTAGGAAAGGTCTATAAGGGGAAAGTAAAATCAATCGTTCCGTTTGGTGCGTTTGTGGAAATATTGCCCGGGAAAGACGGTCTTTTACATATTTCCGAAATCGAATGGAGAAGATTGGAATCGGTTGATGGGGTACTAAAAGAAGGTCAGATAATTGATGTTAAATTGATTGGCGTCGATGAAAGATCGGGTAAGATCAAACTTTCAAGAAAAGTATTATTACCTAAACCTGAAAGAAGAAGATAACGGATTTTTATTACTCTTTGAAAGGCAGGGGCTGTTAAAAAAATTTTTTAACAGCCTTTTTTTTTGTAATTTGACACTCCCTGTATACTTTGTTAATATGGAAAGTCAAACAGATTGGTATACAAATTTTAAAAAATCAGTAGAACAGCATAACATTTCCGGAAGGGAATATAAGTTGTTCCATATCGACAGACTACTCAGATCGGGTGAAAGAATTGATAATTTTTTCGCAACATGTAAAAAATGCACTGATTTTAAGTCAGAACTTGATTCTATATCCCAAAATCTAAGTGATTATATTTCAGGAACAAATATCAAACGGAAAAAGTTTGAAAATTTATCTTCTCAAATATTTTCACATTTAAGAAAAGATCATAAGATTATACCCCGTTCATATTTTGTCGCTGTTTATTCATTTGCAGGAATGCTTTTGGGAGTGGTTTTAG
>CAZEWS010000081.1:1076-12635 GCA_964515985.1 uncultured Rikenellaceae bacterium | reverse complement strand
TATAAAAAATCTTTGTTACTAATTTTTGCTTAATGCTTTGAGGAATGAATTTTTCAGCATAGTACACGACCTTGCTTAAGAATCCGGGCCTGATTATTATTTTCCCTTTCAGCATCCTTTTCATTGTATATTCGGCCACATAACTTGCTTTCATATGCATTAGCCTGGCTGATTTCCCCTTATCCTGCGCACTTTGTGCTGTATGAATATTTGTAACGACAGGCCCCGGGCAAACAATACTGACCTGAACTGATGTGCCTTTCAATTCTTCCCTTAATGCCCGCGAAAATGAATAAACGAACATTTTGGAAGAACCATAAACTGCTTTATAAGGCATTGGAAAGTACGAGGCAATGCTTCCCATGTTGAGAATATGTGACTTGGGCTGTTTGAGTAATTCAGGTATGAATAACCGGGATAGTAATACTATGGCTACCATGTTGAGTCGCATGATATTTTCATAAAAGGAAGAATCAAATTTTTCAAAAGGTCCTTCACAACTGATACCGGCATTATTGATGAGTATATCGATATTATATCTGTTTTTTATGGTCCATTCAAAGATTTCATACGGGGCATTTTCATGGGTAAGATCGATAAAATAATAATCGGTTATTACATTATACGTTTTTTGTAAATGGTCCGACAACTCCTTAAGTTTCGTGCCAGGTAGCGCTACCAGAAGGACATTCATTTTTTGCTTTGCACATTCAATAGCAAGCGCCCTTCCAATTCCCGAACTGCCGCCCGTAATCAATGTATAATATTCAGTCATTTGATTTTCCCGGCTATAGCAAGCCGTTTCTAAAATATAAATTGATGTAAAGTCCTGTTTATGATTAATTTGTTGTATCGGAATTTACTCTCCGCCAGCTGGCGGATCATGAGATCGCCACGCTATAAGCGTGGCTAAGTTCAATGTTTATGGCTTGATAATGGCTAATTTCATTATACTTTGCATTTTTAAGTCGGCCCGAACGTACCGTTCGGTACGGGCGGGCCGACTTAAGACTGCCGACTATTAACTAATTATTTATGAAACCTGAAAATTAAGGTTTTTTTTAATTTACCCTGTGAAATAAATCGAAGATTTATTGCGAAGCAATATTTCACGGGGTAAATTTGTGAAACTATGTCCTTAAATGCGAAAAATCGCAATATGGATTTACTCTATTTTTTCAACCTGCAATATATCCGTTTGTATACCGGTTATTAGAATTTTCTGTAAATTCTGGTAATTATTTTCTGCTTAAAATATTGGGGAAGGATTTTTTCCGTTAGATACAAGACCTTGCTTAATAAGTCTGTTCTGATAACCCTTTTTCCCTTCATCAATGCTTTTATAGAATACCGGGCAACAAAAGGCGGGTCATTATAAAATAACTGTACGAACCTGTTTTTACTTCGTGACTCCTCAATTATCCGTGGGTTAGTAAAAACCGGACCCGGGCATGTAATACTGACTTTCACCGGAGTATTCCTCAATTCTTCTCTTAGCGCCCTGGTAAATGATAATACAAACGTTTTTGTTGCAGCATAAACAATCTTATAGGGCATTGGGAAATACGAGGATATGCTTCCAAGGTTTAATATATATGCCTTCGGGAGTTTTTTCAGATCTGTAATAAAAAACCGGGTAAGCAAAACCAATGCAACCATATTTAGTTGCATCATGGTATTGTAATATGAGGCGGATTGCCTTTCAAACGGTCCTTCAGCACCCATTCCTGCATTGTTTATCAGCATATTTATTTTGTATCCATTTTTCCTGGTCCAGTCATAAACCTTCTTTGGTGCATCTTTTTCGGTTAGGTCAATATGATAATAGTATGTTTTAACCTTATATTTTGATTCTAAATCCACTGCTTGTTCTTCCAGTTTTTCTCCCGGTAAAGCCACCAAAAGCAAGTTCATTCCTCTCTTTGCGCATTCGATAGATATCGCTTTCCCTATACCTGAACTACTTCCTGTTACGAGTGTGAAATAGTCTTTCATAACTTAATTCAAATTGTTAAGCCAGTTTAATGTTTTTTTAATTCCAGTCTCAAGATTAGTTGGCTCGTATCCTAAAACTTGCATTGCCTTCTCATTGGAGGTGTTCCAGTCATTCAGGTATTTCTTAATCCAGCCGGATGTTACCTGAGCAGGTTTCCCAAAAAGATTGCTGACAATTACCTGTATCCAGGTTAAGGTAAAAATTAAAAAGATGGGGACCTTTATTATCTTGTGTTTCCTTTTTTGAATATTATCTATCGTGCAAATAATATCTGAATAACTTGCATTGGAACCACCAAGAATAATTTTTTCACCCGATTTACCCTTTTCCATTGCAAGCAGGTGACCCTGCACGACATCATCAATGTAAACATAATTTCCGATTGTTTCTCCGTTCCCCGGTACAAATCTCCATTTTCCCTCCGAATATTTTTTTATCAATAGGGTTACAATATTACTCTCCGTTAAAGGTCCCGGACCATAAATCCTGGTTGGGTTAACAATTACAATATTTTGCCCCTTCCTGGCATATTCAAGTGCGATCTCCTCTGCCTGACTTTTTGTTTTTTCATATTCATTAAAATAATCGATGTTCCGGATTGTGGTTTCGGTAATGATACCATCGGTTGAGGGTCCGAAAATACCGGATGTGCTGGTTATAATCATCTTTTTAATTGATAATTTCTGAGCTGTTTCCAGCACGTTTTTTGTGCCCAGCACATTGATTTCATAAAAAGTATCTGGCTTTTTTACACAAGCTTTAACACAACCTGCCAGGTGAAAAACATAATCGCAACCGGTCATGGCTTCTTCGATCTTGACAATATCCAATACATCTCCCAAAAAGAATCGTACATTCTTATTTTTGAAATAGTTAACTTTTAAGGGATCACGGGAGAGAAAATGAATCTGGTGACCACGGGCAACAAGCTCATTAACCAATCCTGTGCCTAAAAAACCGGTAGCACCGGTAACGAAAAACTTCATTTTTAAAAAATCATTTAAGGGTTAAATTTAAAAGAAAAATAATCAATGGAAAATACCAAAGAGAATTTCCCTTGTTAATCGTTGAAAAATGACCCAATGGTGTAATGAATTTTCCTTTGCGACTACTCAAAAATAAATTAACGTATTATACTCCTAAATGCATCACTAATATAATTTAACTTTTGCATTATGGTAATGCATTACGCTAAAATACAGGCATGTAACTATTTGTGTTTTTGAATAAAAATTGATACATTTGTGAATAAATGGATTTTTACATTCATAAATGTATCATGCCATGCAAAATAAAAAGGACCAATTAGTTGACAGCTTTTATGAAAACTTTTTGTTGACCATTGAGGATTTGAAAAGCATACTTCAAACAACCTCACGTATGACAGTCTTCAGAAAATTAAAACAGTTACCTTATAAAACCAGTTATTCGCATTGTGGGAAATATTATACATTAGATCCAATTGCTAATTATGATAATAATGGTATATGGGCATATAATCAAATCTATTTTTCAAAATTTGGGACATTAAAAAACACCGTGTTGCATCACATTGAAAAATCAATAATTGGTTTTACCTGTTATGAATTAGAAGAATTTTTAAGGATTCCTGTGCATAATACAGTATTAGATTTGTGGAAAAACAGTATAATTAACAGGGAGCAAATAGCTAAAGAATACATATATCTTTCAGTTGAGAAAGGGGATACGCAATTTGATTTAAGAAAACAGTACATCACTAGTGAAAACAGCCTGGTTCCTAAAGAAGCTACAGATGAATATTTGGCTTTATTTATGTCTTTGTTAAACGAGAAACAGCAGAGACTATTTGCGGGATATGAATCTATGAAGCTCGGTTATGGAGGAGATGAAAAAATATCTCAAAAAACAGGATTAAACGTAAAAACAGTATCTCGTGGCAGGAAGGAACTGTTAAGTGAAAATATAGACATTGATAGGATACGAAAAAAAGGTGCTGGTCGCCCGTCACTAAAAAAAACGAAAAAATTTTAAAATTGATTGAAGAAATAATGGAACCGGAAACAGCCGGAGACCCAACAGGGAAGTCGTTGAACTGGACAAGAAAAAGCACCTACTCGTTAAGTAAGACTCTTATAGACAACGGTGTCTATGTTTGCCCAAATACGGCGGGTAAAGTATTGAAATCATTAGGGTATTCATTAAAATTAAACAAAAAATCGATCTCTTCTACCCAACACCCTGACAGAGAAAAACAGTTTCGGTTCATCGAAACAAAAGTCAGGGAATATGAAGATATAGGACAGCCTATTATCAGTGTTGACACTAAAAAAAAAGAAATGATAGGCAATTTCAGCAATGCTGGCAGAAAATATTGTATTGAAGCAGAAAAAACTTTAGACCATGATTTTTTGTCTAATGCATCAGGAAAAATTAATCCATATGGTATTTATGAGAGACTGACAAACAAAGGTGCTGTTGTTTTAGGAACAAGTAGCGAAACCCCGGAATTTGCAGTTGATTCCATAGAAACCTGGTTAACCGATATTGCTTTGGCCAGGTATTCTGGTATGAAAAAACTATTAATCCTTTGTGATTCCGGTGGCAGCAATGGCTATAGAAAACATGGATGGAAATATTACCTTTATATCAAATTGTCTTCTGTATATGGCATTGACATACAAGTATGTCATTATCCATCGGGAGCTTCAAAGTGGAATCCCATCGAGCATAAAATGTTCTCATTTATATCAAAAAACTGGGCAGGTGTACCATTGCGTTCATATGAAGTGGCAATGAACTATATCGAATCGACAACTACAACTAAAGGTTTGGCTATACAGGCATTTTTAAATGAAAAGGAGTATCAATCAGGAATAACTTTTGATAAATCTGAAGTTGAAAACTGCATAAAAATTAAGAGAGATGAAATTTTACCTCAATGGAATTATTCAATTTTATCCTGATTTTTATTTTAATGAAATCCAATTAATTTTTGAGTAGTACCTTTTCAGGTGTTATTATTTCAGAGTGCAACTCATTGTGGATTTCAATCTAATAAAATAAAATGTATTTTTGTTTTCTCAAAATTTATTGTATTAAATGTTTTCTATTTTCCCGAACGGATGAAAGAGAAATTAATCAGGGATTTGAATTCCCGTTTTAAGAATAAACAACCAGAAGAAGTATTGTTTTTTTTTATTGATCGATACCAGGGGAGGATAGCTTTTGCCACTAATTTAGGTGCTGAAGACCAGGTTTTAACCCAGATGGTTTCGGCTATTGATCCAACAATTAAAATCTTCACATTGGATACGGGCAGGTTATTTCAGGAATCGCATGAACTGCTTCAACAGACAAATGAGAAGTATGGCATAAAAATCCAGGTGTTTTTCCCTGATGCAAAACAAGTTGAATCCATGGTAAACAATAAGGGAATCAATTTGTTTTACGAAAGTGTTGAAAACAGAAAACTCTGTTGTCATATCAGAAAAATTGAGCCGCTTAATAGAGCTTTGGAAGGGAAGGAGATTTGGATTACAGGTTTGCGAAGTGAGCAAACTGTTTCCCGTTATAATACTAAATTGGTTGAATGGGATGAACCGAACGGATTAATAAAGGTCAATCCTCTTGTACACTGGACAGAAAAACAGGTTTGGGATTACATCAGTGAAAATGAGATACCCTACAACCCGCTTCATGATAAAGGTTTTCCCAGTATCGGATGTCAACCTTGTACGCGGGCAATTCAACCGGGTGAAGACTCACGTGCAGGTCGCTGGTGGTGGGAAAAGACGGAAAACAAGGAATGCGGAATTCATATGAGGTAGATTACAAAGAGTCAACAGTCAGGTTGACTGGATTTTACGGGAGACTTCCTGGTTTGAAATGATGTCTGCAAGGATGTGAACGGAAACCTCAGTTCCAATTTCCATAAGGAAATCATGGATCTTTTTCATTTTGTCTTCTTCTTTTTCCAGGATTTGTTTGAGTTCCTTGAATTGTGAGATTGTTAATTTGTTTTCGAGAGCCTGAAGAATCACATTGAAATCAATGATATTGGCGGTTACATCCTTTTCTTTTTGTTCCGGTAACCCCAGGGTTTCCAGTTCCATAATACACACTTCCAGAATTTCCTTACCGGTTCGTTTACATGCATCCAGACTGGAAGTTCCTAAAGTGTCTCGCATCGACCAACTGCTTAAATCGTAGTGGATTTCATCTATTTTCTTAATTTTTGGTGAATCCTTTCCAAAGATCCTTTCCAGAATTAAAATGCTTGAATTCTTCCAGGCATTCAGGTTAAAATCTTTTTCATCTAATTTTTTAAGCTGCTTTTGAAGCAGTTCGATTTTTTTATCTCGCATTTTTGTTTTAGTTTTTTACTGTTCAAAAATATTCTTTCGTCTGAAGATCTTTGTTCGTCCCCAGTAATTCATTATTGAAAAAGTAATGAATATTAAACCAATGCAAAAAAGAAGTATTGCTGCCAGAATCGAGTTTAGCGTGAACCCTTCTGCAAAAGTGCTTTGAACCTTAAGACCATATACTACGCCTAAAATTATGATAAAACCAATAATTACTGCAAAGAAATCGTAAAAAGAAAAGGATGTAACCGCCAATATCATTGATTTCAATGTGATTAAACCGATAATAATTGAAAAAAAAATCGTAAAAAGTATAAAGGATACGGGTTGTCTTGTAAATACGGGAACGTTTAAATTGTTCGAATTTCTTCTTTGCCTGATAGGCAGCACGAGCTCTGGCTTTTAAACGTTCATACTTAACCCAGTCACGATATTGTTGTTCCCTGACTTCCCGGGAGATGTGTGATTTTCTGAACCTGTTATTGATAAGGAACTCATACGCCTCGTTTATCTTAATAAATTTTTCTTTTGCATCAGAGCTTTTATTGAGATCCGGGTGGAATTCCTTGGCTTTCACCCGGTATGCTTTCTTTATTTCTGGCAGACCGGAGCCTGAAGGAATACCAAGAATTATGTAATAGTGTTGATACATCAGAAATCATTTACTTTGTGCAATATACTGAAATATTAGATATCAGGGGTATTCTAAAAGATGGTTTTATTCGAATGCGGAGGCAAACGTTTGGCGAAGCCAAACCTCACGAGCAGGTTTGAGCGAAGGACAGTGGGAGCAAGTAACTAAGCCGGAGCTAATAACCACTGAATGACTATTAGATTCAGGCCACGAACTTAGAGTATCCAGGCTGGAACAGACGAAATCGTGCCAAGTGCCAGATTGAGCCACCTTACCTCAAAATAAAATGCTATATTTATATAAGAAACATATCGGATGTTGCAAGTTTTAAAATCGGAAAAAGTTCCAATTAAGTTATGGTTGAAGGAAATAGAGCCGGGAGCTCTACAACAGGCTAAAAACCTGGCGAACCATCCCTATGCCTTTAGCCATATCGTGATTTTACCTGACTGTCACCAGGGATATGGGATGCCTATTGGGGGAGTGATGGCAACAAAAAAAGTTATTATCCCGAATGCTGTAGGCGTTGATATCGGATGTGGAATGTCTGCCGTAAGAACCTCACTGACTGAAATTAATATGTCTGATGTAAAGCACATCATGAATGAAATCCGGAAACTGATCCCATTGGGATTTAAACATCATAAAAGGCCTCAGGATCCGGGCTTAATGCCCAAACTAAAATCAGGTGATTATAGGATCTCTGATTTGCCGGTTGTTTCAAGGGAATATAACAGTGCATTATGTCAATTAGGAACACTTGGCGGAGGAAATCATTTCATTGAAATTCAGAAAGGATCGGATGGGTTTATATGGATCATGGTCCACTCAGGTAGCCGGAATATCGGGAAGCAGGTAGCCGACTACTACAATAAATTGGCTAATTCCCTGAACATTAAATGGGGGTTTGAAGCATTAAAGAAAATGCAGTTAGCGTATTTGCCATTGGAAATTGAGGAAGGACGGCTTTACTGGCTGGAAATGCAATACTGTGTTGATTTTGCTTTTGCCAGCAGGAAGTTAATGATCGAAAGGATTATGGTAGTTTTCAGGAATGTTTATAAAGGCAATATTTCGTTTGCCCCTATGATTAATATCGCACATAATTATGCGTCGGAAGAGAAACATTTCGATCAAAATGTTATTGTTCATCGAAAAGGCGCCACTCAGGCTAAAAAGGGTCAAACCGGAATTATTCCGGGTTCTCAGGGTACCCAGAGTTATATTGTTCGTGGTAAAGGAAATGCAGAAAGTTTTGAGAGTTGTTCCCATGGAGCAGGCAGGGTTATGGGGAGAAAACAGGCACAAAGAGTATTAGACCTTAAAACTGAAATTGCCAGGCTGGACAAAAAAAACATTCTCCATTCCATTCAAACAACCCGGGATCTTGATGAAGCTCCTTCAGCTTATAAAGATATAGGTACTGTTATGAAAAACCAGGATGATTTGGTTGAAATAGTAGTTGAACTGTCTCCTCTGGCGGTGATTAAAGGGTAAATAAAATGTTATAAGTTATGCCAAAGGTATCTGCCATGGGCATCCCTATGGGACCTTCGGGGAAAGTTATATTTTTAATTGCTTGATACCGGGTGTTTGGAAATATGTCCGTAGGACTCCTTCGGAGAAATATGATTGATGAAATATGAAATACTTTGGTGCTGCGACTGGGAGAGAGGTTGAGACTTGGTGATGAAGAAAAGATAGATAAAAGTAAAAAGATAAAAGCAGAAAAACTATAAACCAGGAACCAGAACGTTTGGTTGGAACGAAGTGGAAACCAAACTTCACGAGCAGGTGGTGGGAAGGCTTGTGGGAGTGAGTAAACCAGTTCAGTAGAGCCGAATTGTATTAGGCTGCAGAGAGAGACCTGCTAGCGTCTATAGTACCTGCCAGAGTCTGAGAGAATAATTACCTGTTTTTAAATATGAATAGAAACAGCCCCATATACCTACGAACATTCCGTGAGGGATTATTCAGGGAGAAAGTTCAGAAATTGCAGTCTTTCTTGTCTTCATGTAGTTTATGCCCCAGGAATTGTAGTGTCGACCGGTTGAACGGCGAATTAGGAATATGCAATACCGGTAAAATGGCATGGGTCTCAAGTTATAGTCCTCATTTTGGAGAGGAAAGTCCTTTGGTTGGGATCCGTGGTTCCGGCACCATTTTTTTTACTTTTTGTAATCTCCTTTGCAATTTTTGTCAAAATTATGATATTAGTCATGAGGGAAGGGGAGAGGAGGTGTCTGATGATGAGCTTGCTGATATAATGTTGTATCTTCAGGATACCGGGTGCCATAACATTAACTTAGTTACCCCTTCCCATGTCGTTCCTCAAATTCTGTCTGCTCTTGAAGTAGCCATTACTAAGGGTTTACGCATACCACTTGTGTATAATTCCGGTGGTTATGATAACATGGAAACCATAAAAATCCTTGAAGGGATCATAGATATTTATATGCCTGATTTTAAATTCTGGGAGCCGGAAGTTGCCGAACAAGCCTGTAAAGCGAAGGATTACCCTGAAATGGCAAGGGAGTCGATAAGAGAAATGCACAGGCAGGTTGGGGATCTGATAATTAATGATGGTGGAATAGCCGCCAGGGGATTATTGATCAGGCATCTTGTCTTGCCAAATGGTTTAGCCGGAACACGTGCAATTATTAGGTTTATAGCACAAAACTTATCAAAAAACACCTATGTAAATATTATGGCGCAATACCGGCCTTGCGGGGAAGCCTATAGCAATAAGAATCTTTCAAGAAGCATTACCATGAAAGAATACTATGCAGCAATTCAAATGGCCAAGGAGGAAGGTATTACACGGTTGGATGAGCGGTGAACTAGTTCATGGTTCTCGGTTTCAAGTTTTAGGTTACTGTTTCTTGTTTGTCCGTTGTAACCTGTTTACAGGAAATACCTAGTAAAAGGATCATAAAAAGAACCATCAATGGGAATAATAATTTTCTCATGGTTTAAATGTCGATGTTGGTTGAATGGACCTGCAGACCGATAAAACCACTGGGATCATAAAAAGAACCATCAATGGGAATAATAATTTTCTCATGGTTTAAATGTTTCGGTGATTATTATTTTGAATGATAAACAAATTAAAACTATATTGTTTTCTTAATTCATTTTTGATCTTTAACTCTGTATACAAATAACAAAAAAATTTCATTGAAATCAAAGATAGTTTATGGAAAAAGTCATTAAGGTTGGATTGGCCTCATACGGCATGTCGGGAAAAGTCTTTCATGCTCCATTACTGGCTTCAAATCCAAATTTTTATTTGAAAAAGATAATGGAAAGATCTCACAAAGGCTCGAAAGAAAAATATCCGGACGTTGAAATAGCTACGGATTACGGATCCTTGCTTGAAGATAAAGAAATTGAACTGATCGTAGTAAATACCCCTGACAGAACCCATTTTGAGCTTTCGAAAAGTGCTTTGCTGGCAGGTAAGCATGTGGTGGTCGAAAAGCCATTTACGATGACAACAAGTGAGGGTGAGGAGTTAAATAAGCTGGCAAAGAAACAAAACAGGGTTCTTAGTATTTTTCAAAACCGGCGCTGGGATGGTGACTTTTTAACGGTAAAAAAAGTGATTGATAAAAAGTGGCTTGGCAGGTTGGTTGTATTCGAATCGCATTTTGACCGCTACAGGAATTTTATTCAGGAACATACGTGGAAAGAAGAAGAGGATAAAGGTACAGGCATATTGTATAACCTGGGTTCTCATTTAATTGACCAGTCCCTTGTTTTGTTCGGAACACCGGAATCAGTTACCGCTGATATTGATAAAGTACGAACAGGAAGCAGTGTTGCTGATTATTTTGATCTCCGGTTAGGCTATGAAAGCGTTAAGGTAATTCTACGTGCTTCTTATCTGGTTAGGGAACCGGGACCACGATTTACCTTACATGGAACAGAAGGATCATTCATAAAATTTGGTATTGATCCGCAGGAACAAGCTTTGAATGAAGGAAGGTTACCGGTGGGAGAGGATTGGGGTAAAGAAGAAGAAAAATTCCGGGGACTGTTAAATACAAATCTGAATGGTGACCATATACAAGATAAAATTGAAACATTACCAGGCAATTACCCCATTTATTATAATAACATATATGCTGCAATCAGAGGCGAAAGCGAATTACTGGTTAAGCCGGAAGAAACTCTGAACGTGATCAGGGTGATTGAGGCAGCAATTGAAAGCAACCAAAAGCAGCAAACAGTTTTTTTAAACGTCCCGTAGGGACAGAATGGTAATAGACAGCCATTTTAATGGCTGGGGAGAGGCATATGAAGAAATACGTCCCGCTTGCGGGACTGAAAGGATTTCTTTTAAGTAAACCCTTAGGGTTTGTTCATTATTGTATAAGAATAAGCTTGTACCGGAAAGCTGCTACAACTATCACTACCCGGCTATTTTCTTTTTCTTACCAAATAGCAACATTATCCACCAGACGATAAGCCGGATAATACCAACCAGAATATAGATAAAAATTGCCAACAGGATGGTTATATGCAAGGTAGTTAATAATTCCGACCATTCTGTTTTAAACCGGATTATTGAATATACGTTC
>CAZEWS010000081.1:0-1066 GCA_964515985.1 uncultured Rikenellaceae bacterium | reverse complement strand
AGGCAAAAAGAAAGCAGGCAAGTGCTATCCATAATTCACGTTTTTTCCGGGTGGCTTTTATTAGAGTATCTTTCATCGATTTATATTTTTAGTTACAGGTTTCAGGTTGCAAGTTACAAGTTAATATATTCATAGTCAACATGTAAACTGTAACCTGCAACTTGAATTAGTTTGTTAACTGGTCTTTTTCTTTAATGTGAACTTTAAAAATTTTATGAAAGGTTAAATCAAAGGATCAGTTCCTCAGGCATTCGTATAACTCTTTTCTCATCCATAGCCTGCTCTCCAAGTAAAACAGCAATGCTTGCATAATAAGCTTCCCTGAGCAACCTGTCGTGATTTTTCCCGGTTTTTAGTGCTTCAACATATCCTTCAAGTAGCATTCTTGTCCCGTCATCATCAAGTTCTTCATTCAGAATAAATTCACCTTTATCTGCACTAGGGTTATCGGGCACCCAACTGGCACCACCGAGAGGAATCACATCAAATATTTTATGCTCGATATTATTGATCAGTTGAAGGACCCCTGGCGCTGGAGGCGGAGTTTCAGTAAATATTTTCCCTGCTTCCAGTTCCATGGTCCCTTTCGGTCCCATGACCTGTTCTTCCAGACCGTAAAGCTTATTGCTGGTCATGGAATCATAGATCAATTGTGTTCCGTTTGGATAAGTGTAAACAAGGTTTACATTATCGTATACTTCACGTCCGTCATGCCAGTAGTTTATACTACCGGCACCCATAACTGAATCAGGAAATTGTTCAAGAATTAAATTCGCAACCTGGATCTGGTGAGATGCAAGTTCGGTCATCAAGCCGCAGGAAAACTCCCTGTATAACCGCCAGTTTATTTTCTTTTCCAGTTCAGGACTGGGTACGGGCCTGCGCCAGTCGTTGTTTCTATGCCAGTACTCTCTTATCTGGGTTATGTTTCCAAGCTGACCTGCTTTGATTAATTCAAATGCTTTCAGGTATTTAATATTGAACATCCGTTGATGCCCAATTAAAAAAACCCGGCTTGTCTCTTGCTGAGTCCTGACCATTCGTAAGCAATCCTGAGTGGTTCTTG
>CAZEWS010000080.1:0-12790 GCA_964515985.1 uncultured Rikenellaceae bacterium | reverse complement strand
ACCGAAGACAATTCGACATATGTAGAAATTGTACGGTAGGGTTAAAAGTTTGATTTTTTTTAATTCTAAATTTTTGTAATTTTATTACAATTCTGTAAGAAAAATGACAGGAATGAAATATTTTATTTCGATACATTAAAATATGAAGTTTCATCTCAAAACCTTGTATCATCATGAAAACCATTATTAAGCGGATCATAATCGTGCTTGTTTTTCTTATCGTTTTTTCCGGAATTGCAGGGCTTGTTTTTGTGCATAATCTGGCTCATAAGGGGATTCCTGACTATAACCAGGATGTTACATTAGCCAGGATTAAAGAACCCGTTACCATTTACAGGGACTCTTTTGCGATTCCCCACATTTATGCCAAAAATAGTGAGGATCTGTATCGGGCAGTTGGTTATGTTATGGCTCAGGACAGACTCTGGCAAATGGATCTGATACGAAGGGCAACAACCGGCAGCTTGTCTGAAATATTCGGTGAGGAGTTCGTTGATACTGATTTATTTCTCAGGGCATTACGCATTCCGGAGAAATCCCGGATGGTATTAGATTCTGCTGATCAGAAAATGCTGAAATCCCTGGAAGCTTTTTCAGATGGGGTCAACCAATTTATTGAACAACACATTAATTCCTTGCCATTTGAGTTCAGTGTTTTAGGTTATCGTCCTGAAAAATGGGAACCGGAACATTCTGCAAATATCATTGGTTATATGGCATGGGACTTAGCTGGTAATACGTATTCGTCAGAAATAACCATCTATAAGTTGCTTAATCAATTCGGGGAAAAGAAACACAGGGAATTAATTCCGGATGTTGCCGGGATGAAGTCTTATGTGTACCCCGATTTTAAACTGGATTCCGGTAACATCGAATTAGAATTTGAACTGTTGGATAAATTATCGCCCCTGAAAAGATTAGACCTGGAAATATTTCATGCCAGCAATAATTGGGCTGTATCAGGAGAAAAGAGTATCACTGGAATGCCTATTATGGCTAATGATATGCATCTGGGGTTAAATGCTCCCGGGATTTGGTACCAGATGCACCATGTAGTCGAAGGTGAATTAAATGTTACGGGCTTGTCAATTCCGGGTGAACCCGCCATTGTAGCGGGGCACAATGAAAGAATTGCCTGGGGTATGACCAATATATATATTGACGATATTGATCTTTATTTGGAAAAAATAAATCCGGATAACCCGAATGAGTACTGGTTTAATAATGAATGGCGTAAAATGGATGTACGGAAAGAAAATATCCGGATAAAAGGGGGCGAGGTTATTGATAAAGAATTGCGGTTTACCCACAGAGGACCCATTATTTCTGAATTTAAAGATATTCCACAATCGATTTCCATGAGATGGATTGGTAATGATTACAGCAATGAATTGCGCAGTGTTTTTTTGCTAAACGAGGCAGGTAATTGGGAAGAGTTTAAAGATGCAATTAAAACCTTTAATGCAGTTAGCCAGAATTTTGTTTATGCCGATGTTGAAGGGAATATTGGGCTTTATGCCGGGGGAGGCATCCCGATCAGGAAAGGAAACGGTTTCAGTATTCTGCCGGGTGAAACAGACGAATTTGATTGGACGGGGAAAGTTCCTTTTGATGAATTGCCCCATAGTTTTAATCCATCTTGTGGGTTTGTTGCTTCAGCAAACAATAGGACGGTTGATGAAAATTATCCATATTATATTGGCACTTATTTTGCACAATCATACAGGATAAGCCGCATAAGAGAACTGCTTACAGCTAAAGAAAAATTGAGCATTATGGATTTTCAGGAAATCCAGCTTGACCAGAAATCCAAACTGGCTGAAAAGTTGAGGGATGATTTTACTGATGCAATTGAACAATCAGACTTTCTGACAACATTGGAAAATGAAGCACTTCAGATATTGTCGGAATGGAACCTGGATATGAGTGGTGACAGTCCTGCCCCAGCCATTTTTGAAAATCTCTACCTGAATCTTGTGAAAAACATTCTGCGCGATGAGATGGGCGATGAACTTTTCGATGAGTATTTTAGTAATTCCAAACTGGTAAGAAATTTTATTGAAAACCTATGGAGGAAAAAGGATATGGATTGGTGCGACGATATAAACACATCTGATGTTAGGGAAACCTTACAGGATATGATCTTAAAGAGTTTCAAAGAAACCGTTTCAGCACTTGAAGTTCAGTTAGGTAAAAAACCAGGAGATTGGCAGTGGGGCAAGACTCATCAGCTTTCGTTAAACCATCCTATGGCAAATGTTGGGATACTTAAAGCCCTGTTCAAATTATCCCGTGGCCCGTATGAAGTAGGTGGCAGTTTTCATACCGTAAGCCCTTATTCTTATCCATTTTCAAATCTCTTTGTGGTTGATCATGGAGCTTCACACAGGCATATTTTTTCTACAGCTAATTGGGATGAATCACTAACGATTATTCCTACGGGGGAATGTGGAGTTCCTGCCAGTGATTTTTATTGCGATCAAACCGATTGGTATATACAAGGGAAGTATCATGCTGATTATTTCAGTAAGGAATTGGTTGAGGAGAATGCCAGGTATAAGATGAGAATTATGGGAAAATAAAACGGGAAACAGTAAAGAAAGAGGAAAGACAAAAGACAAATATATTAAGTGAGAAAAGGATTGGGAAGCAAGTATTTATGTGTTCACGTGTTAATGTGTTTATGTTTAAAAAAGTTAGATGTTTGAAGACTGAAGTTTAAAGTTTAAATTGAAGAATGAAAAGTGAAGGGTGATTAACGAATGACTGTTAACTACAAGGTAAAAGTGAAAAAGAATAAAAGTAAAACTACTGAATAGCGACCGAATTACGCGACCGAAGCGAGTGAATGACACGAGGGCAAAGCCCGAGTTAATTACATAAGCGAAGCAAATGAATGACACGATCCGCTAGCTGGCCCTATGAAATAAAGGCGAAGCCTTTACTGCAAAGCAGTATTTCACAGGGCTGGCGGAGAGTAAATAACTGATAGTGAGAGCTGCATAATATGAGCTACCCACCACCAGTCCTTTTTTTATGGTTATATTGTCATTATATCCTTATTCTTTGCTTCGATTAATTCGTCAACTTGTCCTGAATATTTAGCGGTGAGCTTTTGAACTTCTTCTTCAGCATCTTTCTCCATATCTTCGGATAGACCTTCTTTTTGCATTTTTTTTAGCTCGTCGTTAACCCATTTTCTTGCATTGCGAATGCTGATTTTAGTGTTTTCACCTTCTACCTTAACTTGCTTGACCAATTGAGTTCTCCTTTCTTCAGTTAAGGGAGGAACATTTATTCTTATAATCTTTCCATTATTTAAAGGTGTTAATCCAATATTAGCCGCAAGGATTACTTTTTCAATGGGTTCAAGCATATTTTTTTCCCAGGGTTGAATGAGAATGGATTTTGGGTCCGGTGTATTAATATTGGAAACCTGGCTAAGAGGTGTATTCGTACCATAATAGTCGACAAAAATTCCATCCAACATATTAGGTGTTGCCTTGCCGGCTCTGATTTTGGTTAATTCCATTTGTAAATGTTTGATGGAATTCTCCATTTTTTCTTCCGCTTCAGCAATGCAAAATTCAACTTCTTCCGTCATAAGCTGAATAATTTAATTAATAAATAAATGATTCAAATTTGTAATGCTACAAACAAATTTAAAAAATTTAGGAATAATAAAAAATTTCAGCCTTGGGATTGGCCAATTTAAGATTGGGAATTACAGATTTTTGTTCCAACATTTTCATTTAGGATAATCTTTTTCAGATTGCCCTTTATGTTCATGTTAAAAACAATAATCGGCAGGTTGTTCTCTTTGCATAAAGTAAAAGCAGTGAGGTCCATGACTTTAAGTTCCAAACGATATACGTCGTCAAAACTGATCCTTTCAAATTTCTTCGCTGTTTTATCTTTTTCAGGATCGGCACTGTATACACCGTCCACACGGGTTCCTTTTAGTAAAACATCTGCTTCGATTTCAACTGCCCGGAGAGAAGCAGCTGTATCTGTTGTAAAATATGGATTTCCAGTCCCTCCGGTAAGCAGAATAACTTCTCCTTTTGAGAGGGCTTCCATGGCTTTTTTCTTACTATAAAATTCTGCAGCCGGTTCTGTATTTATTGCTGAAAACGTTCTCGCTTTCAGACCTGCTATTTCCAAAGCCGATTGTAAAGCCAAACCGTTAATTACTGTGGCAAGCATGCCCATTTGGTCTCCTTTCACCCTGTCAACTCCACTTTGCAGACCTTCAAGTCCCCTGAAAATATTTCCCCCACCAAAAACTATTCCCACTTCAACACCAAGTTCAACGATTTCTTTTATCTGACCGGCATAATCAGTAAGTCGTACAGGATCAATACCGTAATTTCTTTTGCCCAATAAAGCTTCGCCACTTAGTTTCAGCAAGATTCTTTTATACATCTGTTGGTTCTCAGTTTTCAGTTCTCGGTTCCCGGTTTTCGGCCTGCCACGTTTACCCCGTTGGATTTATTAATTTTCGTCATTCTCAGTTTTCGGTTAATTAGAGTTTGTCCATAAACTAAAAAAGCTTGCTTAAGTATGAAATTCCAAACCACAAATAACAAAAAACAAATAAATTTCAAGTTCCAAATTCAAAACTCCAAACCCTTCTTAATAAAAGCAATATTGATATTTTAGTCATTGTGATTTGCGATTTGTTTGTATTTTGTGTTTTGATTTTTGGTGCTTTTAATTAGAAAAACTTCTACTTTATAGACAGACACTAATTAATCTCTTAGTGAATATCGTTTAAAGGCTAATACTTTAAGGTTTGGGTCTGTTTCTTTCAGGTATTGTTTTATCGACTTTTTGTTGTCTTTAATGAAAGCCTGATTCATTAAGGTACTTTCTTTATAAAATTTCCCCAATTTTCCCATTGCAATTTTATCAAGCAGGTTTTCAGGTTTACCTTCCCGTCTGGCCTGTTCCTTACCAATTTCAATTTCTTTATCAATAGTTTCCTGTTTTACGTCATCCCGGTCAATTACCTCAGGATTCATTGCAGCAACCTGCATGGCTATGTCTTTCCCAACTTGTTGCTCCACATTTTTCAGGTTTAGTCCGACAAGGGTAGCCAGTTTGTTACCCGGATGGATATATGAAATCACCTTTAGGGCCTCGATCCTGTCGAAATAGCTCAAATCGAGTTTTTCTCCTATTATTCCGATTTTATTAATTACCTCATCAGCAATAGTCACATTGTTGATTTGCAGTTTCTTTAGTTCTTCAAGATTGGATGGATTTTTATCAATTGCTATATCAAGAATGGTTTGGGCAAAATGGATAAAATCTTCATTCCTGGCAACAAAGTCTGTTTCACAATTAAGGGCGACCATTGCTCCTCGTGTAGAATCGGAGGAGACTTTTGCCAATACAACTCCTTCACCTGCTTCCCTGTCAGCTCGCTTACTGGCAACGGCTTGTCCTTTTTTTCGAATGATTTCAATTGCTTTTTCAAAATCACCACTTGCTTCCTGGAGGGCTTTTTTACAATCCATCATACCAGCCCCGGTGGTTTTTTTCAATTTACTTACTTCAGTTGCTGTAATTTGTACCATATTATTTTATTGGTGGTTCATATTTCAATTTTTACAATTATTCAGATTTTAAAAATCTCTTTTTATTTTCAGGATAACTGTTAATTGTTAAGGTTATACGTTATACGTTATGAGGTATAAGCTATTGTATCTTTATGAAACATATTATTGTTTTCAATCCTGGAATTCTAACTATTCTCAAATAATTTATATAACCATTGAGCAAAGTGAGTGCATTTATTCCCATAACATATAACTTATAACAATTAACTTATAACAATTCAATAAATTCTGTTTTTTTCATTCCAACATACTGATTAGTTACTATTTTTTCTTTTTATCGGGTTGGAGTTTTTTTGTAGAAGCTTTTTTTCTGGCAGTTTTATCTTTTTCCGTTTCCCCTTTTCTTTAGTTATCTTTTTTTCTTTTGGCGTTTCTACTTTTACTTGAGTTTCAATTTTAACTGCAGATTTTTCTTCGGTTTTTACCTTTTCTGTCTTTTCTTCTTGTTTCCCGGTCTGTTTAACAGCTTCGGCAACTATTTCTTTTTTTGCAGTGAGTTCAGGTGGTTCTTCTCCTGTAACTTCCTTTTTTTCTGCTTTCTTTCCTTTTTCAATAATTTCTTTATCTCTTTCTAATTTTCTTTCCTCTAATCCTTCCCGGACTGCATTAGCCATAATAGAAATAATAAGGTCAATCGACTTTGATGCATCATCATTTGAGGGAATTGGAAAATCGATGATCGTCGGGTCGGAATTTGTATCAACCATAGCGAATATAGGTATGCTTAATCTGATGGCTTCACGGACAGCAATATATTCCTTTGATATATCGACCACAAAAATAGCTGCAGGCAAACGTGTTAAATCGGCAATACTTCCAAGGGTTTTTTCCAGTTTAGCTCTTTGACGTGTAATTTGGAGTCTTTCACGCTTAGAAAGATTGCCGAATGTACCATCGGAAGCCATTTTATCGATTGTTCCCATTTTCTTAACTGCCTTTCTGATTGTTGGGAAGTTGGTAAGCATACCCCCCGGCCATCGCTCGGTAACATAAGGCATATTGATTTTTTTTATACTGTCAGTTACGATTTCTTTTGCCTGCTTTTTTGTTGCAACAAATAATATTTTTCGACCTGATTTTGCGATATGTTTTATGGCAGCAGCAGCTTCATTAAGTTTTTCAACTGTTTTTTCAAGGTCGATGATATGAATTCCATTGCGCTCCATAAAGATAAAGGGAGCCATATTTGGATTCCATTTCCTTTTCAGGTGTCCAAAATGTACACCTGCATCCAATAATTCTTTTATTGAAGTTCTTGACATTTCTTTTAATATTAGTTTACATTCTTTATTTGGCAATTGCTAAGTAGTCCATAATCCATTTCGACAGGAGTCATAGCAATTTAGATACTAAACTTATTTTTCAAATTTTACCGTTTACTGAATTGGAATCTTTTACGTGCTTTCGGTCGTCCGGGTTTTTTCCTTTCAACGGTCCGGGGATCTCTGGTGAGAAAACCATTCGTTTTTAGGGCAGGTTTATTTTCCGGATTGATCTTAACTAAAGCCTTGGAGATAGCCAGTCTCAATGCTTCAGCCTGGCCCTTTATTCCACCTCCATACAAATTGACTTTAATATCGAAATTCTCATTGACCTCCAGTAAATTCAAGGGTTGTTGAATAACGTATTGTAATTGTTTGGTAGGGAAATATTCTTTGTAGTCTCTTTTATTAATGATAATTTGTCCTTTACCTTCGCTTACGTTAATTCTGGCAATAGCTGCTTTTCTTCTACCTGTACTATTAATTACTTCCATACGATTTATTTAATAGAATTAAGATCAACTTGTTTTGGTTTCTGTGCTTCGTGAGGATGCTCCGAACCCTCATAAACATAAAGGTTATTAAAAATTGCATTGCCCAATCGACTCTTGGGGAGCATCCCTTTGACAGCATGCTCTACCAGGGCGAAAGGTTTTTTTGCCAATAACTGTTCAGGAGTAGTAATCTTCTGTCCTCCGGGATAACCTGAATGACTAAAATATTGCCTGTTTGTCCATTTCTTCCCTGTAAGCCGTACTTTTTCTGCATTAATAACAATTACATTGTCACCGCAATCAACATGAGGAGTAAAATTTGGTTTGTTTTTACCCCTTAATAAGGATGCAGCTTTTGATGCAAGCCGTCCAAGAATTTGATCATTTGCATCGATGATTAACCACTCCTTTTTAACCGTTTCCCTGTTGGCTGAAACTGTTTTATAGCTTAATGAATCCACTGTCTTCCTAAGTTTTATTGATATAAATATCCTGTTTTTTCAATCCCTAAAATTGTGGTTTGCAAAACTACAATTATTTTTATTAATACAAGTGATTTCATTAAAATCTTTCCAGCAATAAAGCACCCTTTATAAAACATAATTTATTACTTTTGTTAAGAAGTTCAGTTTATTTAAACAGAAATTAATGAAAACTAGCATGAAACTAACGGCAGTTTTTTCTCCTGAAGAAGAGGGAGGATATATTGCCTATATTGAAGAAATGCCCGGAGTGAACACCCAGGGCGAAACACTGGAAGAAGCAAGAAGCAATTTGCTTGAAGCGCTGACAATGGTTATGGAAGTAAGACGTAAAATGGCGCAAAAGGGAATTTCATCCGTTAAAAAAGGATTTTCAAAACGAAAAATTATTACGGAAGAAATTTCTTTAGGAGTATGAAAAGACATGATTTTATTAAACATTTGGTAAAGAATAATTGTAAAATGCTCCGGGAAGGAGGAAATCATTCAATTTTTGTTAATCAGGTAAACAATAAAATATCTTCCGTTCCGAGACACAGGGAATTAAAAAATAACCTTTGCAGGAATATTTGCAAAGACCTGGAAATATCCTTCCCTTTCTGAAAATTATAAAAATTCTGCTCACCATTTTTACGTGAACATCCTGGACAATGTTCGAGGTTAAGGTTCCATGATTAATATTGTGTAAATATATATTTTTCTTATCTGTGCATATTGGAAATACAAATTCCAATATGCATACCTAAGTATTATCACGACTTCCTGATATTTTTCCGGTTATCAGGAGTGTTGTTGAAACAAAACCCCTGCGAGGTAGGGAACGTTATTTGGCAGTTGTTTTTATAGTCTTTGATTTTATTGGAAAATAAAGGTTATCCATGCTGCAACATAAAATAATAAATCATTCCAATCTATATATCCCGGGGTTGATATTGCTGGCGATTAATTTGCCTGTATCCCTGTTTGGTATGAGTGTTTCAATTTTTATTTTACTCGGCAATTGGATATTGGAGGGGGATTTTAGGAAAAAATTGAACATTTTAAAGAAAAGAAAAAGCATAACTATTTTTATTTCCATCGTTTTAATACATGGGTTTTGGTTATTGAACACCTCGGATTTTCAGTTTGCCTTTAATGATATCAAGATAAAACTATCACTTGTTGCCTTACCGCTGATTTTAGGAACTTCAAGACCGCTCTCGCCGAAGCAATTAAGGATAATCCTGATATTTTTTATTTCATCCGTTTTTGTAGCTACTATCATTAGCACGGTTGTTTTATCTGGTCTTACAGGTCAACCTGTTACCGATATAAGAGACATATCCATTTTCATTTCCCACATTCGTTTTGCGTTATTAATAAACGTAGCCATTTTTTTACTGGGTTACTTTTTATTATCAAAAGAATACCAACCGGTAAGACTGGAAAAAGTAATTTATTCACTGATTTTAGTTTGGTTGGTTTTATTTTTATTTCTGCTTCGCTCGAAAACAGGTATAGGGATTCTTCTGACATGTTTTTATATCTTTTTTGGTTTATGGGTAAGCCGGATTTCGAATTTTATGCTGAAATACTTTATGCTGATTATTTTAATTACTATTCCATTGTTATCCATTTCATACATTACAAGATCAATTGCCGATTTTTACAGGGTCGAGGTAGTATATCCCGAAAATATTGAGCAAACAACTGTAAACGGAAGGCCATATTCTCATGATTTTGGCAATAAGCAACTTGAGAACGGAAGGTATGTTTGGCTATTTCTTTGTGAAGAAGAATTGCACAATGAATGGAATAGAATAAGTACAGTTGATTATAACAGCCTTGACGGGAAAGGCCAGGAAGTAAAATACACTTTAATACGGTATTTAACATCAAAAGGTTTTCGGAAAGATTCAATAGGTGTTTCAAAACTTGATGAGGAAGATATTACAAATATTGTAAAAGGATTGGCTAATTATATATACCGGAGTAAGAAAGGGTTAAAACCATTGATTTATAATATAATTTGGCAGATTGATGTTTACCGGAAAGGTGGGAATCCGAGCGGACATTCTGTAACACAAAGAATGGAGTATTTAAAAACCGCAATTCAGATCATCAGGAATAATTTTTGGCTTGGTGTAGGTACCGGAGATCTTCAATTAGCATTCGAAAATCAATATGAATTATCCAAATCCCGGCTGAATCCGGAATGGAGATTACGCGCACATAATCAATTCGTTACCTTTTTCATAGCATTTGGTGTTTTTGGTTTTATATATTGTGTTTTTGCTGTGGTATATCCGGTTATTCTCGAAAAAGGATTTAGAAACTATTTTTTCATGATGTTCTTCCTCATTGCATTTTTATCGATGTTGAATGAAGACACCATGGAAACTCATGCCGGGGCTACATTTTTCTCCTTTTTTTATTCCTTATTTTTGTTTGGAAGAGAATAGCGCGGGGCACTGAGCGGATGGGATTGTAGAACGACTCTCCGAGTCGTTCTACATAGTTACGAAAAAGAAGTGTTACATTGTGATGCCTTTGGTAAAAGGCATGGGGATAGTAGCACGGGGAAGGAGAAGAATTGAAGATTGACTATTAATGGAAAACAGAGAACTGAAAACCGAGAACTCGATACAGTAGCAGCAGCGGGAGGCAGTTAATGATATTGTTAAATTGTTTTATTGTTAAATTGTTAGAAATAGTGCAGAGAGCAAAGATTGTAGGGACAAATTGTATTCGGCTGAGAATTAAGTAGTAATTAAGTTGTAATTGGGCAATGAGGCAAATGACACGACCAAAGGGAGTGAATGACGCGAGCGAAGCGAGCTAATGACTATCGAATGACATGAACGAACGTTTGAGCGAACTTGAGAGCGAAAACCTCATGCCTGTCCCGTTTTTTCGGGAAGCGGGATTGTGCGCCTGCATGTGGGTAGCGAATAACATAGTGAACAAATAATTTTTACTCCATGGCTGGTGAAAAATTGGGCAAGTCTTTTTATAACAGGGATGTCCTTACTGTTGCTCCGGAATTATTAGGTAAGGTGCTTGTCAGAAAATTTGATAACGGCATTATTTCGAGATTTGTCATTGAAGAGGTTGAGGCTTATCGCGGGAAAGAGGACCTGGCGTGTCATGCCAGCAAGGGCAGAACTTCACGAACAGAGATAATGTACCATGAAGGAGGTAAGATTTATGTGTATTTAGTTTATGGGATGTACTGGATGTTAAATATTGTAACCGGCGAAAACAGTATACCTCAGGCTGTTTTAATAAGAAGGATAGAAGGTTTTAGTGGTCCTGGAAAATTAACCAGGAACCTGTCAATTGATAAATCGTTTTATGGTGAGGATTTAGTTTTTTCAAAAAGAATCTGGTTGGAAAATAATAATGAAGGGGTTAATTTTTTTGCTACTTCAAGAGTTGGGATAAATTATGCAGGTAAATATTGGAAAAACAAACCATGGCGGTTTATTTTAAAGTAAATTAAAGGGCTATAACAACGGCAGACAGGTAGTCCTAATTTTATGAATTTTATACATTGGTTAGGTTATAACGATGATTAAAAAAAGAAAATATAGATCAGGAATCAGATTGTTTTTTATTTTTTTCATTTCCTTTCTTATAACTGATTCGTATTGCCAGCTTGACAATAAGGCTTTTTATTTACCTTCCTCATTTCAGGCAGAAAAAGGTAAGTGCCTGTATTTCAGTTTTTCCAATTTAAATTTTTCAAAGAACAATGAATATTTCGATAAAATTGCAGATGGTTATACCTTGTTTGGATACCAGGTAAATCCGGAAGTTGTATTTTTTCCTTCTGAAAATATTGGTATACGGGCAGGGATTTTTGTTTGGAAGGATTTTGGAAATAATAAATATTCGAGATTAGCTCCAACCTATTCTGTTTCTATTAGAAAAGACTCTCTTTCATTTATTTTTGGGAAGTTGGATGGAAGCCTGAAACACAGGCTAATAGAGCCCCTGTATGACTTCGAGAATATTTTAACCGATCGTTTAGAAGATGGAATCCAGGTAATATATAACCATAGCTTGTTTTATCTCGATTTATGGATAAATTGGGAACATATGCTTTATAGGGGAGAAATGGAACAAGAAAAAGTATCCGGAGGAATTTCAGGAGTGGTAAAGATTTTTAATCAGGAAAGATTTGTTCTGGATATTCCGGTACAAATTTTTGGGATGCATAAAGGAGGACAGATTGATGCCTCACCTCTTCCTTTAAAAACAGTTTTCAACTCTGCTGTTGGTTTAAGTTTTCAATGGAATTCAGAAAATAACTCTTTTTTTCAGGGTTTCAGGACAGATAATTACTTTATATTTTATAATGATCTTTCATTTGAAAAGACAGATACTTTCAGCAATGGACATGGAACTTATCTGAACCTGACTTTTTTAACAAAATATTTCGATTTGATGCTAAGTTATTGGAAGGGCAATAAATATATTTCACACCATGGCGGAGCCCTTTACAATTCCAGATCAACTACATTTAAATATCCTGATTTTGTTGATCCGGACCGGGAATTATTCATAATACGGCTTTTACAGGATATCAGAATTATGAAAAATTTTTACATTACTGCAAGAATAGAACCTTTATATGATTTTAATTCGGGTAAAATTGAATTTTCACATGGCTTATATATCAATTATAAACAAAATTTTTTATTGAAGAAATCAATTAAAACCCCGTGAGAGTTTAAGATTTATTTTAAAGTTTGTATAACAATAAGTTATCGACTGATTAGTTACTATGTTATTTTCAAAACAAGTTTTAAAATAAAGCCACTTTCTGTGGGGTTGTCAAATTTAGTACTATTAGCTGACAGTCATTCATGGTCATTCAATTGTCATTCGTAGTCATTCATTGTTTTTCCAATGACGGCGAAGCCAAATGACAGCGAAGCGAATGA
>CAZEWS010000079.1:0-12970 GCA_964515985.1 uncultured Rikenellaceae bacterium | reverse complement strand
ACCCATTCATCGAATTGTTCTTCGGTCACAAGCCCTGATGCCAGAGCAGCCTCTTTAAGGGTTGTCCCTTCACTGTGTGCTTTCTTGGCAATTTTTGCTGAATTTTCATACCCGATATGATTGTTCAGGGCTGTAACCAGCATCAGAGAATTATTAAGGTTCATCTGAATATTGGCAAGATGGGGTTCTATGCCAACTACGCAGTTGTCAGTGAATGAAACGCAAGCATCGCCTAATAACCGAGCTGATTGCAACAGGTTATAGATCATAACAGGTTTGTATACGTTTAGCTGGTATTGACCGTGCATACCCCCTACCGAGATTGCTATATCATTACCAATCACCTGGGCACAAACCATACAAAGGGCTTCATTCTGAGTCGGGTTTACTTTACCAGGCATTATGGAAGAACCAGGCTCATTAGCCGGAAGAATAATTTCTCCGATTCCTGTACGCGGACCTGATGCAAGCAGTCTTATATCGTTTGAGATTTTCATCAAACCGACAGCCATTTTTTTCAAGCAACCGGACACACCAACAATAGCATCATGAGCAGAAAGTGCTTCAAATTTATTTTTTGCAGTGACAAAAGGAAAACCTGTGAGGTCAGCAATCTTTTTTGCTACCAATACATCATAGCCTTTCGGGGTATTTATTCCGGTTCCCACTGCCGTTCCTCCGAGGGCAAGTTCAGAAAGGTGATCCAACGGGCATTTTAATGTTTTCATGCATTGGTTTAACTGAGCTACGTATGCAGAAAATTCCTGTCCCAGTGTTAAAGGAGTAGCATCCATTAAGTGAGTGCGGCCTGTTTTAACAATATTATTAAACTCTTTTTCCTTTTTATGGAGAGCTTGACATAGTTTCTTGATGCCCGGAACAGTTACCTCAGAAATCATTTTATATGCTGCGATGTGCATTGCCGTAGGAAATGTATCATTGGATGACTGGGATTTGTTTACATCATCATTTGGATGAATAAATTTTTCTCCTTCTCCTAATTTGCCTCCTGTGATAACATGTGCCCGGTTAGCAATAACCTCATTCACATTCATGTTGGTTTGAGTTCCGGAACCGGTTTGCCAGACAACAAGAGGAAAATGATCATCAAGTTTTCCCTCAAAGATCTCATCACAAACCTGTGCGATAAGGTCACCTTTGTCACCTGGTAAAACTCCTAGTTCAACATTGGTTTGAGCTGCAGCTTTTTTCAAAATGGCAAAAGCCCTGATAATTTCAATAGGCATTATACCATCGCCGATTTTAAAATTTTCTTTTGACCGTTGTGTCTGTGCGCCCCAATACTTATCAGCAGGAACTTCAACCTGACCCATTGTGTCTTTTTCAATTCGAATATTCATAATTATGGAGTTTTTAATTAAAAATTTTGCAACTATTTAGTTATTTATTCATCTATTACTTCAATAAATCTGGAATGATGGAATAAAGGGAATAATGGAATAATGTTTTCTATGCAAATGAATCTTCCCAATCTCCATTACTGAAATTGCATCTTGCCAAACCCTCAATTTTTTATAACCTCTGTTTCTCTTTCTTCTGTCTTTTTTCTCCAAAATATCCTAAGTTGTTGCTAATCAGATAAATGTAAATTATTTTAATAATACTTTCTCCCATTTACCCCGTGAAATCTTACAAAGCAATTTTACGGGGCATGGCCACAATCACAATCCTGTTCGTAAGACATTCTGGTCGCTATGCTCACAGAATGGTTCCAATATTCCAATATTCCAAACTTCCATTATTCCATAACTCATTTCTTTTAGCTAAACCGATTCGTAATAAAATTTCATCTCTGGTTTAAAATTACAACAATTGATCGATATTTTCAGGTGGATCGGCAATTATTGCCTTATGTTTTATAACAACAATAGGCCGCTGGATTAATTTAGGATGTTCAATTAGTATTTTTATCCATTCATGGTCAGTAAAATTCTTACCTCGGAATTGGGATTTATACACTTCTTCCTGTGTACGTATAATTTCACGGGGTTTTTTGTTCAGTTTCATCAGAACTTCTTTCAACTCTTCTTCACTGACAGGGTTTTTAATGTATTCAATAATTTCCGCATCAAGCCCTTTGTTTTGTAAATAAGCCAGTCCGGCCCGGCTTTTCCGGCATCGGGGATTGTGGTAGATCTTTAACATGGTAAGACGGGTTTAATATTTTGTTGGGTATAGGATTCAGTTAATATTTATATCATCTTCAATTTTATCAATACTCAGGAATAATGGAGTATTGGAATGTTGCCTGCCCTTGTGCAATTATGATATAATCATCTCATGGGAACTGTGACATAACAATTTATATATCACTTTTAATCTATAACTTTTTACCTATAACTTTTAACTTATAACATATAACAATTCATAGTATTCTGTATATTTTCCTCTCGAAACATTAATAAGTTGTAATGATTTTAGGTTTTCAAAACCATTACTGACCTCCAAATTCCATTAGATAAGCTTTTATGAACCCATTGAGTTCTCCATCCAATACTGCCTGAACGTTTGATGATTCGAAAGAAGTTCTGAGATCTTTAACCATTTTATAGGGATGTAACACATAATTGCGAATTTGAGATCCCCACTCGATTTTTTTCTTCTGATCTTCCAGCTTTGTTTTTTCTTCCTGTATTTTTCTTAGCTCAAGTTCGTACAGGTGAGATTTTAATATTCGTAAAGCATTTTCCTTGTTTTTTAGCTGTGAACGTGTTTCCTGATTTTCGATCACTATCCCGGTAGGGGAATGCCTGAGACGAACTGCTGTTTCAACTTTATTCACATTTTGCCCACCCGCACCGCTTGACCGGTAGGTCTCCCAGGTAATATCAGCAGGTTTAATTTCTATTTCAATATTATCGTCAACAACCGGTGAAACAAATACGGATGCAAAAGTTGTATGTCTTCTATTACCTGCATCAAAAGGGGATATCCTGACTAACCGATGTACCCCGTTTTCGCTCTTGAGGTAACCGTATGCATAATCACCTGAAAATTCAAGGGTGACCGACTTGATTCCGGCTTCATCGCCCGCAAGAAAATCAACTTGTTTTACGTTATATTTGTTTCTTTCCCCCCATCGAATGTACATCCGCATGAGCATCTCAACCCAGTCTAAACTTTCCGTGCCTCCAGCGCCTGAATTGATCTTAAGGATGGCTCCCAGGTGATCCTCCTCTTTTTGGAGCATGTTTTTTAGTTCAAGGTTTTCAGTAAGTTTTAATGTGGAATGATATTGTTCGTCAACTTCCTGTTCACTTGATTCCCCGGTTTTATAAAAGTCATATAAAACGGTAAGATCGTCGAAGCCGGATCTAACCTCCTGGTAAGCTTTTGTCCATCCCTTTAAGTCGGATATCTCTTTTAATTTCTTTTCGGCATCTTTAGGATCATCCCAGAAGTCGGGGGTAAGTGTTTTTTCTTCTTCCTCTTTTATTTGAATCAGTTTTTTATCGATGTCAAAGATGCCTCCTTAACGCAGCCAGGCGATCGGAAAGGTCTTTTATCTGTTCAGTGGTTATCATGGTAGATGCAGATAAATATTAATTTAAAACGGACATAAAATTAACAAATATTGTTTAGAAAATAAATTTCAGGTTACGGGTTTTGGATTCTGAGTCCTTTCTGGTTTCTGGTTAAAAACTCACTTCATAAATCGTTAATCGAATGTTCGTTATTCGTCGATTTTAATCGGCTCTAAACCTTATGTACCACAACAGCTTTATCCAACAATTTAGCAATATAACAACTTAGCGTTAGCCTGCCCGAAAGAAAGAATTCTTTCATTCCCGTCCGGATGACCCGGTCGGACGGGCAGGCGGGCGATCTCATGATCCGCCAGCTGGCGGAGAGTAATTTAACAATGTCCTCGACTACCCTATACATACTGCCTACTGCTGACTGCGTACTGGTGACTTATTCCTGCTGCTGCCGCTGCCACTGTATACGGTTCAGGGTTTCGAGTTACGGGCTTACCACGTTTACCCCGTTGGAATTATTATCCTACGGGGTTTACCCTGTGAAATCCTTTTTATTTCATTGGGGTAAAATGTGATCCTCGCCCTGCCTGCCCCGCAGGGAAGAATGACTGTGTCGGGGTGAAATTTAAAGTAAGAAAACATTTCATCAGGGAAGGAGCATATTTCACCGTAGTTACAAGTTTCGTGTCGATTTTTTGTTATAGGATGGCTAATTTATTCATAATCACAAGATTTTATTTTTTCAAAAATTTCTAATATTTCTGTTTTTTTTGGTATTTCTTGATTAGTCGCATAATACCCATCAAAAATAAACTCTCCTAACTCATTACATTTTTTAATACCTTCATCAACTATCTCAGCTAGTGCAACATCATGTGGTAATAATATTAGAATACTTGCATAATGATCTTCAAATTCAACATTTTCAAGATCGGTGTGTTTGATTTTACATATGTATTGATATTCCTTTTTTACAATTTCTTTTTGTTTTTTAGTAAAATCTTTTTCGTTTAATGAAAATATCACAATAAGGATACGAATTTTATTAGTCGTTCCTCCAAGTCCTCCTGAAACAAGCGATATTTCATCGTCTAATAATTCATTTTCAAAAAACATTTTACATTCTCCAAAAGCTAAAGCTGAAAATTCTTTAAGCTCTTTGTCAGGATTTTTACAATATTTTTCAAGTATTTTGTAAGCTTCTAATGTTCCAAAGTGGGCTAAATAATATAATAGCCTTTTCTTATCTTCTATTGAAGAGTTTAGTTCAAATAGTATATTGGCTTTCTTTATAATTTCTTTTTCATTTATGTTATCAAGATCAATTTTATTATGATAATCAATATATTCTTTGTGTGTGTTGAAGCTTATTCTATCCTCAATAGATTTTATTTTATCTTTATCCATAATTAAATATTATATTTTGATTGATATTTCGCTTGCCTGTAATGGTTCGCAGCTATGAGCCATGCGGGATTTATTTTTTATATTCTTTCAATAGTATAACTCTATCAAATTTAAAACATTACTGGATATAAAGCAAATCCAATGGGCTTTTAATGCTTTGTTTAGAAAATTGGTTGAAATTAGTGTAAATCCCATAATACTGGGTACTACCTACTTATTCCTGCCGCTGCTACTGCCACTGTTTCAGGTTCCCGGTTTATAGTTCCGAGTTCCAGCCGAATACAATTCGGCTCTACATTAAATGGTTTATAGTTTTCAGTTTTTAGTTCAATTATAATCAAGTATCCAGCAACCAGTATCATCTCTCCCTGTCACTCAGTCTCCCAGTCACCCAATCGCCCTTTCTCCCTTTCGCATTTTCGCCCCCTCACCCTTTCGTCTTTCAGTCTTTTCCTTATCATTCATACCCATTACTCATATTATTTATCATTGCCTTTTACCATTCATTATTCGATATTCAATATTGGATATTCATTATTACTCGTTCCCGCAAGCTACCATACAAACCACCTTAACCTCAACCTTTCCTTCACAGACGCTGCCAGGTCTTTTCAGCCGAATACAATTCGTCTCTACTCCTCGCTTTCTGCCCTTTGCCTCGACCTTGTAACCTTCAACCTGTACCACGTAACCCGAAGCCAGCACCCAGCACCCAGGTATCAAGCAAATCATTAAACTTTGCTAATCCAATTAGGGATTTCGGGTAAGTCTTTCAATTATTCGTAAAATATATCCAGTCTCAAAGCCTTTGCTCTGCCCAAAACGTAACAGTTTCCCCTTAAGGTCAAATTGATTTTTTGCTTTGATTGATTTTTTCTTTTTAGTTAATTCGGTTTCCAAAACGTGTAAATATTCCTCTTCTTCGATCTCATCCAAGGCAAGATTGATGGTTGATTCAGGAATACGTTTCTGTTTGAGTGTATAGGTAATTTTAATCCTGCCCCAATTATTAAACCTGAATTTTTCACGCACAAAGGATTTAGCAAAGCGGTTATCATCAACAAATTTATCCTCTACCAGACTATTGATAATTTTTTCAATAGCCATGTTTTCAAATCCCCAATCAGACAATTTTTGATGAACATAAAAACTACATTTTTCCTGGTTGCTGCAAATCTTTTGGATACGAGCTAAAGCTTGTTTGGGTGTGATTTGGATTTTTTTCATCATCGACTAAAATTTATGATTCCGCGAACCATACGGTCCTTACCATTTATATCCTTCTTAAACAGAACCTCCCTGAACTTTTTCTCTCTAAGCAGGGAGAGTATTCTATTCCCCATGTTCTCATGTATCTCGAAATAGATCTTGCCCCCGGGTTTTAATATTTTTTCACCCATTTCACAAAGGGCAGTATAAAAAATCAGTGGGTTATCATTTGGGACAAAGAGAGCTTCTCCTGGTTCAAAATCAATAACATTACTGGAAATCAGCTCTTTTTCCTTTTCGGGAATATAGGGAGGATTACTTACAATAATATCATAAAGCTTGCTTATTCCTGATGGATCTGTGATATCAAATGGGTAAAAGTGTATGTTGTTTACGCCATTACGGGCTGCATTTTCTCTTGCCAATTCGAGTGCTTTGGTCGAATGATCAACTGCATCAATATTTGAAAAGGGGAGGAGTTTACCCAGGGCAATAGCTATACAGCCGCTTCCTGTTCCAAAATCGATGATATCTGCAGGATCGTTTGTTTCCTCAATTACCCATTTAACAAGCTCTTCCGTTTCAGGTCTGGGAATCAGCACATCGGGCGTTACTTTAATCTGACACCCATAAAATTCTGTTTTCCCGGTTATATACTGAATGGGTTTATTTGTTTTTAACTCATCTAAGTTGAATTTTAATTTATGCAGGACAGATTGGGGTAATTCAAAAGAGCTTTTTAAGATAAGATCAGTTTTGGAGAAGCCCAATAAATCTTCAAAAATCAGGTAAACAATGGCCTGAATTTCCTTTTCCGGGTATAAAGATTTGAGTTCCTTTTTAAAAATACGAACCCACTCTTTAACAGTGTTTGGTTTTGTTTTCATATAGTTAAAATTCATATATTAATTACTAATCAGTCGAAGCAAATTGTTTGATCATAAGCTCAAGTTGCAGTTGATCATATTGGAATATTTCCTGCCCGCCGACCTGTCCGCCGTAACGCAGTGAAGGCGGAAGCGGGCGAAGGCGGGGAATAATGTAAAAACTAATATTATAAAAGTAATGATTTTGTATTTAAATTTCTAAATCGATAAGGTTTGTTTATTGTAATTTGGGATTTTAAGTTGTAAATTAACCCGGGTAAGAATTATATATTTGTTTAAAGGTTAGAGATAATAAAAATGGATTTTAAAAAGGATAGGAAATATATGCTACGTTGTCTTGATCTCGCAAGACTTGGTGAAGGAAATGCCGCTCCGAATCCATTGGTTGGTTCCGTAATTGTATATAAGGGAAGGATAATTGGGGAAGGCTATCATCGAAAATTTGGAGATTCCCATGCTGAAGTAAATGCAATAAGGTCAGTCAAAAATCCGGAACTTCTCAAGGAATCGACCCTTTATGTTAATCTTGAACCTTGTGTGCATCACGGTAAAACCCCTCCCTGTACTGATTTGATAACCTCTCTTAAAATTCCGAGGGTGGTTATTGGCAGTATGGATACCAGCGCTAAAATCAGGGGAAAGGGTATTGAGAAACTAAAAAAGGGAGGTTGTTCGGTGAAATTGGGTGTTTTAGAGGATTCGTGCAGGGACCTTAATCGCAGATTTTTTACTTATCATAAAAAAAAGCGTCCGTATATCATTCTTAAATGGGCCGAAAGTGAAGATGGATTTATAGATAAAATTCGTAAAAAAAACTTCAAAGGCCCGAATTGGATAACAAGCCCCCTGACCCGTTCGCTTGTACACAAATGGAGGGCTGAGGAACCAGGTATCTTGGTTGGCAGCAATACAGCAAGAATAGATAACCCGATGTTGAATGTCAGGGACTGGATTGGTAAAAATCCGGTAAGAATTATCATCAATAAAACTTCAGATCTGCCAAAAGATTTATATGTTTTTAATCAGAGGATCTCAACAATCCTGTTTACAGAAAAAAAGATAAAAGCAAGGCAGAATCTGGAATTTGTAAAGATTAATTTTAATGGTGATGTAATAAATCAGATTATGGAGGAACTATATATTCGGGAAGTACAATCTATTTTAGTTGAAGGAGGAGGGAAAATGCTTAACAGTTTTATTATCTCCAATATTTGGGATGAGGCAAGGGTTTTTAAAGGAAGGAATATGTTTATTCAAGGGATTAAAGCTCCTGAACTAAAAATTCAACCACTTTACCTGGAGTCTTTCAATGGCGGTGAACTAAGAATTTATAGAAATAATTAGAGTTTGTCCATAAAGTCAATAGGTATAACTAAAATAACAAATATCAAGCACCAAAAAACAAATAAAATACAATCTCCAAATATCTAAATTCCAAAAAAATATTTATGAATCTTGCCTGTCAGACAGGTTTTGTAATTGATATTTGAAGTTTATTTGTTATTTGAGATTTGTTATTTGAGATTTTTTGCAATTAATCCTTTAATGAAGTTAATAGACAGACACTTATTAGCCCTCAAAGGCGGTAGTTTTATTAAGTGTCCATATCAGGTAACATTTTCCTCTAATATTTCGTATAAACTTGGAAGTATTTTGGGATTTAACTATCTTTGATTTGAAGTATAAACAGTTCTAATAAATTTTTAGATTAATTTAAATCTGGAAATCATAAAAATTTAAATAAAATGGCTAAAAAGAATTTATGGACAAGTATTGTTTTGATTTTAGTTTTTCTATCGACAGCAGTAATGGGGCAGAACCCTAAAAAGTTTTATAAAGCTGGTGAGGAATTTATCGAAACAGCGAATTTTGGGGATGCAATTGAACAATTCTCAAAAGCAATTGAATTAGACCCTGATTTTGTTAATGCTTATATAGCCAGGGCAAACGCATATGAAAATGTTGGAAAGTTCGAGGAAGCTTCAGAAGATTATAACAGGGCTCTGGTTTTTAAACCAAAAGAAGCAGATATTTCCTACAGGTTGGGAGTGACCTATAATAAATTGAATAAATACGAAGAAGCCCTCGAGGCACTGAATAAAGCCACCAAGCTTGCTAAAAGGAATTTACCCCCCTACCAGGAAAAAGTTAAAACTCTGCTGGCTTTGGAGGATTACAAGTTTGCCATTAAGGTGGCTGATACTGCTCTTTTACTAAAGGAAAATGCCTTAAATTTTTATCAACGTGGGTTGGTTAACGAAAAACTTGGAAAGCCTAATAATGCTGAAAAGGATTATATGAAAGCCATTGCCAAGGACCACAGGTATATCGATGGTTATCTTTCACTGGCTGAACTCAGGATTGAATTAAACAAACTTGATCAGGCTATGAACAATTGTAATACGGTAATTAATCTTGATTCCAGGAATACACGTGCTTACCTTATTCGCAGTGAAATATATAAGAAAAATCTCGACTATGTCAGCGCAATAAACGACATTTCTAAAATTATTTTGATAGAACCCGAAAATCCCGAAATGTACTTTAAGCGGGGAATTTGTTACCAGGAATTTAACCAGCATGGAAATGCAATAAACGATTTCAATAAGGTGATCTCAATGAATGACAAGGATCCGGATGCATATTTTAAAAGAGCCAAATCGTATGAAGAGATTATAAATTATGAGGCAGCTACAAAGGATTATAAAGCCATCACCACTTTATCTGAGTTCGATATGAAAGCCAGGAAACTCCTGGAAGAAGCAAAAGATCGTCTGTTCGAAATTAACCGGGAAAGTGATAAACCTGTGATCGTTCTTCGTGACGTGATAATTATTAATGAATCTATAATTCAGGTACGAGGCGATAAGGGTGAGATTATTCTAAAAGGAACTATTGAAGATCAGAGTGATTTGAAGTTTTTAAAGATAAATGAAAAGGATGTACATTTTGAAAGAGAGAAATCGAATTTTGAGTTCCTTGCAAATGTTGAAATTGATGGTTTGGATCAGATCATTATCTCTGCCGGAGATGTTTACGAAAACCAGGAAACAGCTGTATTTACTATAATGCGAACCGAAACAAATGCTCCAATGATTCGTATAATTGCTCCTTATGCATCGGATAACGGAGAAATCTATCTTGTCAGCAATGATCCGAGTCTTTATGTTGAAGGTAAAATTGCAGATGAAAGTCAAATTAAGTCCATACAAATCCAAGGCATGAATGCAAGTTACCAGATGGAGGAATTAACCCCGACTTTTTCAGCCACAATTAATATACTTAACAAGAATAAATTCACGGTCATTGCTGAGGATGTTTACGGAAATATTGCCACACAGGAATTTACATTGAACCGGGAAGGTACCATTATAGCCCAAACAAATCCAATGGGTAAAACCTGGGTTGTATTTATTGAAAACTCCAACTATGAAACTTTCGCAAGTCTGGATGGTCCGGTCAAAGATATTTCCCTGATGAAGGGAGCACTTGCAAAATACCAGATACACAACATTATTCATAAAAAGGATATGACAAAGGAGGACATGGGAAAATTCTTCTCCATTGAACTTCGTGATCTGGTTCGGAGCAACAGGGTAAATTCATTACTGATTTGGTATGCCGGACATGGCAAATTTGTTAATGAAGTGGGATATTGGATTCCGATAGATGCACAAAGGGATGATGAATTCTCCTATTTCAATATCAATGGATTAAAGGCTGGAATGCAGGGATATTCCGCTTGGGTTACCCATACCCTGGTAGTTACCGATGCCTGTGAATCAGGCCCCACTTTCTATACTGCCATGAGAACTATTCCAAAGGAAAGAAGTTGCGATGACTGGCAAGCTACCAAATTGAAATCTTCACAGGTATTTTCTTCAGCCGGCTATGAACTGGCTGTTGATAATTCTCAGTTTACAAGAACCTTTGCCAGTGCACTGGCTAATAATCCAAATGCTTGTATCCCAATTGAAAATATTGTAAAAACCGTAATAATAGCTGTTGCTAAAAATAATCAACAAAAGCCAAAATTTGGAAAAATTGCCGGACTCGAGGATGAAAATGGAACATTTTTCTTTATGATAAAATATTGAAACATGATATTTAATTCTTCCCCTGTGTTAGAAAGAATTATTCGCTTGAAAAAGCGAATAATTTTTTTTTGTAGTACCTTGTTTTTAACCTGTCCGCTTTTAGCACAATCATATTATTTTGACAATTATGGAGTTGAAGAAGGATTAAGTTCATCGAAAGTGTATATCATCATTCAGGACAGCCAGGACTTTATCTGGTTGGGAACGGAGAGCGGTGTATCCCGGTTCGATGGGCTTATCTTCGAGAATTTTACTTCTGAACAAGGATTGGCTGAGAATGGGGTTTTTTCCCTTTTCGAGGATTCAAAAGGAAATATCTGGTTTGGCCATCTTGACGGAGGGATATCCCGGTTTAATAGACAAGAATTTGAAATTTTGACTTTCGACACTATAGTTTTAAACAGTGATATCACATCCATAACTGAAACCACTGAGAATCAAATCTGGTTTACCACATCTTCCTCGGGAGCTGTACTGGTATTAAGTCCTTATGGCGATTTAAATACCGTTAAGGCATTACACTTTAAAGGGAAAGAGGGCTTAAGTGATAAAGTCTTTGGTTCAACAACAACCACGAAAGATGGGACCTTTTACTGCCTTACTGATGTAGGTATTAAAAAATATATTAAGGAAGAAAACAGGTTCGAATCATTCCTGCCGGAGGGCCTGACAAAATATTGGATGAAAACAACGATGTTTGAAGACAGCAAGGGTAATTTGTGGTTTGGGACCTATCATGGCGGATTATACAAGTATGAAATCGATTCGGGGAAAATGACTATTTATGATAAACGGGATGGTCTTTCAAATAACTGGGTAAGTTATATAACAGAAAATAGAAAAGGAGAAATATGGGTGGGCACCTGGGGGGGAGGGATTACCAAATTCTATCGGGATGAAATAAAGGTCTATAATCCTGAAAATGGACTTAATGCAACACATATACAATGTATTATCGAAGATCATGAAGGCAACATGTTGATTGGCAGCCAGTTTCATGGGCTAAATATATTTAAGGGTGAGGAGTTTATTACAATAACACCTAATGATGGATTGGGTGATAAAAATGTCTGGGCTGTTTATCAGAACCAGCAGGGTAAGTTTTGGTTTGGGACGAATAAGGGCATTTCTGTGTATGATCCGGACAAACCAAAGGGAGAAAATTTTGTCTATTACAATCGTGAACAAAATTTAATCGATGACAAAATAAGATTCATTCGTGAGGATAAAGACCGTAACTTATGGATAGGCACTGAGGGAGGAGGTGTGTTTCAATATCTTTCAACAGAAGGCAGATTTATTTTCGATACGTATTTAAATAAAAACCTGCATAGTGATCAGATTGTAAAAGCTCTTGAGATAGATGATAATAATAATTTATGGATTGGAACAAATGATGGCCTGGGATTTTGGGAGATTGAAAAGGAGCAGGGGAGAAGATACTCACAGATCGATGGACTGGTGGGGAACGGGATTACGGCTTTATATATTGATACGAAAGGAAATTTATGGATAGGATCGGAAAGGAAGAAAGGATTAACAAAACTCAACATTAATGAGGGTATATTCACGAGAATTGATCTGGGTAGAGAAATTGCACCAAAATCAATTGTGGAGGATAAGGACGGGAAATTATGGATAGCTACGAGTACCGGATTATTCGTATTAAGTGAAGACAGTATTATTAACCATTTTACCCAAAATGTGGGCCTGCTTGCCAATAATATAACATTGGTTAATGTTGACGGGAACAACAATATTTACATTGGGACAAACATTGGACTTAACAAGTTTGACCAGTCAGAAGGGAAAATGTACACCTATACAAGGAAGAATGGATATGTTGGTATCGAGACAAAAAATAATGCTT
>CAZEWS010000078.1:0-13346 GCA_964515985.1 uncultured Rikenellaceae bacterium | reverse complement strand
GTGTGGGATATCGTTCAGACATATTGATTTGATATTGGAATCTGATGATATATTTTTTCTTCATTCAGAGAAAGGAAACAAATCGTTGGACAGACCTGGCAGGAAAAGAGGGGCAAAGGCTAAAAAGACACGACACTCTTACGAATAATTCATCTGTTTTCTGATTCATGTTGCAAACATACATAGAAAAACTCTGGAAACAAATATTATAATAAATGTTTCTGTCGTTTCCGCAAAATAAATGTCAAAGTTTGGAATGCCTAAAATTTGAAAAACTGGCCAACCACAATTCATTATATGTTAATTACTTAAGGAAATAGTATCCCAGTCCTGCCTCAACAAAATCTGCTTTGGCAGAATGGGATTTAATGGAGATATTGGTAAAGAAATGCTTTGAGAATTTATATTTTAATCCAATTCTATTATAAAATGTGTGGTGAGCAAAGCTTTTTTGATAGGTATAAATTCCTAATTGGGTAACAATTGAAAAACCGGATATAATAAATTCGTGTGAAAGAAAAAAACCTTGTTTCAGGGCATATTTCAGGAATGGCTCATCATCGACAAAAATATATAAGGTTTCATCGTAAAAAATATCCATCCCTATGCCATATTTCCCTTTATGGCCATATTGTCGTAACAGCCCGGTTGAAATCGTTGAAGTAAAGTAAAATTCGTCCCCGGGGTCATGTTGCCTGAGGCCTGCTCCATAAAAAATATAAAATTCATAAAGCGGTTCGAAATCTGGAATTTCAAACTTCCTTCCAACAAATTCCTGATGAACAGTATTAAAATTCAGACCCAATTTATAACTAAAGGAATTTATACCCCTGTTTGGCTTTTTAACGGCAGCATTTGAAAAATGGGTAAACCCTATTTCATTTATTAGACAGAGTTTCGGATTTATCTTCAATCTTCCCCCTATGCTTAAATTGAAATATTGATTCAGTTCCGAACCAATGGCAAGGTTTTCCGGGTTAACAACCGGATCGTATGGTTTAAGGTTATATGTTAAACCAGTGGCAATCTGGTAAAAAGGAATGAACTTCCGCCCTCTTTTTATTGGAATTCTAATAAATGAATAAAATGCATTTGGATTGCCAAGAACAGACGGATTGCCAAGGTTGGCACCATAAAACCCAAATCCAACTTCTGGGTGGTTATAAATTTTTTTCCATAAATTGTTACCGATTGTTTGTATTCCAAATTTAAATTCATAACCAAATAATGGCCCTGTATGAAGATGCTTTATTGCAATCCTGTGTGGCAGAATTGACCCATATTGAAAAAGACCCTCGAAAAAATAGCTTCTTTTATTTGGAAAAGATTCCTGGGCAAAAGAAAGAATATGGATCTGTATTAAAAATATTATGGGTATTATCTTTTTCATTGAAGATTCATGGTATACTAAAATAATTAATGTTTCGCACTTGATAACACTTTAATATAATGTTGTTAAGGTGAATAATTCACCCTGTGAAATTTCACAGGGTAAACAAGGATTACCTTCGGCGAGATCGCTTCGCTAAGTTAACGAATAACGAATTTCGAATTTTCTATTAAACCATAATTATTTCTAAAATCTAAAATCGATGTTCCTTGTTCGATATTCAAAAAATGGAATTGTGTATTTGTTTGATATTCTGCACTTTATGTAAATTATTATTTTTGTAACTAATTAAAATCTAAGTAATTAATTCATCTGCGAAACGTCAGTAAAATAAAAAACAAAAGGGTCAATCTTTCTTATTCATGCCTCAATGCATCGGTTGGATTAGTGTTCGAAACTTTATATGTTTGAGACCCAATGGTTAGAATTAATATCAGACAATAAAGAATTCAGGATAATAAAAAAATTAAAACACCAATATTTGTTGAATATGAATAATTCTGCAACCATTGATTCATGAAATAAAATGCAATAGGTATAGAAATGACATTGGCTACCAGGAGTATAATTAAATATCTTTTAGCAAATAGCCATAGAATCCTTATTGATGAAGAACCACAGACCTTTCTAATAGTTACTTCCCGATTACTTTCCCTTGATACAAACCAAAAAAGATCAAATAATCCAAGGCTGGCTACAAGAACACTAATGATTGAAAAAAACACTAAACTGAGTGATGAACAAATCCTATTTAATCGAGTAACAATAAAAATGCCGAAAAACAAATAAATTCCAGCCAAAGGAGTCCTTCGGAAAAATAACCAAACTGTTTGATATATTGAAATTTAATACATTGTAAGGTACCTGCCCCGTCAAATAAATTGTAGATTTAATGCGAAGCATTATTTCACGCGGTTAAGAATTTAAGTTCATCTGGATAATGCATAGGTAAATATTAGTTCTCTCAACATTTAAGTTGCTATCCAAAGACAAGACCATCGGTCTTGGATTATTGTAGTAAGACCGCAATATAAGTAAATCTAAAACTCCGATGGAGTTGCCGGGATCTCTATTAATTGGTTTTCTTCTACAATAATCGAACACCGATGGTGTTCTTTTTCAATTAAATCCCTTTTGTATCTTTCTTAAAAATGATTCGGCCATAACCAGATCGTTCTCAGTAGTGATTTTAATATTCTCCTGATCTCCTTTAAAAAGTATTATTTTTACCCCCATTGACTCCACAACGGTTGCGTCATCAGTGAAAGAAGGATCATACTTTTGATTATATGCTTCTTTTACCTTAGTTACACTAAAAACTTGCGGGGTTTGAATAATTTTAACTTTGTTTCGTTCCAGGGGGCTGCTGCTTTTTCCATCAAATAACCGAACAGAACCCTGAACATCAACAAACGGGACTGCATTTCCATACTTAAGGGCTATTTCGAAGCCCTCTTTTATTGTTTCAATCTTTACCAGGGGTCTTACACCATCATGTATCGCGACCAAACCATCCGTATCGATTTGCGACAAACCAATTTTCACTGATTCAAAACGGTTGGCTCCACCTTCAACTATTTCATGTTTTATTTCAAATTTAAATTCCCGGCATAATTTGTCCCAATAAGCTATCTGAGCTTTTGGGAGAACAAGTATTATTTTTATTTTTCTGTCAAATTCATAAAATGCCTTTACGGAAAACATAAGGACAGGTATTCCTCCAAGGAGTAAAAATTGTTTATGAATCCTGCTTTTCATCCGGATCCCTGATCCTGCAGCAACGATTATGGCATATTTCTTCATGGTTTAATAGTAAACTGGTAGTGATTCCGTTTTTAAGAGCCTTTTTCTAAAATTATAAATAATTTAGTAGTTTACAATTTTATGTTAAATAGGAAGCATACAACAAAGAAAAGATTCAAAACAGGACTGCGTAAAAGCGAATACAACTAAAATCTTACTATAGTATTTTTATTCGCAAAGATAGAAACACAATGATATAAACACCATATTGTTGAAAAACATGTAAATCATCCCACTACTGCTACCGAAGAGTTATATATTCGTCAGACCACTGCTACTGTTTAACTTAATAATGAGATATAAAATATTATGCTAATGATGAGATATAATAATAAATTTGAACATCTTAGTGGTCAGACGAAGTCTAAATAGATACAAAAGATGATTAGTCCTAATATTATTAAATTCCTCACGACGTTGAAAGAAAACAATAATCGAGACTGGTTTAATAAAAACAAAAAATGGTATCAAAGGTCAAGGGAAGAATTTGAAGTTTATGTGAACTGTCTCATTGGCGAAATACAAAAATTTGATTCCGACATACGTTATTTACCAGCAAAAGATTGCATTTTCAGAATTTACCGTGATGTCCGGTTTTCGAAGGATAAGTCCCCTTATAAAACAAATTTTGGCACTCACATTGTTAAAGATGGAAGGAAAAGCGGGAATGCCGGCTATTATCTGCATATTGAACCCGGAAGTTCTTTCCTTGGGGGAGGCATATATATGCCCCCTGCCGAAACTTTAAGAGTAGTACGAAAAGAAATATTTGAAAACATCGAAGAATTTAAGTTTATCATTAATCATAAAGAATTTAAGTACCATTTCAGAGAAATCTCCGGTGAAAAATTAAAAACTTTTCCTCGCGGCTTTCCCGGTGACTTTCCTGAAATCGAACTGCTTAAATATAAAAGTTATACTGTCATCAAGAGTGTTCCGGATGACTTTATTCAGAGTAAGAAATTAACTGAAGAAATTACCAGGGTTTTTAAAGCAATGTATCCCTTTAACTGGTTTATAAATATGGCCATTGCTGAAAACTATCGAGCTTAAGTTATTAGTAGCATTGGATGAATGGTGAGAAGTGTGTTCTGGGTACTTGTTGCTGGGGGCTGGATAAGGAAGGAGGTAACTGATAACATTGTTAAATGGCTAAATTGTTGAAATTAGTGCATAGAGCAAAGCACATAGTGTAAAGGAACCAGTCGCCAGCCTCCAGATGACAGCGAAGCGAATGACAGCGAGCGTCAGCGAGCAAATGACTATCGAATGACCATTGAATGACTGATCAAGACAAAAGATAAAAGTAAAAAGATAAAGGGGATACCTTTGATAAAAACAGGGAACCAAATCCTGCAGCTCGTAACCCGTAACCTGAAACTGTAACTGGGAACCCGGAACTGAGAACAGAGAACCCAGAATTCAAGTAATTAACTGGATCTGGTAAAACATATATATCAGATATGTTATTGCTATCAAGTTTACAAAAGTGACCAAATAGTTATAATGAGTTCTCCTTTCCCTGATTTTCCTCCGTATCAAAATTCCAATATTCGGAACAAATAAACACAAAAGGATTAAAATAAAATGAGTATCGGTAATCAAATCCTGAAGATCTTTGTCCACGAAAATTAGAAAATAGAAAAAAGACAGAAGAATCAGCATATAAACCAGGTATCCTGTTTTTAAAACAATGGTTGACACCATTCTTTTCCGGTTGATCCGGAAAGGTTTGATGAAAACAAATGTCATAATAAAAATCAGCAGGAAAGCCGAAATGACCAGTAAATGAATAAAAAACTGAAAAAAATTGCTCATCGAAACAAAATTAGTAAAAAGAGAACAATAATTCCCAGGTTCATTTCACGATTTTCTGTTTTAAACGAAAAAAAGCATAAAGAAATTTGATTCCCTTATGCTTTTTATCTATATAACTAATTAAAAGTTCTACTGTTCCAATTCTTTCCAGACCAAAGCACTGGAGCCCAGGACGGCTGCATTTGCACTATCCAGTTTCGAAGGTTGAATTTTAACTTTATTTTTATAAACAGTTAACAAATTTTTCTCCATATAGTGCTTTGTGGGATCAAAGATGTATTTTCCGGCATTAGCCAGTCCTCCTAAAAGGAAAATAGCTTCCGGATTGGAAAAAGCAACACAATCGGCTAAAACCTTTCCCAATATCTTTCCTGTATAATCAAAGGCATCAAGAGCGATTTGGTCTCCCTTTTTCGCTTCTTCGTGAATTTTTTTTGCATCCAATTCATTATATGAGATATCTCTTAACTCACTTTTCTTATTCGAATCAGCCAGAAGCTTAAAAACCGTTCGTTTGATGCCGGTAGCCGATGCATATGTTTCCAAACAGCCTCTCTTTCCGCAATTACAAATACGTCCTTGAGGATCAACTTTAATATGCCCGATTTCACCGGCAAAACCATCATGCCCATAAACCAGCTCGCCGTTAGTAACAACTCCGCCACCCAACCCCGTTCCCAGGGTGATCATAATAAAATCCTTCATGCCTTTAGCTCCCCCGAACATCATTTCTCCAATGGCTGCTGCATTTGCATCATTGGTAACTAAAACAGGTTTCCGGCAAATTTTCTCAAAGCTCTTTGCCAACGGAATTATTCCCCTCCATGGAAGATTAGCAGCATGTTCAATTGTTCCCTTTTTATAATTCCCCATTGGAGCAACTATTCCAACTCCTTTAATCTGCATTTCTTCCTCTGCATTTGAAATTAAAACATTTATTTCTTCATAAAGTGCTAACAGGAACATTTCAATATCTGAATAAGAACCGGTAGAAACAGAACCTTCCCCCAGATTCTTTCCGTTTCTGTCAATTAATCCAAAAACGGTATTGGTTCCTCCTATATCGATTCCAATAGCTACTTCTTCCATTTACAGGGCTTTAGATTTGATAATTTGCTGTTTATTCAAACTGTTTCCCCCTGGCTAACTCATTCCATACCAATGCACTGGCACCCAAAACAGCTGCATTGTTTTCTTTGATCTGTGAAGGCAGTAATTTTACGGTATCTTTAAATACGACTTGAATGAACTCGTCGATGTATTTTTGGGTTGGGCCAAAAATCAGATCCCCCGCTTGAGCGAGTCCACCGAAAAGAAAAATGGCTTCCGGACTTGAAAAAGCAACAGCATTTACGATTGACAAAGCCAACATGCGTGCAGTTTTATCAAATGCTTCCTGCGCAATCTTATCTCCGCTTTCAGCAGCTTCTGCAATTTTTTTTGAGGTTAAATCCTCAAAATTGATTTTCCGCAATTCACTTTTTTCTCTTCTTTCTCCAAGTAATTCGGTCACTGTTCTGCAGAGACCTGTTGCAGACACATAATTTTCAAGACATCCTTTACGACCACAACCACAATCACGACCACCGGAAACCATAATAATATGTCCGATCTCTCCTGCAAAACCACTGTATCCATAAAGAACTTCCCCGTTAATGACAATACCACTACCTAAACCGGTACCCAGGGTATAAACAATAAAGTTTTTCATCTTTTTTGCGCCACCATAAATCATTTCCCCCATAGCAGCAGCATTTGCATCATTTGTAACAACTATAGGAAATTCAAAATATTTTCCCATCATTTCTTTTAGTGGAATAATTCCCTTCCAAACTAAATTTGGTGCGTGCTCGATGGTACCACGGTAATAATTTGCATTGGGAGCACCAATTCCGATCCCCATTGGTTCAACCTGCTCCTTCAGGGTTGTCAGAGTCTCCTGAATGGTCTTGTGGAGCATATTGATAAAATCATTTACATCAGGGAATTCTTTTGTACTCACATCATTCTCTGCCAGAATATTTCCTTCCCGGTCAATTATTCCTAAAACAGTATTGGTCCCTCCAATATCAATTCCTATCGCAATTTCTTTCATTCGTTAATTTTTTTATTATTTTATTTTTACAGTACGAAGTGCAACATAAGCAATGTATAACATTCCTGCCAGGGGCACTAATAAGCCAATGGTAATGTTGGAAACATCGGCAAGTTTTCCCATAATGAGTGGCAGGATAGCGCCACCCACAATGGCGGTAACCATAAGCCCTGATAGCTCATTTGTGCGATCCGGCATACGATCGACCGTAATGGAAAAGGTCAATGGAAAGATATTGGCAAAGCCCAACCCAATAAGCAAAATGCTAACAACTACAATTGCCTGAGGGCCTTCTAATAATCCAATAATTCCCAGAAAGGAAAAGAGTACCGTTGTAACCAGAAAAGATTTTGCCGACATCCAGTTTAAAATTAACCCGCCTAAAAATCTTCCAATCATTAATGCAAAAAAGAACAAACCCGTTCCTGCTAGCCCGAGGCTTTCAATATCAATACCGTACTTTTCATTCAGGAACAACGGAATTCCGGAACTCATACATTGTTCTGCACCAACATAAATGAAAATACCAAGAACCATCATAGCTACATACCCATTCCCCAAGAGATTGAAACTAGAGGCAAATGTAACTGCACTTGCCCCTTCTTCTTTTTTCTCATCAATTTTCGTTGTACTAAGTATAACAAGGGTGATCAATAATGCTATGGAATATATAGGAAAAATAACCTCCCAGCCGGCACCGAACCACCTTGCCGCCACAACGGGAATGATCGGCCCCGACAATGATCCTATTGCTTTCACAAATTGCCCGAACGATAGATTCCTTGAGTACTTTCCTTCCGGCGACACATCGCGCATTATTGGATTACCCGCCACCTGAAGAATAGCTGCCCCACCACCTAATAACAAAATCGTTAATAAAAAAACAGCATACGATTCCAACCCTTTGAATATTGGAATAACAAGCCCTATAAGGGCAACAATCAAGCCTAAACCCAATACATGTTTTTTATTTTTCTTATCCTGATATATTCCCATTGGAATAGAAAGAATAAAAAACATCATAAACCCAACAAACTGAATTAGGGTTGCCATAAAATTGGATAACTGAAAATGTTCTTTGGCCAGCCCGACAAAAGGTCCTACAGCATCTCCAAAGCCCATACATAAAAAGGCAAGAAAAACAGGAACGGATCTAAAACTGTTAGTGCGTGTTGTGTTCATTTTAAAGTTGATTTTAATCCGCTTAATTGACAAATGTATAAAGATTTACGAATTAACCTTTCCGATTTTATCCTCAAGAGATTGAATTTTTTTAAAGAATTACTTTTTATTTTTTGCTTCAATATCCCAGTCAATTTCCAGATCCCAATTCGCCCGTATATTTATTTCTTTCGAATAAGATAAGACTTTTTCCGGTTGGATCTTTTTAAGATAATTCCCGGTATCCCATATCCCGTTCTTATTTTTATCAAATATTACCTTCAGTTTATATTTCTTTGGATATAAATAGGTGAACTTGACTTCCTTATCGTTTTCAATGTATTCCTCTTTTAGTTTATTATTTTTTTCATCCAACAATTGAACAATCACCCCGGTTTTAACATTTTGAACCGATACAATTAAATTTCCATAAAAATCCATCTCTTGTGTTCTGAAGGGTATTATTACCGTGTCATTTTTAATACCATATATATCCTCAAAAGCCCCTGGTTCTATCCATATTTTATAGGAGGAGTTTTCTTCCCATGGAAGCCATATCCAAAACTTCCGTATTCGGATTGAATCAATAAAAAAACGATAATCCTGTTCGATCTCAACTGTATCTTCAATTTTCAGGATATTTATCATCGATGTATCAATATTCAAAACAGGAGTCGGGCTTTCAATTAAAATATTGCTGTTTAAATCCAGCCTGCTGCCACGGGTTACGTTAATACCCAGTTTTAAAAGCTGCTCTTCTTGCTCTGTTTCCTGTCTCCTTTTTCTTCTCGCTTTTACCGGCTTGGAATACCGTAGGGTTACCGTATCGGAATATGGTTTAAAAACACCCGTAGAATCCTTTACCGGATAAATTAATTCTGTGGTAAGAACTTCAGTATTTGCTATGGTCGAATCTTTAATCCAATAACTTATGGTATCTCCATTCGGATAATCTTCTATCAGATTCCAATCATTAGGTGGAGAAAAATCAACCGGATTCACAATCAATTCTGTGGTCAGGGGCTTGTTAAAAATGAATATGATTTGATAAGAGCTGGGTCTTTCCGAGCTTTTCAAGTATTGTTCTTCCTCCTCTTCAGTGAATAAATAGAGTTTAATATTCGGGGGTTTAATTAATGCTTTTCCTGTTTGCGTTGTATCAACTCTTACCAATTCGGTCTTCTTTCCCATTCCAATAAACAACAATGAGTCCATAAAAGCTATGGGTTCACCGGCAAGATCAAATTTATAATTCAGATTCATATCTTTCAGCCCAATAACCCTGAACGTATCCGCTTTTATGTTGTTTACCCTGAATTTACCTTCGTCATCCGCTTTTGCAATGTAAGCAGGGAATTCTTTAATTGGCGCCGAATCATTCAAATTTTCATACAACATGACAAAAACATCTTCTTCCGGTTGAAGATCAAACGCCTGGATAATCGTTCCTGTCACTGAAAGAGAATCAATTGTGTTTCCGGTTGAAAATACAAATTCAAAATTTTCAATCGGGTTCCCTTCATTATTATCTACAATCGCATCAGAAAAATTAAAGGTATAGGTGGTATTTTCCCCGAGTTCATTATTTTTCAGATCAATAACCAATGTTTTTCCTTTGGGGAGTATTTCAGGTTTTTCTTCCAACGGGGGTGAAACAACAAGCTTCTGGTCCAATTCTCTTAACCGGAAAAATTCGTCAAAATCAATTTCAATTTTATCTCCTTCAAAATGTATTGAATAATTTTCCGGAATACTTTTTTTTACCCTTGGAGGGCTTTTATCTTTCTCACCACCGGTTGGTGTCCCAACCCTCGCACACTGGAAATAAAGCAGGGCCAAAATAAGAAGGATTAATCCCTGTAATGCCTGTTTCATCAAGATTGTCGACCAAATTTTAATAATCTACAAACATACAAAGATTACCCGGTTAATTCATAAAATCATTACCATTATTCTTTAACAAGAAACTTGAAACATGTAACAATAGTCCGGAATAAGCGCCTAATAAAATAACTTCAAACTGTTTTCTTTAGCCCGTAGCCCGAACGTTTGGTTGGAACGAAGTGGAAACCAAACTTCACGAACAGGTCGTGGGAAGGCATGTGGGAATGAGTAAACCCGGAACCAGAATTAACAATATCGAATGTGCTGATATTAACATTGAAGATTATTTTCGTAGTTTTGGAGTTTTAAAATTCTACTCCGATGATTTTAGATTATATTAACTGGGATGTGAATCCGGAAATTGTCAGAATCGGGAAATTTGCTATTCGTTGGTATGGTTTACTGTTTGCTTCGGCATTCTTTTTTGGCTACCTTATTATGGCTAAATTTTTTAAACTTGAAAAAATACGAACTGAGATTCTCGATAAGTTAACCATATATATGGCTTTGGGAACGATCATCGGAGCCCGTTTAGGACATTGTTTTTTTTACGAACCCTCCTGGTACCTGAGCCACCCGATTGAAATCTTACAAGTCTGGAAGGGTGGCCTGGCCAGCCACGGAGCTGCTATAGGTATTCTTACCGCATTGTATCTCTTCTCAAGAAAAACAAAAAAATCTTTTCTGTGGGTCTTCGACCGGATTGTTGTTATAGTGGCCTTGTCCGGGTTATTTATCCGTATTGGAAACCTTATGAATTCTGAAATATATGGTATCGAAACTAACTTGCCATGGGGCTTTGTCTTCTTGCAAAATGGAGAAACCATACCCAAACATCCCACACAAATCTATGAAGGCCTTTCGTATTTCCTGATTTTTGTTTTATTATATCTCATTTACATGAAAAAGGAGGGAAAAGTAAGGTATGGTCTTTTATCCGGTCTTTTCCTTGTACTCGTTTTTACCGCAAGATTTTTTATCGAATTTGTTAAAGAAAACCAGGTGGATTTTGAAGCAGGAATGACACTCAATATGGGACAATGGTTAAGCATTCCGTTTGTCTTATTGGGGCTTGGCTTATTGGTTTATTTCTTCATAAAAAAGAAAGCTATCCCCGATCATTAGTATATCCAAATCAAATAAGATTATGTACAAGATCGTCTTATTACGACATGGAGAAAGCATCTGGAACAAGGAAAACCGGTTTACCGGATGGACAGACGTTGACCTTACCGATAAGGGAAGAGAGGAAGCTGCTGAAGCCGGGAAGGCACTTAAAAAGGAAGGTTTCGTTTTTGATCTTGCATTTACATCTGTTCTGAAAAGAGCCAACAAAACACTGGAAATCACTCTTAAGGAAATGGGCCTTGAAAATATACCTGTTAAGAGATCATGGCGACTAAACGAGAGACATTATGGTGCTCTCCAGGGCTTAAATAAAGCAGAAACATCTGCAAAACACGGAGAGGAACAGGTTCTTATCTGGCGCAGAAGTTATGATATTGCTCCTCCAGCACTTGAAGAAAAAGATGACAGGTTTCCGGGTAATGATCCATTATATGACGATGTAAATGCAGAAAACCTGCCATTAACCGAATGCCTGAAAGATACTGTCGAAAGATTTTTGCCCTATTGGTTCAACGAAATTGTACCGGCAATTAAAAGCAATAGAAATATTATTATTGCCGCTCACGGTAACAGCCTCAGGGCCCTTGTGAAACACCTGGATAATATTTCCGATGAGGAAATTCTTAAACTAAATATCCCCACCGGACTGCCTCTCATCTATGAATTGGACGACTTTTTAAAACCCGTTAAGAGTTTTTACCTGGGTAATCCTGAAAAAGTTAAAAAAGCAATGGAAGCAGTGGCAAATCAGGGAAAAGCCAGGATTTAAATATAATATATTTAACTTTGTGGCGTTTTTTAACTGCCTAATCTTTCAACAATGGGTGAAGAAAAAATATTAAACCATAAAATATCTGAAGAGCCAGGGAAAAAAAGACCCGTTGGTCTTATCATTATAACCTTTGTCCTGGCTCTTTGTTTGGGTGCCTTGATTTTTCTGTACTTTAATCAAAAGTCTGAAATGATCGAGATGGAAAAGATTTTAACAGAAGAGAAAGATTCGCTGGCTAACGAGCTTTCCAATTTGATGTTTCAATATGACACCCTGAAAACCAATAACGAAAGTTTGAATGCCAAACTGGAGACCGAACAGAACAAGATTAGAAGCTTACTGACTATACAAGCCTCCAATGCACAAAAGATCCGGTTATACAAAAAAGAACTGGCTACCTTACGAAGAGTAATGAAAAGCTACATTGTACAGATTGACTCTTTAAACACAAAAAATATACAACTTACAACCGAAAATATTGAAGTAAGGAAAAAGTTGCAAGAAGTCCAGGAAATCAACGTTGAGCTTTCCCAGATAGAAAAAGATTTAAGTTCCAAAGTGGAAATTGCTTCCGTCATTTTAGCCAAAAATATTCTTCCAACCCCGCTAAATGCAAGAGGTAGGGAAAAATACAAGATAGAAAGAATTGACAAAATCCGTGTTTGCTTTACCCTGCGTGAAAATCCCATTGTTGAAGCCGGTAAAAAAGATGTTTATATGCGAATTGCCAGGCCGGATGAACTAATTCTTGTTGATTCTCCGGATAATTTATTCGAATTTGAAGATGAGCAAATTGTATATTCTTCCATACGAACCGTCGATTACCTGAATCAGGACGTTGATATGTGTATCTACTGGAACAATAACGGTGATTTAATCCACGGAAATTACACTGTTTATCTGTACCTCGAAGGAAATCATATCGGATCTACTACCTTTCTATTGAAATAACCCGCCTTTAAATACCGGTAAGTCAGTAATCCGCTATTGGCTGAGGAGTTAAAGAGCAAAGCACATGGCGCGTAGAGCGTAGCGCAGGGAGGAAGAGGCATAGGGTGTAGAGACAGATTGTATTTTACCAACAATCGTTCAAACAAACTAGATTTCAGAACAAGAATTTTTGATTGATAATTTTTAATAAAATTATTATTAAGAAAAGTGAAAGGATAAACAGGTTTGTTTCACTAAAACACAGCATTATATGTAACTGACCGTATAACCGGGAAAAGGGCTATTTGCTCAAGAGTGCCGGAGCTATATTTTAAGTACCATGGGTTTAACCTGGAATATGCATT
>CAZEWS010000077.1:0-13351 GCA_964515985.1 uncultured Rikenellaceae bacterium | reverse complement strand
ACCAGACAAGTCCTATGAATATAATAAGTGCAATATTTCCCCATCTTTGCTGAAATACTACCAGGTTAAACAAAGGGAAACCCCAAACAAAGAGTGATATAAACAGTTTATTTAATTTCCGGAGGAGACTTTTATCATTCTTTTCAGAAAGATTTTCAAGTAAACTTCCGACCGGCAACCAGATAAAGGAAAAATAAAAGTAAACCAGGTGTGAAAGCACAAAAAGCCAGAATCCGCTGTCTATATAAAAATAGACGAACCAGACAACAAAACCCAGCAGGGGTAATTGCCAGATTAACTGGTCCAGGTCAGACCAGCCGGAATAGCCGGTATCCTGTCCTGTACGTTGGGTTATTCGTTTCCCTGCCTTCCATTCCCTGATGAAGCGGCTGTCGCGATCGTATATCTTTACCAATCTTTGAATTTTAATATATATATCCTCATCTTCTCCAATCAGCCTGGTTGTTGCCTGCCTCAAACTGGTTTTAATAAAATAAGTTAGTCCGGGGATAAGGATGATAATTAGAAAAAGGTCGATAAGCTGCCAGATAAGGGTATCGACTGTGTAATAAATTAACCCGGAGCCAACTGCAAATAAGATCAATTGTATGCTTTTTATTTTCCAGTTTAGTTGCCGGATCCAGGCAAGAGACGTCTCCAACCCGGAATTTAGCGTTGGAATAAACACAAGTGTAAGCAGGGTGCTGAGGGAAAGCCCTCCAATCACGGTAATGGCAAATGGAGCACCAATCGTACTTACATACTCTGCCTGTCCCATAGCAAGAGGAAACATAGCAACTATCGTAGTTATGGCTGTTATTAATATAGGCCGAACCCTGGCCAGGCCTGCCGTCATTAATGCCCTGGAACGATTATAGCCATACCTGCGTAATAATTTAGAGTAATCAATTAAAATTATCCCATTGTTTACTACCACACCTAACAGGATTAAGAACCCTATCAGCGTGTTGGCATTTAACAGTGAGTTTCCTGTAAAGATCAAAGCTATAAATGAACCAATTGCGGCCAGTGGAATCGAGAACATTAATACTACCGGTGTGGAGAAGGACTCAAAAACAGAGGCAAGTATCATATATATGAGAATAAATGCAGCAGCAATCAGGAAATAAAAATCCCCAAGGTCAGATTCCTCATGAAGGACCTCTACGGCAACACCCGAAGGCAAATTCAAGCTCGCAACGATCTCATCAATCTCAAAACGGGATGTTTCGAGCAAATTTTTTGATTCATTTACTTCCGAAATAAAACGATAGTTCAACTCAATCTGTTTTTCCTGGTTTACCCTGTTAATGTTTGACATTCCGGTTGCATAAATAATATCGCTTAAATTGCCCAGTTCGTAAACTGCTCCTTCACTTCCTGATATCTGTAGCTGTCGCAGGTCATCCATATTTTTCCCGGCTTCCTTATCGCTGTTTCCATTTTTAATAATTATATCGTATTCCTCGGTACCTTGATTGAATTTAACTGCGGAGGGAAATTCATTTTGAAAAGAATTCAGTTCGGTAGAAACAGCGGCTAAGGAAACGTTATACTGACTCATCAACCGGGTATCAAAATAAAGATGAATTTCAGGACGGTTATCGGAAACATTCAGATTAACCGATTGAATAGAGGACAATTCTTCAAGATAGTATTGAATATCTTCTGCCACGTTTCGCATCTTATCGAAGTCCTGTCCTTTAATGACCACTTTCTCCCTTTGAACGCCGATCCCAAGAAGTCTTTGAAATTCCATTCCGGAATTTGCTCCTGAACCTCCCCTGTAACTTTGACTTGACCGGGGTTGTTCAGTACTGATTTCAGCAGAAGTAATATTTTTAATCCGTTCCTCAATATCACTTTTTATTTGAGCAAGATTCCTTTTTTTGATATCCTGATAACTTTCTTCCAGTACGATAGTAATAATCGCTTCTTCTTCTTTTATTTCACTAATAACATCTTTCTTCTCCTCAATATTCTCCACCCGCTTTTCAATTTCTGCAACCACTTTATCAGTCGATTCCAGTGTGGCACCCTTTGGCATGGTAACATAAAGGTTGAATTCAGGGGAATCCGCTTCCTCCAGTGTGTTTAGACTCAGGGCAAATGAAATCAGTACCGTGGCAAAGAAAGCAACGATGGCTCCGATAATGGTCCTGGCAGGATACCGCATGCATGATTTAAGTAATAAGACATAGATCTGGATCAACCGGTTATGCAGTGAGATCCTTTCAAAAACGAACAACTTTTTCCCTTTTTGTTTTACCATAAAAAAATGGGTCATCATGGGAATAAGGAGAAGTGCAACAAACAGGGAAACCAGAAGTGTGGATATAATGGAAACCCCTATGTGATTACCCATCAGTTTGATCATGTAGTTTGAAGAAAAAACAAAAGGCAGGAAAACGGTAATTGTGGTAAGGGTTGCAGCAATAACAGGCCGGCTGACTTCTTTTGTCCCAAGGAGGACTGCTTCATCAGCACTTTTATTCTGTGAAGCATGCCTGTATATATTTTCAAGTACAACAATACTGTTGTCAAGGAGCATCCCAATGGCAAGAGCCATACCAATCAGGGTAAAGATATTGATAGAAATGTTAAAGGCATAAAAGAGATTAAAAGCCGTAAAAACAGAAATAGGTATGGCAAGTGCAATGGCAATTATCAGGCGAAAATTTTTGAGGAACATCCACAAAATGATAATAGCAAGAATACCACCGATCAATGCCAGTTGAATGACCTTATTGATGTTGTTTTCCATCACCTCGGCTGTGTTGCTCTGAATAACGATCTCAGCATCTTTTGGTTTCAATTCCTTATTCAGGTCATCAATAGTTTCGATTGTTTTATGAGAAAGGTCAATCAGGTTAACCTGGGAATCATTAATGAGCAAAAGAGTAACGGCATCTTTCCCGTTTACGCGGCTATAAGAAGTTCCTTCCTTCAGTCCAAAATATATTTCAGCAATGTCTTTAAGCAACACAGGACCATTTACCGAGACAATCATATTTTCTAAATCGCTGATATTGCTGTATTCAGCAGTAACATTTACAAAATATTGCTTATTTATTCCGGCTACCTGGCCTACAAAAACTTTTTCTCTTCCATTGGCACTAATAATATTCCCTATCCGGGAAGGGGTGATCCCATGAGCTTTGCATGCTTCTTCATCAAGGATGATCTCAACCGATTTCTCGCGTCCTCCATAAACCTCAACATTGGCAATTCCATCGATATTTTCAAGTTCCGGAGCAATGATCTGGTCGGTTATATTTCGTACACGGTCAATACCGCCTCCGCCACGAACCTGGAGTCCCATAAACTGATTAGCTATTTGGTCGAGATCAATTTTGCCTACATAAACCGTAAATTCTTCAGGCAGAGATGATTTCACAGCACTAATCTTTTCCTGGAGTTTCAAATAAGCATATTTGGTATTTATGTTTTGATTATAATAAATGAATATTGTACCTCTCCTCTGTGTGGCTGAGGATTCTATTTTTTCAATTCCTTCCAATGTACCAATGGCTCCTTCAAGGGGAATGACACCTTTATTTTCCATATAGGTTGGATCGACCTCAATCCGGCTGCTAACCTGAACGATCAGCATAGGTAATTCTGAGGAGGGTAATAGCTCAACCGGTAAGTTTTTGTATGAAATATACCCCAGCATGGTAAGCCCCAGAAAGAGCATACTGATAAAGGTTTTTCTATTTATGATAAACTTCATTGTTTTTATTATTCTGACCACTCCCTTAGTCCCCTCCTAAAAACAGGAGGGGGAAATCCCTCCCATTTCAAAAGAAGCACAGCTTCTCCCCTCTCCTGTTTTTAGTGCCAAAGGTCTGCCCCCGAATAACTTCGGTCGGGCGGTCATCCCTACGGGAGAGAGGGGGTGAGGTCAATTATGTAATCTTCTCCTTTACCTGATCTAAAACATAATACACACAGGGAATCACGATTAAGGTTAAAATAGTGGAGGTTACCAGACCTCCGATAACGGCCAGGGCCATGGGTGAACGCAAAGCTGCACTTTCGCCTATTCCTAACGTTAATGGAAATAAAGCAAGAATGGTTGTCAAACTTGTAATAATGATAGGGCGAATCCGATGATGCCCTGCCTGTATAATCGCTTCAATTCTCGACAAGCCTTCCCTTTTTAACTGATTAATTAAATCAACAAGAATAATGGAATCATTAACGGCAATTCCGATTAACATAATGATTCCGATGTAAGCCATAATATTCAGTGATCTTCCCAACAAGAAGAAGATCAGGACTGCTCCTACTCCGGCAAGCGGTATGGTTAGAAGTATGGTAAAAGGATGAATAAGTGACTCAAACTGTGAGGCAAGTACCATATATACCAGAATAACAGACAGGATCATTGCAAAGGTCAAATTGCGCATCGATTCTTTTCTTTTCTCTTCTTCACCTGCCATTTGAATGAAATAATTAGTAGGTAAATATATTTGACTTATCTTTTCTTCCATTTGATGAACGATGTGATCAAAAGGCTTATCTTTTTTAACCTGGGAAGTAACCCGGCCTATTCTGTTCTGGTTTTTGCGGTAGATCTCCCTAGGTGATACAATTGTGTTAATGCGTGCCAGATCACCAAGCCGGATGCTTTTATTACCGGATTTAATTTGTATGTCTTCCAATTGATAGATACTGGTTTCAGGTAGTTTCACAGCAATATCTTTCATCTCCCCTTTGCTTTCAAATTCCCCGGCATTAGCTCCCATTAACTGGTCTTTAAGCTGTGAAATTATTTCATTCGCGCTAAGATCGAAGGTTCCAGCCTGTTGCCTGTCGATGATAACTTCAACTTCCGGTGTGCCTTCTTCAATGGAAGTTTTTATATTGTAAAGGTCTTCCATATCCAGCATTTTTTCTTTTACCTGATTTGTGAGGTTCTCGATTTGGTCAAACTCTTTCCCTTTCACTTCCACAACAAAAGGTGCTTCTTCCGTACCCAGTGTTTGTTGGAGAGCGCTTTCACTCTGAATAAACCGCACTTCCATACCAGGAATGTCCTTCAGGATATTGCTTATTGCTGCAATAAAACTACCTGAAGATTCCTGACGTTCTTTTTTTAAGATAATTTTTATGGATGCCGTATTTTCATCTTCAAAAACCGATTCCTCATCCTCGCTTATGTCGGTAGTAGGTCCTACCTGACTGTACATTGTTTCCAGTTCATCACCTATGAGTGTAACAATAATATTTTCAATTTTCTGAACGGTTTGTGAAGTACGTTCAAGGGTAGTCCCTTCCGGTAGCTTCAGCTCAATGGAAAATTCATATGTTTCTGTTTTTGGTATATATTCACTGCCTACTACAGGGACCAGTATTACGGCTGTTCCCACCATGGCTACAGCCGATACAACGATCAGCCATTTTTTAGTCAGAAGTCTTGATAGAAACAACGGGTACCAGTTAAAGTGAACCGATTTGGTTTTCTTCTGAATTTGCCGTTTACCAAAGAAACGGGTAAAAAGTACGGGGATTACAAGAATGGCAACAAACAAGGATGATAATAATGAGAATGCAACGGTCCACGCTTCATCCTTAAATAACTCACCTGAGGCACCATGGAGGTATACAATTGGCAGGAATACCACGATGGTTGTAAAGGTGGAAGCCGTTATTGCACCGCCGACCTCAGCCGTTCCTTGTATGGCTGCATCCTTCACCGACATGCCTGCTTCAAGATTCCTGAAAATATTTTCCATCACCACAATGGCATTGTCGACCAACATTCCTGCACCTAATGCCAAACCACCCAATGTCATGATGTTTAAAGTCAGTCCATTGAAATACATTAAATTAAAGGTGGCTATAATGGAAACAGGGATGGCAATACTTACTATGGCAGTTGTGCCTATGCGCCGGAGGAAAACAAAGATTACAAAAATGGCAAAAAGAATACCGAATAGTGCTGTTTCTTTTACTTCATTTATCGCACTGGTGATAAAATTACCCTGGTTTTGAACAATGGTAAATTCATATCCGGGCAATGCTTTTTTCATACCGGCAAGTGCTTCCTGCAACCCGGACACTGCTTTAACCGTATTAAACTTCGGTTCTTTATAAATGGATAATCCGATACAACGTTTTTGATTGATCCTGACAATGTTAAGCGGGTCTTTATTTCGAAATTCAACCTTTGCAATATCCTTCAGGAATACAGGCACCTTTCCGGCGGATGAATTTTCATTGATCTCATTTTGTCGGAAGCCGACAACAATATTGCCAATGTCATCAATATCCTCAAAAACACTGATACCTTTTATTACATACCGAACACCCATTTCCTCAATGGATCCGCCTGAAACATTCCTGTTAAAATTCTGGATCTGCCTTGTAATATCATCCATTGTCAGGTTAAAGGCTTCCAAAAGATAATTATCGGTATTGATAATAACCTCACTCTCTTCCTGTCCTGATAACTTCACATCGGCAATACCTTCGAGCCGGATCAGTTCATTCCGTATGTAATTTTCAGCGGTTTTCCGCAATTCGTCCATATTGTCAATCGACAGATGGGTAAGCCCTACAACCATCACCGGTGCAGCATTTGGATCGTGTTGTGTAATATTAAGTTCCTCAATATCTGAATTCTGACTGTAATTGGTAAGTTCTTTCTGCAAATCGAGGAAGGCTTCGTCCATATCTTTGTTCCATGCATATTCCACGGTAATCTGGGCAGAGCCAACCCTGCAAATCGATGAAACCTGAATAACGTCTTTTTGTCTGATGGCCAGGGATTCAATATTATCAACGTATTGTTTTTCCAATTCCTCCGGGGGCCGCTCACCCACCTTTAATTCGATAAAGATGCGCGGGTTATTCAAATCGGGGAACAGTTCGATACCCAATTTCCCGAATGAAATATACCCAAGCAGAAGTATTGCCAGTACAAGCATCAGAATGGTAATTGGATAATCGACAGAAAATTGGACAAGCTTTCTCATAAAGTTTACATTACAACAGTTCGAAAAGAATTCTACATTTACTTTATTATCTTCACTTTGGTTTGATTACCCAGGGTCTCAAATCCATCTATTATCAGGCGATCATTTGGTTTTAAACCCCGAATTACCTCAACTTCGTCAGGGTTTTCCAATCCGGTTGTGATAACCCGTTCCATAGCTGCACCTCGTTGCACAATAAACACGGTTTTACCTCTTTGTTTGGATAAAATGATATCTTTCGGAATAACAACTGCACTGTCCTTACGGGCCACAATAATATCGGCTTTCACAAACATGCCCGGGCGTATAATGGTTCCCGGGTTATTGATCAGGAGGATAGCCTTGAATGTCCGGGATTCCTCGTTAATGGCAGGGGAAAGCTGGGTGATCTTACCAGACAATGTATCCTCGGGTAATGTATAATGGGTGATCCGGGCAGTCTGATTTACTTTCAAAATATCAAAGTTCTTCTCAGGCAAATTAACTTCCAAATATAGTTGTTGATAATTCATAAGCGTCACCATAGACAAATTAGCTTCAACTTTTGTACCTTCAGTATAATAGGGAAGATCGATGATAATGCCGCTGAAAGGTACCTTTATTTTCATCTTGGCCAACTGGATTTTTGCATTTTCATAAGCATATTGTGCATTGATATAGTCCACTTCAGCATTCTTTAATTCCCTTAAAGTTACCCCGCCTTTCTCGTAAAGTGATTGTTGTTTTTCAAATTCCCGTTTTGAAATGTCAAGGTTAAGTTCCTGGGATTCAATCTTGATGTTGTTTTCGTACTCTTCGTCTTTAAAAAGGATAATTTCCTGGTCTTTATTCACAAAATCTCCTAACATAAAAGGTCGACCGGTCTTAGGATTTTTCAAGATATAATAATATCCGGAAATTTGGGATTTAAGCGTAACTTCCTTTACCGACAGGACAGTTCCGGTTGTGGTAATGAATTGTTCGATGGCTTTTGGCTTGATTTCTTCAACGGAAACCGGAATGGCAATGTCTGTATCCAGGTTGGATTCCTGATTTCTGCAAGCTGCGATGAACAAAACGCCTAAAACAAGAAGGAGTATTTTATGTTTCATGTTAAAATATTTTAGTTATTTAATCATTTTTAGTGCCAGATAGGGCTGGTTTTTTTCAAAATCCCACAACGATTGTATTTTCATATTTAACAATTCCATTTTATAATCGACCAATGACTTTGCTAACGCTGTTTTTTTCTCTGAAAGCTGGGCCTGGAAAAGATTCAGGTCCATGCTGGTCAGATCTCCGTTTTTATATCGTTCCAGATTGATCTCATAGGTTAACTGGGCATTTTTTTCGTTTTGACGTGCAATTTCAATTTGGTTTTCAAGATTTTGTAAATTCCTGTAAACTGTCCTTATGCTAATAATAATATTATTTCTCTCATCTTCATGGGATAACTCTCGTGTTTTAATATTTGCTTCGGTGGCTTTGATCCTTGATTTTTTTTCTCCCCAGTCCCAAAGCGGGATTGAAAACGATAATGAGACCTGTGGGTTTTTTGTGGGGGTTTCATAAATATCCCCAAATTGCTCATTATCTCCAAAAAGTCCCACTGAAACCGACATATCACCTTTAAATTCATTCATGGCAGATGTTCTGACCAGATCGAACTGGGAATTTTCGATATCTATTTCTCTCTGCCTTAATTCCATCCTGTTACTTAAACCATATTCTATAGCTTTCTCCAGATCGATATGTATGGGTTCATGTGTCACATTAGCAAGAACCGTGATCTCTTCAAACAGAGATAATCCAATAAGTTGTTTAAATGCGTCCTTAGAATTATCCAGCAATACCTGTTGGTTTTGGTAGTTGGATTTGCTGGTAGCAAGGTTTAATTCTGCCTGATAAAGTTCTTCCATTGCCGATAATCCCGCTTCAACCTTATTCTTTATGATTTCATAGCTTTGTTGCATATTTTCAAATTCTTCCCTGGCTATCTGGAGGCTCATTTGATTCTGATAAACATTATAAAACCCTTGTGTTACATTTTTTTCGATATTAAGTTTCTGAATAGCATTTTGTAACGTTGCATTTTCCAGATCCAATTCCAGCTCACGCAACTGCAGTTTTGTCCGGTTATATGTGAACAGGGGCTGATTAAGACTTAGGAACAAATTATTACTGAATGACTTGTTGTTTCGAGTCGTTTGAGCAGTTTCGATATGGGTATCCTGCCATGAAAGCCGGTTGTTCAGTGAAAGTGTTGCGTCTGTTAGTTTTATTGGCTGAGCAATGGTAAAAGTCCCAAAAGATCTCTTTGTTTCATCCGTATACCAGGTTGCTGCAAAATCATCATAATTTCTGTTAAGATTATAATCAACAGGGGTTAATGAAAGGGAGAAATTTGATTTTAATGCAGCGTTCTGGGCGTTAAGTGACTCACGGCTTCTTTCCAGATTCAACATCGAACGCCTGATATCCGGACTGTTGGTCATCGCAATCCCAAACGCTCTATCCAGTGTTAATATAGTTTGTCCAAAGCTGTTTGTTACAAACAACCAGCACCCGGCACTTACGATAAAGATGCTAACGAATGATTTGTAGTATTTAATAAATCGAATCATGATAAAATAAAATTTATTGCCTCATTAATACAGATAAATACGATTTGATCAATATTTAATGAAAGCTGTAACTATTCAGGTGATTATTCATCTATTACTCCAATAAAATTGGAATAATGGAATAATGTTTTTCATACAATGTATCTTGCCAAATCCTCAATTTTTTGTAACCTCTGTTTCTATTTTTTCTATCTTTCTCTTCCAAAATATCCTAAATTGCTAATAATCAAATAAAAATTAATAAACTCGATATTCTTCTCCAAGAATACCTTTGGCACAATATTCCAATACTCCAATATTCCAACATTCCAACATTCTCCCAAAGTAATACCTTTGGCACATAACTCATTATGTCCTTTCTTTTAGTTGAATTGATTAGTAACCAAATACTATTGTTTCACCCATTTAACCGCATCGGCAATAACCACTCTTCCCGGCGATTCGTTGCTTAATTCTACTTTTGCCGAATCCGGAGAAAGGTAGTAAGAACCCAGATGGTTCCACCCGTATTCAATGTTCTTCAATCCAAGAATTACCTCTTCTTTACCATCATCGTGATACACACTAAAATGATATTCATCCTTAATTTCCTCCTGTGGTTGCCCGCTTCCTTGTCCGCCTCCCATTCCGCGACCACGCATACCACTCATCCTTAATTGCGGAACGTAGTAATAAACATCATAATATCCACCTTCGATAATTTCAGCATTCCAAATAGCTATACTATTACCTGTTGAAGCTTTTGTGAAATATGCAGAACGGATGTATTTACCATGAAATGCAGAATTAGTAGTCGCCTGCCAATTCAATGGAGGTCTCCATAACCGGAATGAAACGTATTTCTCCTTATCTTCATCTGAAGAAATATTAAGCAATTTCTTAAGGGCGCTTTCCGAGCCCGATTTAATAACTTTAAATCCACTGTCTTCATTGTCAACAATGATTTCATCCGGTTCTGAAGCTTCCGGAGAATATTCTATCAATCGTTCGCTTTCGAAGGGTACTGCTTTTTTATCAAGCTCGAATGTGCCAAAGATATTACTAAGGGTAGAAGGAATATTTTTTGATATCAGGGTATTAACCGACATGAGCCGTGGGGCGGCATCAAGTAAAATCGCAATTTCTTTTGTATGGTTGGCAGGAATATGAATAATCTGTTCATGGTCAGCACCTGCAAACCCCATACCCGGAGTACGTAAACCTCCCCCTCCTCCCATGCCGCCACCCATTCCACGCCCTCCGCCAAATGTTCTGAATGAAACCACTACTAATCCATCAGCGGGTTCAGGATTCGAAATCTTAAAAGTAACCTGGAAGCGGGACCGGTCTTCATCAAACACTTTGTATCCATTAATATCACTGATTAAAACCCCCGGAAGTTCACGGTTGTTATACCATTCTTCAATATATGGCTTCAGGTCAAATCCGAATTCCTTCAGAAGTCTCTCATTAAATTTTTTAATGTTTATTTCACTGAACTTGTTTTCATCAAGCATATTATATAAAAAATCGTCAAATTCTTCATCGCCTACCTTACTTTGAATAAAAGTAAAAAGGGATTTTCCTTTGGATTTTATGGCATTGTACACAATGGACTGGTCATCCTCCGATGCTATTAAGGCAGGCAGGTTGTTACCCTGCAAAGCCAGGTTTGTCTTTTCATCCTGCGATAAACCTGTAAACCCGCTAAACATTGAAACTATTGAACTGGCTGCTCCCTTATCGAGGAATGATTCCATGGCCATATTCAAAACCGGCCAATCATCCGATTTCAGATGGTATACAAACGAATAATAATTCGGGTAAATCGAATAAATACTGCTGGTAGAAATTGCAGGTGGTCCCGGCATTCCACTGCTTCCAAATTGAAGTCGGGTCCTGGATATTCCTAAAGTGAATGTTGAAGTCACAAACCGGAAAAACATTCGTACCTGTATTTCTTTTGGCGAAACCACTTGGTTGGCCCTTTCTATTCGCCGTTCTTCAGATCGTTTCATCCTTTTAAAATCGGCATCGCTTATTAAAGACCCTTTTTCAGGTAACAAAACCATCTCCGGTTGTACTGTTTCCTGTCCGGTAGTCCATAATCGTTGGAAAGAAGTAAATTGAACAGGGACTTCAACCAGTGAAAAGCGCGAATAAACATACGGCAGGTTCAGAGTCCTTTCATAATCCTGCTTCATCTCCCGGATAAGGACAGGCAAGGTGTCACCTAAGTCAGCAAGATATTCGGAAAAATAATCATGTTTGTTTAGAATAAACAGATTGTATTCAACCGAATCAACAGTTATTGACTGTTTTTCGTATTTACCAATTGCAAGTGATAGTTGAGAGATTGGAAATTCTGACCTGAAAGAAAAACTGCCATTTGTTTGTTCAATTGCTTTGCCTTGTGCTATGGCGAACAAATCTTTTTCTGTGGTTACATTCAGAGTGAATTGAACAAACTGTTGTGTATGTAACCCGGGAAAATCGGACGAATAACCTACTCCTGCAACCGGATACCAGTAACTTTCAGGTGTTAAAAGCACATATGCAGGACTGACAAAAGCGAATCGTTTATCGATAGTTAACATACCTGATTTTTTACGTTCCGCTTTTGTTGTTTCTTCAACATCCAAATAACAAATCCTCTCATCAATAACTCCCCCATACTTTATTGTTAAGGAATCAAGAGATTGTGTAGAAAGAGGATGGACAGGTTCTACTGTCAGAAGGTGGAAATCCCTGGTGAATTTCAACTCGATCTGACCGCTTTTTACACTTTGAACATCCAGTCCGGGATTAAGACTGAAAATATACCGGTTTATTGTTTCAGTAGTATTGTTTTTCAGGATTAAGCGAGCGCCAACTTGAATCTTGTCTTCGTTGTGTGTCAGATCAATATCACTCTGTGTTACCGAAATTAAAGGGGTGTTTAATTGTTTATTATTTAACTCTACCATTTGCTGCCGTAACTCTTCTTCCCCAAATATTCGTGAAAGGTATGAGTTCCCTAACATCAATCCTGCCAGAATGAAAAGGATTGAAAACAGGATTGAAAACCTTGTCATAATCTTCGATTGTGGAAGGCGCCTTAATAACAGGATTGTAATAAAGATAAAACCAAGACCAAAAAAGAAATAAATACCTCGGTGAATAAGAATTTCGGAAATGTTTCCAAAGCCGACAAAATCCGAATACATTAACGGTACTGTAAACGCCATATAGTCGAACAGATGATGTAACTTGCCACTTAAGAAAAAGAGAGTGGTAGCAATATAACCCAGAAGGACAATAAATGTTACAGCCTGGTTCTTTATGATCACCATAAATAAAAAGGATAATCCGAAAATGAAAACAAGTGTCGGAAGACTGATCAAAAAGGGATACCATAAATAAGGGTAAATACTAAAAGGAACATCCGGCACAAAAACATTGATCATTCCAGCTATAAACAACACGATGAAGTTTAGTCCCAGAAATACAATTATAATTCCAAGCGTTTTCCCAAGTACGTAAACACCGTTCGTCATGGAGCGTATGTAAATCACTTCTGTAGTATCGAGTTTACTATCTCTTTTAAGGAAATCAGAAGCGAGGAAAACCGCGATAATGGCCTGAATCACATTTAACAGCAGCATATTCACATAGGGAACAGATGAAGGTATACTGTGAAATATCCAGAGACCGGAACCGGTTTCAGTCATAGTGATTACATTATAAAAAGTTAGGATAATTATTGCCAAAATCGAGAAGATCCTGAAAAACCAGCTTCTTAAAAGC
>CAZEWS010000076.1:10214-13451 GCA_964515985.1 uncultured Rikenellaceae bacterium | reverse complement strand
AAAGCGCCCAATGGGTGCAATTCAAAGCCACCTTCTTAGAGGGTGGATTTTTACTATTGTGTAGTTATTTATTAGTGTTCGAATAAATAAAGAATACGATATAAGCAAAAATCATTCCAAAGCAAAGATAAAGAATGGAAAATAATGGCTATAGTATAAAGTATTGTGGCTAAAGTGAAGGAAGTATAAATTTGAAATGAGCAATGGAATGTTGGAATAATGGAGTATTGGAAAGGAGGGATTCATGTTTTCCATTATTCCAGTTATCCATCATTCCAAATCAATATATTGATAATTAGAGTGATAATTCATAAAAAACTACAATATATTATATCAGAGCCAAAATAATTAATGTAATATGCTAATTTTAATACAAAGTGATCCCCATGGGAAAACTATGCGTTACAAGGCTAAGGTCTATATATCAATATTCCCGGTCAATCGGGATTGAAGCTCCAATACATATTAATATTCTTTTCCGTGTAAAATTTATTTCCTACTTTTATACGCAGCCACTTCATTCTTAGTTTATGTCAAATAAAAGTATACTGGCGATAATTGCTTTTTTTGTTGTTATTGCAATTGGATTTCTTGGATACTTGTACATAAAAAACCCATCCCGGAAGGAAGTTGATTCAATGCACGCTGTTCCTTCAGATGCTGCCATTGTAATCGAAACCAACGATTTTCAGGACCTTTTTAAAAAACTTAATTACGATAACTTAATCTGGCAGGAACTCATCCATTTGGATAAAACAAAACGGTTGAATCAACAGATCTTATTTCTTGATTCACTCTTTCAGTATTCAAAACCGATAAAACAAACATTTCAAAACAGTTCTGTAATCATTTCCTTACATAAAACAGGAAAGGAAAAGATCGAGATTATTTATTTACTTAACCTTCCTGCTCAGATGAATCCGCATCAATTTAACGAAATGATATCGAAAATTTCATTATCCGGTAAAATTACTCAAAGGGAATACAGTTCTGTTAAAATATATGAAATTGCATTCAAATCCGGGCAAGACAGGAAAAAGGTTTCCTATGCTGTTTCCGATGGTGTTATTATGTTTAGTTTTTCTTCCATATTGCTTGAGAATGCGATCAGGCAGCTGGATCTGGCAACATCAATTAACGATCACGCTGGATTTCAGAAGGTTGCTGCCACATCAGGGAAGAATGTTGAAGCAAATATTTACATTAACTACGAAACCTTTCCGAAACTTGTTTCCGTTTTTCTAAGTAATCGATACCGGCAGCAAGTTACACAATTTATTCAACTGGCTGAATGGACCGAGTTGGATGTAAACATTAAAGATGAGACAATCCTGCTCAATGGGTTTACATTTACAAATGATTCGATGAATAACTGCCTGAATTTGTTTACAGGCCAATCCCCACAAAATCTTGAAATGGATCAAATTCTGCCAGCCAACACAGTCGCTTTTATTGCTCTGGGAATCAATGATTTTGCTAAATTCCGGAAAAACTTTAACCGTTATCTTGAGAGATCAGGTCAGATTAATTCTTACAAAAACAGTTTGAAAAAAGTCAACGAGGCGTTGGATAAAGATATTGAAAAATTATTCTATTCCTTTTTGGAAGGTGAAATGGGTATCGTATTTTCTGATTTAAAGAATTTAACCAGGGAGGAAAACACCTATGTTGTTTTTAAGACTAAAAGTAAAAGCCTGGCTGAGGAGTCGTTAACAGACCTGCTCAGGAATTACAGTAGAAAGACAAACCAACAATTTTCATCTTTTGTTTTTTCTTACCAGGTCGATGCTGAAACATCCTGGCTAATTTATCAGATGCCGTTGCATTTTTTACCTGAGAAATTATTTGGAGGATTATTTGCCGGAGGCCGATGTGAGTATTTTACCTTTGTTGATAATTATATGGTTTTTGCCAATTCTATTCAGGCTTTATCGAAACTGATCCATAATTTTATTTTACATAAAACTTTATACAACGATATCCAATACCGTGAATTTTCAGATTATTTATCTTCCCGTTCAAACTTTTTTTTCTATTTAAATATCCCCAAATCACCGGCGGTTTTTTCTGATTATTTAAATGCAAAATTGCAAAAGGGCCTTGATAAGCAATTTAGTATACTGAAGAAACTTCAGGCATTTGCAATCCAGTTTAGTTCGAATAATTCGATGTTGTATAACAATGTATTTTTGAAATACCAGTCTGAATTCAAAGAAGAAGCGCAAACAGTATGGGAAAGCCTGCTGGATACAAGTATTCAATTCAAGCCGGTGTTTGTCACCAATCATTATTCCCGGAATAATGAAATTTTTATCCAGGATCAAAATAATAATATTTACCTGATAAATGCTGCCGGAAGGATATTATGGAAAATTCAGATTCCTGAAAAAATTATTGGGAACATATTTCAAATTGATTATTACAGGAACAATAAACTGCAATATTTATTTAATACAAAAAATCATCTTCATTTAATTGACAGAAACGGGAACTATCTGGAACGGTTTCCTGTAAAATTACGATCTCCGGCAACCAATGGTATTTCGTTGTTTGATTATGAACAAAACGGGGATTACAGGATTTTTGTAGCCGGTGAAGACAGAAGAATTTACGTTTACAACAAAGAAGGAAATATTGTAAAGGGCTGGTCTTTTAACCGAACTGAGGCACTTATTACCAACGAAATACAAAACCAAAGAATTGGCAACAGGGATTATATTGTGTTTGCAGACAGATTGAAAACATATATTCTTGACCGCAGAGGAAATACCAGGGTAAGTCTGAGCCAAACATTACCTAAATCACCAAACAACAATTATATTTTTGAAGACAAAACACCAAAATCCAATCCAAGATTTGTAATAACGGATATAAAAGGTAAAATATATTTTATTTACTTTACAGGGGAAGTTGAAACATTGAACATAAAAGAATTTTCAGCAAATCACTTTTTTGATTACCAGGATCTTGACGGTAACGGATATAAGGATTTTATTTTTCTCGAAAATGGCTTATTGGAAGTATTCCGGCAAAATAAATCGAAAATGTTTGCTTATAATTTTGATGTACCTATTGATTTAAAACCTGTTTGCTATACTTTTTCCAATAAAGACAGGAAAATTGGTGTTGTTTCACGCTCGGAGAACAAAATTTATCTTGTGAATAATAACGGAGATTTGTATAAAGGGTTTCCATTAAGTGGCAATACCCTGTTTTCAATTGGTAAATTGAGTCGTT
>CAZEWS010000076.1:0-10114 GCA_964515985.1 uncultured Rikenellaceae bacterium | reverse complement strand
AAAGGGTTTCCATTAAGTGGCAATACCCTGTTTTCAATTGGTAAATTGAGTCGTTTAACCAACAAATTTAACCTGATTGTTGGCAACGAGGATAACTTTTTGTATAATTATTCCGTAAAATAAAGATTAGTGTCTGTTTAAAATATTTATCAGGTCTCTGCCTACGGTAAGGTTTGGTAACTTAAAATAATTATTACTATTATGAAGACTATTCATAGAATTTTTTTTCTTTTATCTCTTGTTTTTATCCTCGGATTTTTTTCCTGCATTAAAGAGACGCTTGATATTGATAAACTTTCGACAGAAATGGAGCTTAATCCGTCGATTGCTTTAAAAATCGCACAGGGGACTCTCGATTTCAGAAATCTTTTAGATTCACTGAGCAGTGATCTGGATTCGCTTCAGGAATTAAACATTTTGCAGGATAAATCCCTTGTTTTTGTTTTTAGAGAAGATTCCCTGTTGTCTTTTGAGGTATCGGATATTATTGAAATTCCTGAAACATTTCCGGAAAGTGGTCCTGAAAGCATGAATTTTACAATTGGTGCTTTAGATATCGATGATTTTTCTGCTTCCAAATCCGTTTCCCTGGGTGAAATAGTTCAAAATGATGGAGCAACACAGGCAATTTTTACGCCTATTAACGAAACCAACAATATTTTTCCTCCATTCGGCCCAATCGGCGGAGGTGAATATACAGTTGAACCTTTTTCGAATTACACCAGCGTAACATTTTCAAGTGGCACCATATTCTTGACCATAACCAATAATTTACCAGTTGAGATTACTACATTATCCGTTACCATAAAAGATAGTAATGATTCCATTATTTGTGTTTTGGATTACCTGTCAATCCCTCCAAATGGCGGGAGCCAGGTAAATAATGTCGATCTGACTGACAGGGGGCCCTTCAGCAATCAGTTCAGGGCGGAAATAACCGGCATAAGCACCGTTGGCAGCGCTCCAAATGCCGTATTCATCTCACTTGCTGACGAACTGATACTGGATATTTTTTCGGAAAATGTTAAAATATTCAGTGGTACTACCATATTACCCGACCAGATATTCGGTTACGATTCCAGCATGGTGGATTTCGACCTTGACGGACCTGAAAAAATTTACAAGATAATATTTAAAACAGCCCAGGTTAATTATACGGTCACTTCAAATATACAGGAAGAGATCCTTGTAAGGATTATACTTCCGGCAACTAAATTAAATGGCACTCCCCTTGTCTTCGAAGAGTCGATAACCTATAATGGCGGTAATCCGACCTCAGGAACTTTGATTCTGGATAACAGTATTACTGATTTGACCACAGACCCTTTAAAACCCTATAATGTTTTTCCTTTTAAATTTGAAGTGGAAATCGTTTCTTCAGAGAGCCTGGTTACAATTTACTTCGACGATGATCTTTCCTTTGAGTTTTCGGTAAACAATATTGATTTTGCTTATATAGAAGGGTACCTTGGCAAGCAAGAGGAAACGATTGATCCGGATTCTCTTGAAATTGATGAAGAAATACTGAACAAAATATCCGGGACTTTTCAGTTTGCCAACCCAACCATAAAGTTCACATATAGGAATTCATTTGGTTTACCTGTATCGTTGGATTTGAATGTTGAGGGGGAATTTAATGACGGTTCGATAGTTGATCTGGGGGCTTCTGTGATCGATGTTCAGTGTCCTGCTGATACATTAAATCCTGAAGTGGAGGGCACTATTGAGTTTAATAAGGATAATACCAATGTTGAAGATTTACTTGTATTTCCTCCACCGGTGAAGATCCGTTATTCAGGCTCTGCAACCATTAATCCTTTAAAAGATACAACGGTTATAAATTTCATCACCAATAAAAGCAAAATTGAAGGGGATCTGGAAATAGAAATCCCCATTGAGTTTAGCGCCGGAAATTTAACATTTCAGGATACTATGGAAATTGAATTGGATATTGAAGATGAGGACTTTAGTGTCGATATTGAGTTCGTCAAAATTTATGTGAACACGAGGAACGGTTTTCCTTTTGACTTCCGTTTCCAGATGATACCCCTTGATTCAATTACTTCAGCTCCTTGTGATACTCTGGAATTTACATTTTTATCAGCAGCTCCGGTTGATGACAATGGTGTAGTTATTGAAGAGCAGGACTGGAATCAGGACGAGATTGAAATAAATCAGGAATTTCTTGAGAATCTGGAAAAATCCGATCAGATAATTGTAAAGGTGATATTCAATACAACAGGGAACGGAGCGAATCCGGTTAAAATATTATCTGATTATATTTTTGAATTTAACTTTGGCATTGAAGGTAAATTTAAGTTTAATTTCGATCCAGATGAGGATTAAGAATATTAAGATAAAAGACAAAAGTTTACCCTGTGAAACCCTGCAAAGCAGGAGCAACGAAGTTGCTGTTTCACAGGGTGAAAAGATAAAAGTCACTCACATGGCAAGCCATGTACAAAGAAAAAATAACTAAAGTGAATCTATAATCAAATTGTTAAATTGCTATAATGGTTATCGCTTTTAGATATTACTTTGAGTTAAATGGCAGATACGTTAAAATTCCCCTCTGTGGGATGGCCTGCCCCGTGAAATAGTGACGAAGCCCTGCCCGAATAAGTCAGGCGGACATTCCTGCAGAGAAGGATTTCACCGGGCCTGCCCAGTGAAATTCACAAAGTGATGCGAAGCTATTTCACAGGGCAAGTGGGCGAGCGAGAGGTGAGTGCGATGGATGGTGCGGCTGTAAGGGGTGTGTCAGTTGAATTACCAAAATAATTTCGCAAATGATTTTAATTGTTAATTTATATAGAACAAAAATATATCAAGTATGTTCCTGAAAAAATCAGCAATAAAGATTGTTTTAATATCGATCTTTTTCTTGTTTCTAACCACTAATTTATCAGGCCAGCATTCCAACACCATGTATTTTTTAAAGAATGTTCCGCAATCGGGCTATTTAAATCCTGCAAAACAGTTTCGCTGTAATTTCTATCTGGGTTTTCCCGGGATTTCGTCTGTATATTTAAACTACGATAATAATAGTCTTGATTTTAATGATTTTATTTTTAGAGGAACAGGGGAATATGCTGACTCACTGATCACCTTTCTTCACCCCTCCTATGACCTTGATCAGTTTTTAAATAAGCTTAAAACCAGAAATATCTTAAGTCAGGAAGTTAATGCAAGCATTTTTTCACTGGGGTTCAGGGCAAAGGATTTGTATTTTACTTTTGATATTCAGGAAAGAGTATCGGCAAAAGTTTCATTCCCAAAGGACTTTATATCAATCCTGTTAAAGGGGAATGCTGATTTTCTTGACGAAACAGCTGATTTTAGTGGTTTTGGCGTTGATCTGAACTGGTACCGCGAGTTCGGTCTGGGAGTGTCTTCAAAGATAGGTGACCGGCTTACTTTTGGAGCCAGGGGGAAGCTGTTGTTTGGAATGGCAAATTTGACCACAAACCGGCCGGCCCCTGATATAGGGCTATATACTGATCCAAATACTTTTGATTTAAAGTTACATTCTAAAACATCTCTGAATGTTTCTGCGCCAATTGAAGTTTATAAGAATAATGAGGGGGAAATTGATAGTATAAAGTTTGAGAATTGGATTGATAGTTTAAAAAATTATAAAAATCCCTTTCAATCACCTGAATTTAGAAGCTTTATTTTTAGCAATAAAAATATTGGGTTTGCCCTGGATATTGGAACTGAATTTGAAATAAATAATCGGATTACGTTATCTGCCAGTATAATTGATTTAGGTTTCATTCGTTGGAAAGATCACACTTATAATTTTGATCAGGATGAAGAATTTGAGTTTACTGGTTTTGATGTCAGTTCGGGGATGACAATCAATGGTGATTGGAATTTTAAAAATGAGGCAAACAATCTTCTGGATTCCATCGTGGATTTATTTGATATACAAAATGAAGGGAATGCTTATACAACTTACCTTACACCAAAAATTTATCTTGGAGGGTCGGTAAATATTACTGATCAATTGAATTTTGGGATTCTATCCAGATCGGAGATCTATGGTGGAAAAATAAGGGAGTCACTCACTTTTTCGGCAAATACTCTTCTTGCCAAATTCCTTACCTTCAGTTTAAGTTATTCCATGATGAATAACACATATGATAATTTGGGTATGGGTTTTGGAATAAAAGGCGGGCCGCTGCAGTTTTACCTGGTTTCCGATCACATTCCGGTAACATTTAACCAGATCAAGTTTGAAGACAATGGGAATGAGACAATTATCCCTATTCCGGCAAGTTTACGATCGATAAACCTGAGATTTGGATTAAACTGGATATTTGGATGTAAGCGGGGAAAAATGTATGACCGGCCGTTGATACTGTGATAATAACCGTGTCACGGCTAATATTAAGTAAAAATAATCTGGGTATTATCTCCACCGGCGAGGGCATAAAAATCTCCACCGGTTAATATATCCTTTACATGCTCGGATAGGTCTTCCTTTTTTATTTTAAACATATCGGAAGCAAGCTTACATGCATATATTTCACCGCCACCGGCAACAATCATATCCAGGAATTCATCAACAGGGGGAATGTCCAGTTTTGCCATCTGGCTTTTCATCATGGCTGAAACACCTGATTCGACACCTGGCAGAATGCCTAAGAGCGTCGGAAAAGGAAGTCCTCCGGGCATTCGCATAGACGGGTTTCCAACGGCAGTCTGTCTAAAAACTCTGAATCTTATTAATTATGCTTAATAAAAGATTTCATAAATGCTTGTTATCCAAAATTATACATTTTTCTGTTTTGGCAGAACAAATGCTCTATATTAGTTATTGGACAGTCTGACGGTGGAGGTATGCAGTTTATTCATCCTTTTCTTGGTGATGGCATCCAATCCGAAAGTAGTCTTACATCCTCTTGTGAATAGTTTTCAACGATGTTATCCATCACCCTAAAAAGTTCCTTAAAGAATTCAAAATACCCCTTTTGTTCAAATTCATGCAATTTTTTGATCAGATCGATGGTAACCTCGTGGGCAATTGGACCTGTGTCCGCCAGGAAGTCTGTCAGGCTTTCGAACATCTCAAGTACCTTATTGAAATTCCCGATGTTTTTAATGAGCTTAAAGAACATGATCTTAAGCTGGTCAACATCCAGTTCAATGCCCTGGTTGTCTAATTCATAAACTGCATTCCTGAACAGATCGATACCCACGATGGAAAGGTCGGCTACCAGGTCCTCTACCATTACTCTTTTTAACCGTTGCTCATTAACATTCAACAAAACAAAATCGAGTTTCCGGTTTATATCATCAATCTGGGTCTGTATATTGTTTTCAGTCATTTTTATTCCCTCAGTGTGATTAATTTAGTTTCTTCCCGGCCATCGACATTTCCGACTCAATCGGTAATTTTTTTCCCTTAAGGAGAAGATGCCAGTATACCCAACGGAAAAGTACTTTACCGTAATGATTCATTTTAGTATTTCTTAACAGGCCAAAAGGTCCGATCCCGGGTAACGGGTATGTTCCTGGTAAAGGTTCGGTATCATAATTGAAATCGATGATTGATCCTTTACCAAACCCGGTTTCAATATAACAATTGGAGTGCCCGTCGAATTTAGCCAGTAAAGGCCTTCCCTCTATAGCGCTTAAAAGATTCTCATACAAAACTTCTGAAGCAAAATGTACAACCGATCCGGCCTTGGATGTTGGAATATCCGAGGCATCCCCGAGAACAAAAATATTTTCGTGTTCTTCTGAACGCAAGGTATGTTTGTTGGTAGGAACAAAATTCAGATCATCACCCATACCGCTCCTTTCTATAACTTCACTACCCATATTTACCGGTACAATGGCTTGTACATCAAAAGGCACCTCTTGCCCGTCGTACGAAATGATCTTTTTTTCTTTGTTGTCCACCCGTTCCACCACCAAGTATTAATATCTTTTGCATTTTTACTTTTTTAATCGTTTTTGTAAATTGTATTATTTTTACTGTTTCAAATTCACCGGTAAAATCAGGTAATTTATAAATCTTATAAAAGAAACCGGTTATGATACATATTAATAATGTTATATAGCATGATATATAGATATGTTTTGGCTGATCAGTTAAAAGAAGGCTATCATGAGTGAAACGATAAAATCTCCGAATTGTGAATTTTGTGTATATAAATCATACCTGTTTGAGAGTCTTACAAGGGAGGAATTGGCTTTGGTTAATTTGAACAAATCAGAACGATTGTTTCATGAGGGAGATGAAATAAAGGAATTTTTATACCTGAAAGATGGGTTGGTAAAATTATTTAAAGAGGGAAAATCAAGACACGAGCATATTATAAGTATTGCCAAACTCCTCGATTTTATTGGTTTACTGAGTATTTTTTCAAACGCAAATTATATTTATTCTATCACCGCGATTGAGGATTCCTCGGTATGTTTTATTGATCTTGAAACCATCAAATTAATCATAAAAAGAAATGGTAAATTTGCTCAGAGTCTGTTAGAAAAAATGAGCAGTATCTCTGACCAGGTATTAGATACACGGATTGAATTAAACAAAAAGCAATTACGATGGCGAATTGCATACATTCTCCTGATGTTTTCCGGGCAAATTTATAATTCCAACAAGTTTGATCTTCCCATTTCAAGGAAAGAGTTGGGTGATTTGATTGATATGCGAACGGAGAACGTTATCCGGATTCTTTCGGAATTCAGGAAAGATGGCATTTTAAAAATTGAAGGAAAGACATTTGAAATACTGGATGTTGAATTGCTTGAGAAAATCAGAGAATTAGGGTAATCCTGTTAATTATTTCATAAGCTTGCTGCGCCCGGTTTACAAAATCATTATCTTTATCCTGTAATCATTAACGATTTTTGTATACCAGGCAAATATATTAACAGGGTAAACCCCGTAGGATAATTATTCCAACGGGGTAAACTTTGCGTCCGTTTAAAAATCATATTTCATGTTAGTAGGCTTACTTAGAACCATATTTTTTATTATTGTCGTTTATTATTTGATAAAGTTATTGGTTTGGTTGTTTTCCAGCGGATCAAAAAAAAAGGTTTACCGTCATCACAATACGGGACAATCGCACAACAACAGGAAAGAAGGGGAGACAACCATTGACTATATACCAAAACAAAAAAAAACAATAAAAGATAGTTCAGGAGAATATATTGATTTTGAAGAGGTTGATAATGATTAACAACCACCTCTATACATTACGAAGGGCTTGTTCAAGGTCGGCAATCTGGTCTTCAACATTTTCGATCCCAACCGATAGTCTGACCAAGCCGTCGGTAATACCCGCCTTTAATTTTTCTTTTCCGGAGAAAAGATTGGCCCCATGTTGCGCATTTCTGAAAGAAAAAGTGGATGATTGATATATTGGAACTGTAGCACTTCCAAATGTGTCCTTGAAGTTTCCTGCGTGGATTAATTTGGTATTGAATCCTTTATTCTTAGTATCCATTGTGGTTATGATTAGTGTATATTTTTTACTTGTTTGGCAAGGTTATTTGCAAAAACAAAGTCGTTAAATATTTTGTTATCGGTATGTAATACCTCTTTTTTTGTTCCTTCCCAGCATTTTTCCCCTTCATGAATAAAGACCACCTTTGCCCCAATTTCCATAACCGAATTCATATCATGCGTATTAACGATGGTTGTCATATTATATTCTTCAGTGATTTCTTTAATAAGGTAATCAATGACGATAGCTGTTTTGGGATCCAGTCCGGAATTGGGCTCATCACAGAATAAATATTTTGGATTGAGGGCAATAGCACGGGCTATTGCAACTCTTTTTTTCATTCCACCACTGATTTCAGATGGATAAAGATGATTTGCATTTTCAATATTTACTCTTTTCAGGCAAAAATTTGCCCGTTCTTTTTTTTCATCAAGACTCATATTGGTAAACATATCCATAGGATAGATAATATTTTCCTCCACTGTTGATGAATCGAACAATGCCCCTCCCTGGAACATCATACCGATCTGCCTGCGAAGGTTTTTTTTTTCTTTAAAGTTCAGTTTGTTAAAAACCATGTTTTCATATAGAATTTCTCCTTCATCAATATCATGGAGACCAACAATGGCTTTTAATAAAACGGTTTTGCCTGACCCGCTTTGTCCAATGATCAGATTGGTTTGTCCCTGTTCAAAAGTTACGGATATGTTTTTCAAGACATATACGCCATTAAAAACCTTGGATACATTCTGGACTTCTATCATGAAAGCAACAATTGGGTTAAAATGACATTAAAGAAAAGAATTGCTATACTGCTATAGACAACAGCACGGGTACTGGATTTACCTACTTCAAGTGATCCGCCCTCAACATAATATCCATGGTAAGCAGAAACGGAAGTGATAATAAATGCAAATACTACAGTCTTAATTAAGGCATAGGTAACGTAAAAGGGGATAAAAGCATATTGAATACCAAAAATATAGTCTCCGGCAGGAATTACTCCCGTAATAATAACAATTATCCAGCCTCCAAATACACCAACCACAATGCTGATAAGTGTTAAAAGGGGATTAAAAAAAACGGCAGCTACGATTTTGGGCAGGATTAAGTAACTGGCGGAATTAACTCCCATGATTTCGAGAGCATCGATTTGCTCAGAAATTCTCATTGATCCAATTTCCGAAGTAATATTTGAGCCCACCTTTCCGGCTAAAATAAGTGCCACTACTGTAGAGGAAAACTCAAGAAGCATGGAATCCCTGCAACCAAGCCCGATAAGATATTTTGGGAATATTGGATTTTCGGTGTTATAGGCGGTCTGCAGGGTAATTACAGCGCCCATGAAAAAAGAGATAATAATTACTATCCCGATTGAACTAACTCCAAGGTTCATAATCTCTCTGACAGTTTGCCTGTAATAAATATTGCCTTTCTCCGGTTTTGTAAAAACCATTGCCAGTAAAGCAAAATATCTTCCCAGGTGATAGAATATTTGCATGTTTAGATGGCTTTTATTTGATTTAAAATTACAAATATTTTAGGTAATACAGCATTTTTTTGGATTATATTTAATACCATCCAATCTTCATTAAAAATCTGAAATTGGATTTTTTTTTTACCTTTGCGAGTCATTTCAGCCATATGGTTGTAAATCTTTCCATTCATGGATAAAAACATTTTTTGTGTAATTATGGCCGGTGGTGTTGGGAGCAGATTTTGGCCTCTTAGCCGGACTGGTAAACCAAAACAATTTCTGGATTTTCTAGGAGCAGGGAAAACACTTTTACAACAAACGTACGATAGGGTTATTAAAATATGCCCTGAAGAAAATATACTCATTGTTACAAATGCTGATTATGGCAAGCTTGTTTTTGAGCAATTACCAGAACTTAAACCGGAGCAGGTATTACTGGAGCCATTGCGAAAAAATACCGCTCCCTGCATCGCTTATGCAAATTATAAAATTCAGCAAATAAATTCTGAAGCGAATATTATTGTCGCCCCTTCTGATCATTTAATATTAAAGGAGGATGAATTTATCAGGGTTATCAGGGATGGTTTGGAATTTGTACAGGAAACGGATTCCCTTTTAACGCTGGGAATTACTCCAGACAGACCGGAGACTGGCTACGGATATATCCAGGCAACCAACGGAGATACATATTTTAATAATCCGAATCTGAAAAAAGTTAAAACCTTTACTGAAAAGCCCGATTATGAAATGGCTAAAGTGTTTTACGAAAGCGGAGATTTTTTCTGGAATTCCGGTCTGTTTATATGGTCATTAAAATCGATCATGAAGGCATTTGAAAAACATTTACCGGAAGTTAATGTCTTATTTGCAGAAGGCATTAAATTGTATAATACAAGCAGGGAAAAGGACTTTATTTTGAATACATATTCCAATTGCAAAAATATTTCCATAGACTACGGAATAATGGAAAAAGCAGAAAATGTTTTTGTTCTGTGTTCTGATTTTGGCTGGTCGGACCTGGGCACATGGGGTTCTGTTTTCGAACATTCCCTCAAACAAAAAGAAAACAATGTAATTTCCGGCCAAAATGTATTTATTTATGATCTGAAGGATTCTTTTGTAAAAGTTCCTGACGACAAACTCGTTGTTTTACATGGGCTGGAAG
>CAZEWS010000075.1:0-13452 GCA_964515985.1 uncultured Rikenellaceae bacterium | reverse complement strand
GAAAAATTCATTCCTCAAAGCATTAAGCAAAAATTAGTAACAAAGATTTTTTATAACGAATAAGGACATAGTTTCACAAATTTACCCTGTGAAATGCTGCTTCGCAGCAGTGGCTTTGCCACTATTTCACAGGGTAAATTAAAAAAAACCTTAATTTTCAGGTTTCATAAATAATTAGTCCACAGTCGGCAGTCGGCAAAAAAACAAATAACAATCAAACAATTATAACACAATGGCAACTGGAATGGAAAAAAAAGAAAATCAGGAAAACGCAGGAAATTATTGAGAGGTATTTAGAAAGTAAAAGACGGCTTACAGAAAATATTTAGCTTATTGGTACTCAATAAAATTAAAATTGGTATTTAAAATAGATGCATAATATTCACCCCTCTCCAAAATATCATCATCGCCTTCCTCATAATGCCAGTTCACAACAAGCTTATTCCCTTTTTTCGTTATTCCGACAAGGGCCTGCAGGATATTCAAAATAAATTTAGCTGATCCGCTATTAAAGTATTCCAACTCAATATCAACAGTGGTAGTCTCGCTCGGATCCTTACAATAATCAAAAATCCAAAGAAGCAGAGGATTATAGAATTTAGCCGGGTCCTCGTGTATTGATCTCCCGCTGATATGTATTTTACCATCAGTATCCAACAATACTTTTGGTGTTTTTTTGGAGCTTTCAATTACTACACTATCCATCATAAATGAATTTGAGCTAATTGTAAAGATAAATAATTGTTTATAAAATCTGAAAAAATATGATATTTTAAATAATTAATCTGGCTACCGGAGAAATATCCAGTCCGGCAAATTGACTCTGCCGGAACTTATAATAACCCGTAATGGCAATCATAGCTGCATTATCGGTTGCAAATCTGAACTCAGGGATAAAAAGTTTCCAGTTCCTCTTTTGCGATTCCGCCAGCATCTTTTCCCTTAAACAGGAATTTGCTGAAACACCTCCTGCAATACCTATTTCTTTAATCCCAGTTAATTCGGTTGCTTCAATTAGTTTTTCAAGCAGGATCTCTATAATAGTTTGTTGAATGGATGCACTAAGGTTGGCTAAATTCATTTCGATGAAGTCCGGGTTTTTCTTTACTTTGTCTCTGAGAAAATAAAGAAAGGCTGTTTTTAATCCGCTAAAACTAAAATCGAGGTTTTTAACTTTTGGTTTTGTGAATATATAGGCTTTGGGATCTCCTCCCTTTGCTGCTTTATCAATATGGGGTCCCCCAGGGTATGGGAGTCCCATTATCTTTGCACATTTATCAAATGCTTCACCCGCCGCATCATCAATTGTCCGGCCAATGGTTTCCATATTAAGATAATTTCGAACTATAATCAATTGGGTGTGACCACCAGAAATCAGGAGACAAAGAAACGGGAACTTCGGAAACCGGGTTTTCTTCCCTTTCACTTTTATAAAATGGGCCAAAACATGTGCCTGTAAATGATTGACTTCGATCAAAGGTATATCCTGTGAAAGTGCAAATCCTTTTGAAAAAGATGTTCCAACCAGCAATGAACCCAACAACCCCGGACCTCGCGTAAAGGCAATAGCGTTAATTTCGGATATTGCAACTTTGGCCCTCTTAATTGCCAAATCAACAACAGGTATAATATTCTGCTGATGTGCCCTGGCAGCAAGTTCCGGAACTACTCCTCCAAATTCCTTGTGAACATCCTGGTTTGATACAATACTTGAAAGAATATTACCATCCCTTATGATCGCTGCTGCAGTATCATCGCATGAAGATTCTATTCCCAGAATGGTAAGACTCATTTGAATCGTTAATTTTAATGAATATTGAACTTTTTTTGCTTTTTTTACGTTGGAAATGTAAAGATCAAAAATATTAAAAAAATATATAAAATATTAATCATCTTGTTTTTGGTAATCATAGTATTGCCCTCTGCCAGTTATTTCTTTTTGCGAAGAAGTAAAACCCAAACATGGCTTGCCAATATCATCGCCAAAGAAATATCCGAAAATCTTAATGCCAGGTTTACCCTTGAATCTGTTAATCTACTATTTTCCAAACGGGCTATTTTTAGAAATCTGCTGATTGAAGATCAACACGGGGACACGTTATTGTTTGCTCCTGAACTAGTTATTGAAATTAAATCTTTTAAACGAAAAGCCAGAAAAGTTGTTATTAATAAACTTTGCATCAATAATTCTTTTTTACATTTCACCACCGACTCCAACAATATTATAAACATCAAGTTTATTACGGATGAATTAAGGCGAAAAGATACAACAAAAGCCCGATGGAATATAAATATCCGGAATATTGAAATGAAAAATTCCAGTTTTAGCTTTAAACCATATCATTACAAACCACTGGAGAGAGGAATCAACTTTTCCGATTTACGATTTTCCGGTTTAAATATAAACTTGACAAACTTATCCATAAAGGAAGCAATTGCTGATTTTAACATAGATTTATTAACGTTCAAAGACCAAAGTGGTTTTCAGATTGACCAGTTGAGATCCAAAATCCAGATATGCAATACCCATATTCATTTTGTTGACCTTGAGATCGAAACACTCTTATCTCAAGTGAATGCAAAAAACCTGAAACTATCTTATAAGGATTTTTCTGATCTTAAGGAATTCATTAACAGGGTACATTTAACGGCCAACATTCATTCGTCTGACGTAAATCTTTCTGACGTTGGTTATTTTGTCTCAGCCCTTGAGGGATTTGATCATAATCTGGTTTTTTCAGGAAATTTCAGTGGTAAAATTTCTGATTTAAAAGGCAAGCAAATAAATCTGCGATTCGGAGATATTTCAACTATTTCCTGTGATTTCAACTTTATTGGTTTACCGAATATCGAAGAAACATTCATCTTTATCAACCTTCAAAAGCTTATAACCGGCACTGAGGATATCGAAAAATTCAATAATCCCCAAACCGGGAAAAAGATCACTCTGCCGGCAGGCTTCCGGGCATTAGGTTTAATAACATATAAAGGAAACTTTACAGGTTTTATCGATGATTTTGTAGCATATGGGAAATTTACTTCGGATCTTGGAAATATTTCAACGGACCTTTTAATTAAGCCTGACACAGCGGCAACCTTTAGCTTTAATGGCAAATTAAAAACAGAAGATTTTGACATCGGAAAACTGTCTAAAACTGAAAATTGGGTGGGTAAAATTACACTGAATGCCTCCCTTGATGGACATACCTTTCGTGGTAAGCAATTCAGTGCATCTCTAGAAGGTGTTGTTAACGATTTGGAATTCAATGATTACAACTATAAAGGCATCGAACTTTCAGGAACATTTACTGAAAAAGCGTATGATGGATCAGTATATATCGATGATCCGAATGTGAAATTTAATTTCCTGGGAAGATTTGATTTTTCACAGGCCATTCCCGAATTTGACTTTACCGCCAACGTTCCCAGAGCAAATTTATACAAGCTGAATTTTGACAAGTACGATTCCACATCATTTCTTTCATTTATTATCACAGCTAATTTTGTTGGAGACAATTTGGATAATACTAACGGTGAGATAAAACTGTTGAATTCATACTTCCGACGCAGGGGTGAAGAATTGGATGTTTATGATTTTACCCTTTGGGCAAATAATCAGGAAGATTCTAGCAAAATCACATTGAGAACGGATTTTATCGATGGTGAGTTAAAAGGCAACTATGAGTTCGCCACCCTTCTTGCATCGTTCAAATATCTGATTAAAAATTTTATACCCTCTGCTTTTGAGGAAGATATCGATACAACAGGAATTGCAAAAAACAACTTTACATTTGACATCCGGTTTAAAAATACAGATAAAATAGTGCAATTCTTTATACCTTCCTATTCACTGTCTCAGGATGCGCATCTTAAGGGTGTATATTCACCGTCACAAGGCAAGATTCATTTGCACGGTGAGGGAGAATTATTTGGGTTCAGGAACAAAACCCTGAACCGGTTTGAGCTTACGGCAGGAACAACAAATAATATCTTTACAACCAGGCTCAGTGGTGATAAGTTTTTTGTAAACAACAAAATTAGTCTTGAAAATTTCAACCTTTATGCTGACGCAAAGGATGATTCTGCTAGTCTAAGGATCAACTGGCACAATAAAGATACACTTAAAACCTCAGGAGATCTTCTTACCTCAGTAAAATTCTCACCTAAGCCCGGATCAAACAAACCCAAGCTTGAAATAAAAATTAAACCTGCAAAAATTTTTATTAAGGATTCCGTATGGTCTGTCAATGAAAGTTTAATTACAATCGACAGCAGGACAATTAATATTTATGATTTTTCGGTAAATAAAAAAGATCAGTTATTTTACCTCAACGGCGCAATTTCTGAAAATATAAAGGATACTCTCAAAGCTGAATTTAATAATCTGCACCTGGCTACACTGAACGCATTTTCCGGTAAAAAGCTCGAAATATTGGGAATAATAAACGGACACGCAAACCTGACAAGTTTATATTCCAATCCGCTGTTTCAGTCAGATATTTTCATTGAAGAATTTACGGTTAACCAGGAGCCCTTTGGAAATACCCAAATAATCAGCACATGGGATACCTTAAACAAGGCTTTGCATTTGCACACCTGGTCATACCATGGTAATATCGAAACAATAGATATTGATGGTGATTACAAGCCTGAAGACAAATCAGTGTTGTTTGATTTACGTTTAGATAAGTTGCGGTTAAATATGTTTGGGCCGTTTATGGAAAAATTTGCAACGGAGTTGGTCGGAGTTGCTACCGGTAATCTGGTTATCGCCGGAACGTTGAAAAATCCCCTGATCAATGGAAATATTAAATTACAGAAAACCTCTTTCCTGATAAATTATTTACAAACGCAATATAGTTTTTCGGAAGAAATCAGAATCAGGGATAATACCATTCTGTTTGAAAATATGAAACTATATGATCCTGAGGGAAATATCGCCATTACAAATGGTACAATTACTCATGATAATTTTAAAAACTTTAACTTCAATATTAAGCTGGATGCAAAGAATTTTTTGTTCATAGCAACTGACGAAGAGAATAATCGACAATTTTACGGAAACGGATTTGGAACAGGAATTGTAAATATCAGTGGACCTCCGAAAAAAATTTTCATTGATATCTCAGCTAAAACAGAGAAGAATACCCGGTTATTCATACCATTAAATGCTGAAGAGGATATCACCGAATATACATTTGTAACTTTCATAGGCACTCCTGATGAAACGACAGGTAAAGAGAAAAAAAATCAATATGAAGTTGACCTTTCAGGATTCGGAATGAATTTTAACCTGGAAGTAACACCTGATGCTGAAATTCAGATTATTTTTGATTCAAAGATAGGTGATATAATGAAAGGGCGTGGTGAAGGGAACCTTAACCTTCAAATAAATCCACAGCGTGAATTTAAGATCTATGGTACTGTACGTATTGAAGAGGGAGATTATTTATTCACTCTGCAAAATATAATCAATAAAAAACTGGAGTTACGGAAAGGCGGAAGTATTACCTGGAATGGTGATCCCGGGGATGCTAACATTGATATCAGAGGTATTTATAATCTTAAAACATCCTTAAATACATTACTCTCGGATGAAACCTATAAAAAAAGAATTCCGGTTGAGTGTCATCTAATATTGAGTGAGAAATTAATGAATCCAAATATCAATTTTGATATTTTTCTCCCTACGGCTGATGAGGAGACCAGAACATATTTAAAGAATTCCATCAATACGGATGAAGAATTAAGCAAACAGTTTTTATCATTACTGGTAATTAACAGTTTTTTACCCGATCCTAACCTTACACCTTCAACTTTTCAACCATCAACTCCCGGTTATTCACCTGCTGTAGGAATTGCAACAAGCGAGCTCCTTTCAAACCAATTAAACCATTGGTTATCACAAATCAGCAACGATTTCGATATAGGGTTTAATTACCGGCCAGGAGATGAAATCACTTCCAACGAAATGGAAGTAGCACTTTCAACTCAATTATTAAACGACAGAGTCACTATAAACGGAAATGTCGATGTCAGAGGGAACCAGGCAACTCAGACCAACACAAGTAATATTGCAGGCGATTTTAATGTAGATGTTAAAATTAATCAAAGCGGAAAATTACGAGTTAAAGCCTTTACCCGGGCAAACGATAAATTAATCTATGAATGGGCACCTTATACTCAGGGAATCGGATTATTTTACCGTGAGGAATTTAATAATTTTCAGGAATTGTTACAGAAGTACTGGAATATGGTCGCTACAAAAAAAGAAAAAGAATAAAAGGCCACTCTTAAAAAATCAACTTCGAATTGATGGTTATTTTGAAGGTGCCGGAGTATATTTCCTGATGTTTGGCTGAAATGTTGATAAGTTATATCATTGACGAGATATAATATTATAATTTATATCTCGTTTTTTTATAAATTCGCAAAAAATAAAATTCTAAAAATGAGTAAATTGTTTGTTTTGTATCAGATTAATTTAACTGACACGGTTTCAGGGAGAATCCCGATTGAAGAGGCACAGGAAATCACGTTATCATATTGGGAACTCGCCTTTAAAGGCGGGTGGATTATGGTACCTATCATTCTTTTATCGATCATTGCCGTTTATATTTTTGTTGAACGGTTTTTTGTTATCAGAAAAGCCTCAGTTGAAGATATGCAGTTCATGAACCGGATAAAAGACTTTATTCATGACGGAAAAATTGAATCAGCTCTGACCCTCTGCCAATCTACCGATAAGCCAGTATCCAGAATGATCGAAAAAGGTATTCAGCGGATCGGAAGACCTTTAAGCGATATTAATTCTGCCATTGAAAACATAGGAAAACTTGAAATCTACAAACTGGAAAAAGGACTGCCTACTTTGGCAACCGTTGCCGGAGCAGCACCTATGATCGGATTCCTCGGTACGGTTATAGGAATGATCATTGCCTTCTACGACATGGCCAATGCCGGCAGTAACATCGATGTTTCCACACTTTCCAACGGTATTTATACTGCCCTGGTTACAACAGTTGCCGGTCTTATTGTGGGGATAATTGCCTATTTTGCCTACAATATCCTTGTATCAAAAGTTGAAAAGGTTGTTTTTAAACTTGAAGCAAATACAACCGAGTTTATGGATCTGTTAAATGAACCAGTCAAGTAGGTAATCAATTATAACGACTTAAAGTTTTTTACTAATCAGTATTTTGATAGTAAAAGAAACAGAATGGTATAAAATGTTAAAAGTTATATGTTATACGTTATATGTTTACCCTGTGAAACAGCAACTTCGTTGCTCCTGCTGCGCAGGGTTTCACGGGGTGAATTGCCAGATGCTGAGTATAAGTGTTAGTACTTTTATCTTTTGACTTTTGTCTTTTATCTTTTACAAAAAAATAGACACTTGAAAACTGAATGATTACAAAAGTTTTAATTTTTTAACAATAGAATTATTTCAAACAAAATACCGATATGGGATTGAGTACAAGGAACAAAGTAAGTCCGAGCTTCAGCATGTCAGGGATGACGGATATAATTTTTTTATTATTGATCTTTTTCATGATCACTTCCACATTAATTCATCCGACAGCATTGAAGTTATTGCTTCCTAAAAGTCAACATCAAACATCTGCGAAGCCGATCACCACCGTTTCCATAACCCGGGATCTACAATATTATGTCGAGGATATCCCTGTTGAATTGGAAAATTTGGAACGAATTTTGCTAGAAAAACTGGGAGAAAACCCTGACATATATATCTCATTACACGTTGACAGAAGTGTGCCCATCGAACATGTTGTAAATGTTATGAATATCGCGAAAAACAACCAGTATAAACTAATTTTAGCTACCAATCCAAAATGAAAACCTGGCTCAGGGAACATAAAAATGGGTTATTTGGCACAGTTTTATTTCATTCGATCTTAGCAGTTATTTTTGTAATTTTTGGTTTTATTACTCCACTGCCTTTGCCGGAAGAAGAAGGTATACTAATTAATTTTGGTACAGACCTGGACGGATCAGGGCTTATCGAACCTTCAGCTACCCCTTCAACACCCGAGGAAAGTCAGCCCGATATCATTACTCCAGAGCCTGAGACGGAACAACCCGAAACTGAACAGGATATTTTAACCCAGGAGTTTGAAGAAGCTCCCGAAATTGAAACAAAAACACAACAAGACCTCGAAGAAGAAGAAAAAGAAAGGGCAGCTATTGAAGAAGAAAGAAAACGACAGGAAGAACTCGAACGCCAGAGACAGGCTGAACTGGAAAGAATAAGACAGGAAGAATTGGAAAAACAACGCCGTGAGGAAGAACAGAGAAGAATCCGGGAAATCCAGGATCGAACCAGAAGGGCTCTTTCGAACTCACAAAATCCCGTCTCCAATACAAGTAAAAGTGAGGGAGAAACAACAGGACCAGGTAATCAGGGCAGTGAAACAGGCTCGGTTGAATCTACCATTCATTCTACCGGTATAAGCGGATTGGGAGATAAGGTAATTTTATACAGTTTGGCTGGAAGAACACCTCAATCACTTCCTAAACCGGAATACAATTATCAGGTTGAGGGAATTGTTGTGGTAGAGGTTACCGTTGACCGTTATGGAAATGTTACCAAAGCAATTCCGGGAGTAAAAGGATCAACTACATTGAATGATCACCTGCATCGTGCAGCTAAAGAAGCTGCTTTGGCAGCAAAATTTGACAGGAAACCCAATGCACCGGCTTACCAGAAAGGAACAATTACTTATCATTTCATCCTTCGGTAAAAAAATCCAACCACTTCCCCCCGGACTCGATTTAAATAAAACTCGCAACTAATCAGTTGGAATGAAAACAACCAGAATATTATACGTTATATGTTATAAGTTGAGTCCACTCCGAAAAGTCATTTTTGACAGAATAATGGCATAATGGAATTTTGGAATGCTGGAATAATGGGTGTTTTCAATATTCCATTTTTCCAATATTCCAAAGCGATGGACTTTTTAGAGTAGGCTATAAGTTATATGTTAATTGTTAGATGCTGGGTGCTTGAAAATATGAAATACTTTGGTGCTGGATGTCCCGAAAATAAGAAATGCCAACATACAGACAAATTCTTTACCAAATTGCATTTGGAACAAAGATTTAGGGAGTAGTTGCATATTACAGTATAATATCAGTTACTCCAATAAGTTTTGCTGCTGAAAAGAATATTGCGGCTAACAGAACATACCTTACAAACCTGGTGCCCCAGCGAACCCCATATTTGGCGCCTAAATAAGCACCCGCCATATTCCCGACAGCCAGGATCAATCCAAGCTTATAATCAACCTGATGATTGAGGATGAAAATAAATAAAGCAAAAGGAGTGTATAACAAGATTATGAAGACTTTCAATGCATTCGCCTTAATAAGATCGGCGCCTGCTCCAAGTACCAAACCAGCAAGAAGAAAGAACCCAACTCCAGCCTGGATAAACCCACCATATATACCAATAAAAAAGAAAATGATTATCTGAAAAACGGATGGTCTGGATTTCATCTCACCTTCCTGCCCTTTTATCCATTTGTCAGGTTTTATCATAATAATGAAAAACATTACCAGGAGCAAACCGCCAATGGTTTTACGCATTACTTCTTCATCAAAATTAATGGCTATTTGAGCCCCGATCAGTGAGCCAATGATAGCTGGGACGGCTATCCAAATACCTTCCTCCAGATTAAGGATCCTTTGCTGCTTGAAACTGCTGACACTTACAATATTTTGTAAAAGAATGGCGATCCTGTTTGTTCCATTCGCCACATTTGCCGGTAGACCAAGAAATATAAGAAAGGGCAGGGAAAGAAGTGAACCGCCTGCGGCAAGGGTATTTATAAAACCAGTTAAGAGTCCTACGCCAATAACAGCTATGTACAGGTACCACTCCAATTTCGATCAATGCTAGTGTGTTGCCAAAGCTAAGGAAAAGAGTCTGATTTTTTGGCAGTTTTTACGTATATCCGGGATTGCGGAAAATATGTGGTAGTTCAATACGATCACTTAAAATTCCTTACTCAAAATATCTTCCATAGCCAGTTCAAGGTTATCAACCAGTGTTTCATCCTTAATTATGTAATCATCTATCCCTTTTCTGGCCATTTCCAGAACAATATCTCCCCGGTCCTGACCTGATAAAATAATAACAGGCAATTCCTCATTATACTCTTTTATCTTATTAAAAATTTCCATACCATTCATAACTTCTTTGTCAGGCTTTGAGAAAAGGTAATCAAGAATGATGAGATCAGGATTCATGTTCAATTTTTCCACACATTCCTCACCATAAAAAAATGTTACTATTTCCAGAGCATCCGATTCAAATCTTTTTTTTATGAGCTTTAAAATAAAAGGATCATCATCAACAATGAATACCAGTTTTTTTTCAGCCATGAGTTCGGGTCAGTGTTATTCTGGAATTATATTGATATGCAAAGATAATATTTCTAACGTATTGTACATAATGATTTTCGCTGCGATAATAAAAAACCATTTGATTTGAATACTTGAAGGTAAATAACGTCCTTACCTCAAGCGGCGGGGAATACAAGCCGGCAGATTTAATAAGCAAAAAGAGCAAAATCCTTCATCATTCTATTCACTCTTTCCTTCACATTATTAATAACTTGTTCATTTTCAATATTTAGAATTACTTCATCCATCATTTCAACAATGGGCTCCATATGTTCTTCTTTGAAACCCCTTGTTGTAATGGCAGGTGTTCCCACTCTTAATCCGGAAGTCTGAAATGGTGACCGGGAATCAAAGGGGACCATATTCTTATTAATAGTAATGTCCGCTTTTTCCAGTGTGTTTTCTACTTCTTTTCCTGTAATTTCCGGCACCTTGGTTCGAAGGTCAATTAACATCGAATGATTATCGGTTCCTCCTGAGATAACCTTATATCCTCTATCCACAAAGGCCTTCGCCATTACCTTTGCATTTTTCTGAACCTGGATTTGATAATCTTTAAACTCCGGCATCAAAGCTTCTCCAAATGCAACAGCTTTGGCTGCAATGACGTGTTCCAGAGGGCCACCCTGAATACCCGGAAAAACAGCCGAATTAATGAGAGAGGACATCATTCTGATTTTGCCTTTCTTGGTGGCTTTCCCCCATGGATTTTCAAAATCTTTACCAATAAGAATAACCCCACCTCTGGGCCCGCGTAAGGTTTTATGGGTTGTAGAAGTAACAATATGAGCATATTCCAGAGGATTATTCAGGAGCCCGACTGCTATCAGGCCGGCAGGATGTGCCATATCAACTACTAATATCGCCCTTATCTGATCGGCAATTCCACGCATCCGTTTATAATCCCAATCCCGTGAATATGCCGAAGCACCTGCCATGATCATTTTGGGCTTTTCCTTTAAAGCAACTTCTTCCATCTTGTCGTAATCAACCATCCCTGTTTCTTCATTCACACCATAGGTTACCGGATGGTACAGGATCCCGGAAAAATTTACCGGGGAACCATGGGTGAGATGACCGCCATGCGACAGATCCAATCCCATAAATGTATCACCCGGTTGCAGAACGGTCATGTAAACAGCTGCATTAGCCTGAGCCCCTGAATGTGGCTGAACGTTTGCGTAATCGGCTTTGAACAATTCCTTTAATCTGTCAATCGCAAGTTGTTCAGACTCGTCAATAAAGTTGCAACCACCATAATACCGGTGACCCGGATATCCTTCGGCATATTTATTGGTTAGGACAGAACCCATTGCTTCCAATACATGGGGACTCACAAAATTTTCAGATGCAATCAATTCTATTCCATTAAGCTGCCGCTGATATTCTTTTTCAATAATATTAAAGATTCTTTTATCTTTTTTCATGTTTGTTTACCATTAAAATTTTGAAACGGGCTTAAAGATAAATCTTTCGGCAGAAATTAGGAAAGGATTTAAATACAATCTTTTTTCGCGATACAAATTCTCGAAAATGCTTACCTTATCTTTTTTTTATGGATGGATAATTTTAATTGTTAATAAATAATCTTCATGTTTTTAGAAAATCAACCGACCGTTAAAATACAGAAATAAGCTCAATTGACTAATAATGAGCAACTTAATAACTCCCGGAAAAATTCATTCGAATTTCTCCGGGAAAGAATGAAGAATTTATTGAAAAAAAAAGTTAAACGAAATTTGCTAATTCGGAAAAAACATCCTTAATTTAATTTATATAACTAATCTAATCTTTACATTATGGAAGAACAAAAAACCGAACCTATGGAAGAAAAACAAGCTGAGAATGTTGAACAACAACAACCAGCAACAAAAGAAAGACCAACCTTTCTTACGGTACTCTGTATTTTGACGTTTATAGGAAGTGGTTTATCAGCCCTTCTTTTCTTAATTGCAACTATAGCAGCGGGAGCCATTACAAATTTCCTTGGCAGTCTGCCAGGAATGTCTGAAGCAGCAACAGGTGGTTCTGTATATTTCCTGGTGGCATTAATTTTTGCTCTTGCTTCCCTATTCGGTGCCATACTAATGTGGAAATTGAAAAAAATTGGCTTTTTCCTTTATTCCGGGGTAAATGTTATTGCAATTTTCCTACCTATTATATTTATTTCGGGATCTATTTCATGGTTTGGCGCATTTATAACAGTTGTGTTTATTGTCCTTTATGGTCTTAATGTAAAACATATGGCGTAATACACTAAAAGAAGTGTAAAAGAAGCTGTCCTTTTATTGAAGGGGAAGTTTTTTTTGCTTGATTATTAGCTTGTAACAAGAACGTTTGGTTGGAACGAAGAGGAAACCAAACTTCACGAACAGGTTGTGGGAAGGCTTGCCCCGTGAAATAAATCGTAGATTTAATGCGAAGCATTATTTCACGGGGTAAATGGGAGTGAGTAAATAAAAAACAATAAAAGAAAAAGAATAACGAATATTGAATATCGAATAATGAATTACGAAGGAAAGATTGTCTATAAGATTCCCTTAGAGAAAATTGAAAATTGAGGATTGACAAATGGAAGAATGGAATAGTGGAAGATTGGAAGATTGAGAGAGGGGGAGATATTGAAAATTGTGGATTGGGAATTGCGGATTTCGGATTTTGAACGTTTTGCGCAGCAAAACCTCACGAGCAGATTTGAGCGAAGGGTAGTGTGAGCGAGTAATTAGCTGGAAGCAGGAGAAGCAGGCAGACAGCAAGCGATGAAATTGCCAAACTGTTACATTGTTGCTTGTCCCTTTGGGAAATTTTTGGATAAAGTTGTTGTGTTAGAGAGTGGGGCCATAGGGTTTAGAGCCTATTAAAATTGACGAATAACGAACATTCGAGTAACGATTTACGATTTAAGAAGTGAGTTTTTTAACCAGAAACCAGAAACAAGGAACCAGTTTAGTAGAGCCGAATTGTATTCGGCTGGACATAGACCTGCCAGAGTCCGAAAAAGAACCTCGGAGAGGTTCGATTATT
>CAZEWS010000074.1:0-13548 GCA_964515985.1 uncultured Rikenellaceae bacterium | reverse complement strand
CGAATGACCATTGTATGACCATTGTATGACTATCGTATGACTATCGTATGACCAATCAAGTAAAAAGGCAAAAGTAAAAACTACCTAATGACAACTGAATAACCATTGTTTGACCATTGTTTGACCATCGTATGACTACTGTATGACTATCGTATGACCATTGTATGACTATCGTATGACTATCGTATGACTATCGTATGTCTCACTCCACTACCATTCCATTCAGAATTACCGTTTCAATTAAATCACTACCGTACGCGTACGGCATAAATTCATAATTTGGTATTTCCCTGGTAATAAAGATATTGGCCTTCTTTCCGGGTGTTATGCTTCCTAATTCTTTCTGCACACCCATTGCATAAGCACCATTGATGGTAACTGCATTAATCGCTTCTTCCGGTAACATCCTAAGCCTTATGCATCCCAAGGACATAATGAACTTCATATTTCCCGAGGGCGATGAACCAGGATTGTAGTCCGATGCCATAGCAAGCGGTAATCCGGCATCAATCATCTTCCTGGCAGGAGGATCAATCATTCCAAGGAAAAACGAGGCTCCTGGAAGAAGTGTGGGCATGGTTTTTGAGTTCTTCAATACTTTAATTTCTTTGTCACCGGTATATTCCAAATGATCAACAGATAAAGCATTGTATTTAACGCCAACCTGTATTCCACCGGAATAATCCAACTCGTTGGCATGAATCTTGGGCTGTAAACCATATTTCAAACCAGCTTTGAGAATTCTATCTGTCTCCTCTGTCGTGAAAAACCCGCGATCGCAAAAAACATCAATATAATCAGCAAGTTTCTCAAACGCGATAACCGGTATCATTTCATTTATCAACAGATCGACATACTCTGATTGCCTGGCTTTATACTCAGCAGGCACAGCATGTGCTCCCAGGAAGGTTGATTTTATAGTAATGGGTGTATATTCTTTAAGCCGTCTGATCACCCTGAGCATCTTGAGTTCATCCTGGAGCGTCAGACCGTAACCGCTTTTTATTTCAACTGCCCCGGTTCCCATCCGTATAATCTCATAAACCCTGTTTAGCGCCTGTTCATATAAAGAATTCTCAGAAGTGTTATGAAGCAATTTAGCTGAATTCAAGATTCCCCCACCTCTTTTAGCGATTTCCTCATATGACAATCCGAGGATTTTATCCCTGTATTCGAGTTCACGGCTCCCTGCATACACAATATGTGTATGAGAGTCACAGAAAGAAGGAAATACCAGTTTTCCGGAAGCATCCAATACATCTCCTTCTGGAACTCTCTCCTTAAAATTTTTCATTAACCCAAAATTCTCAATGACGCCTTTATCTATTAGTAAAAAAGCATCCTTTATGGTATGGATATTTGCCATATCCTTCCCCGCCACCCATTTTTTCGGAATCTCTTCAACCTGGATCAGGGATTTTATATTTTTTATTAATAACATTAAAGGCAGGTTTTGATATGGAACGAAAATAATAAAAATAAAATTCATGGGATTCCTAAAATAACCAAATAATTACAAATTTATATTATTTTTATATCAAGAAAATATCTGTTTTACTGCCAACTATAAATAAAACAGTCTTATGAAAACAATATTACTCTTCACCGGTATTTTCAGTTTTGCTCTTTCTACCCTTTCATTAACAGCTCAATCTGAAGATCCAAGCCAGGAAAACACGGCTAATGTTAAAACCGGCTGGCGTTTCGGTGGTGCACTTCCAACCATTACATTCGATTCCGATTTAGGATTTCAGTATGGAGCATTGGTTAATATTTATAATTATGGTGATGGTAACCGTTATCCCAGGTATGATCATTCGCTCTATTTCGAATATTCCAGGTTTACACCCAGTAAAAGCGGTATTAACCGGTTCTTCTATGATTCTGACAGGTTACTGAAAGGGATTAGAACCACTTTTGACATAAGTTATTTAACCGACCCTAAAATGGATTTTTTCGGGTTTAACGGGTATGAATCAACATATAATTCTACCTGGACAGATGACGAAGATCCGGCATATGTTTCCAGGGTATTTTATGGTTATGACCGGAAAATGTTCCGCTTAAAGGGTGACTTCCAGGGAAGTTTATTGGGGGATAATCTCATGTGGGTCACAGGTTTTGCCTTTTATAATTTTGATGCAGGAAAGGTTAATATTGAAAAGTTAAATAAGAATAAAAGCGATGATAAAAAAGTGCCGGATGTGGAAGGTTTATATGATAAATATGTGAACTGGGGAATTATTGCTCAAGATGAAAAGGATGGCGGCTGGGCGAACTATTTGAAACTTGGTGTTGCTTATGACAGCAGGGACAATGAGCCCAATCCGATGAAAGGGCTATGGACCGAGGCGGTGATACAAATGGCTCCCTCATTTTTAGGCAATGGAGATTTTGGTCACACTAAAATTGCCATCACACACCGGCAGTATTTTACTATCATCCAAAATGATTTGTCGTTTGCATACCGGATCGCCTACCAGGGAACCCTGGGAGGAAATGTACCCTTTTATGCCCAACCGCTGGTGATCACCTCATTTCTGCGTGGTGCAACTTCACAGGGGTTAGGCGGATCCAAAACCCTGCGGGGAATAATCCGGCACCGGGTAGTAGGCGACGGGTTTATATATGGCAATTTTGAGTTGAGATGGAAATTTACCAGATTTACCTTCCTTAAGAGCAATAATATTTACCTTGCCCTGAATACATTTCTCGATGCAGGTACTGTTATTAATCCCATTGAAATGGATAAAGATCAGCTTCAATCACTGTTAGGATCAGAGTACCCCGACTATTTTGATGAAGAAAAAGATAATATTCATTCCAGTGTCGGAACCGGTTTACGCGTTGTGATGAATGAAAACTTTATCATTGCTTTTGATTTCGGAAAAGCATTGGATCCAAGGGATGGTAATATCGGGATATATATCGGGTTGAACTATTTGTTTTAAGATAATTCAAATAATAAACAACTTAAGCTGTTAGCTGCCAAACTGCAATTTCTTGGTTCCGGGTTCCATGTTTCGGGATTACTCGCGCCCACTGTCCTTCGCTCAAACCCGCTCGTGAGACATTCTGTTCGCCTGCCCTGTGAAATAGTGGCGGAGCCCTGTCTACCCTGTCAGGCGACAGACAGGCACTGTTGTGAAGCAATAGTTAAAGGAACACCATCGGTGTTCGATTATTGTAGAACGAATGGTGAAGAAAAAATTACAGGTCCAACTGCCTTCATTTCTCATGGGAATAAGGTTCCATGGACCGATACAAAAATACACTCCAGCAAGGTTACTGGCTATCCTTAAAAGAAACGTTTGGAATATTCCGACGCATGAATGGTTAAGTGCTTTTTTCATGGAAGGAGGTTGCGTCGATTGTGCATTAAGCCTCCCTGCTACTACAATAATCCAACCCCTGACAGGGTAGTTTGGGTGTTAGTGTTTATCTTCCGTATTGCAGATTATCCTGTTTTAACTAATATTTCAGTAGCTCCCGCGCATTTTCAAACGCTGCTTCGGTAAGCTCTTCGCCACTTAATAATTTGGCGATTTCATGTAGTCTTTCTTCCTTGTTCAATAGTTTAATATAAGTATGAGTGGCGTCGTCTTTATCCTCCTTGTACACCAGGTAATGATATTTCCCTTTACTGGCAATTTGGGGAAGGTGGGTTATGTTAATCACCTGCATGTTTACAGACATTTCATCCAAAATATTGCCAACCTTATCGGCTGTATCCCCTGATACCCCTGAATCGATTTCATCAAACAGTATAGTAGGCAATGCAACTGATTTTGTAATCAGGGATTTCAGGCTTAGCATGACCCGGGACAGCTCCCCACCGGAGGCAACATTTGCCAGATTTTGCAATTCACTTTGCCGGTTTGCCGAAAAAAGAAACTCAACCTGGTCAACACCATTAAAAACAAAGCCACTTGTTTTCTTATGCTTGATTGCAAATTTTCCGTGTGGTATTCCCAATTGCCTCAGCAAACCGATGACCTTTTTTTCAATCTCAGGGATAACCTTTTTTCTGTTTTCCGAAATATTATCAGCCAATCCCTTCACTAATTTTTCCTGCTCACTCAATTCCTTACTTATCTTTTCCAACTGAAGATCATAAGAAGCAATTTCACTAATCCGGTTCTGCAGTTCCAACATAAGATCAATTAATTCCTTTACCGTTGAAACCCGGTGCTTTTGTTGCAGCTCATATATAAGGTTAAGTCTGTCACTTATCTCCTGAATCCGGTTGGGATCATGTTCAATATGCTGATTCAGTATTTCCAATTCCTCTGAAATATCTTTCAATTCCAGGTGGGAACTATCCAGGCGTTCGAACAGTTCAGTTGCCTTGGGGAAAAAAGGGGTTAGTTTCCGGATAATGTAACTCGTCTCTTTCAGTTGCTGTAACAGGGAATTTTCATCGCCTGACAATATAGAACCTGCATGCGACAGGTTTGTTTTAATTTCCTCCGCATGATTCAGTGTTTCTAATTTTTCTTCCAGCTCTTCCTGTTCATTTTCTTCGAGCCTCGCCTTCTCCAACTGATCATACTGAAACTGAAAATAATCCAGATCCGTTTTCGATTGTTCTGATCTTTCCAGTAAATCCTGGTAGTTTGCCTTCAGGATTTTAAACCGGTTAAAATTCTTTGCATAATCTTCCAGTAAATCAAAATGTTGAGCAAAGGTATCAATAACCTTCAATTGGAAAAGATTGTCACCAAGCAATAAAGTTTGATGCTGGGAATGAATATCGATCAGTTTTACTCCCAGGTCTTTTAAAAGCACAAGGTTTACCGGTGTATCATTAATAAATGCCCGGGACTTTCCGTTAATGTTCATTTCGCGCCTGATATTGGTTATGTTTTCATAATCAATATCATTTGTATCAAAGAAAATCTTAAGATCGTACCCTTTTATATCGAATGTGCCTTCAACAATGCATTTCCTGGTTTTATCCTTCAGGATGCTGGTGTCGGACCTTTGCCCAAGGATTAAACTGAGGGCTCCAAGGATAATGGATTTACCTGCTCCGGTTTCACCCGAAATAATCGATAACCCGGGTTTAAAATCAATCTCCAACCGCTGTATGAGGGCGTAATTTTGTATCAATAAAGACTTTAGCATGCAAGGTTATTTATAACATATAACTATTAACATATAACTATGAGTCCACTCCGAAAAGTCATTTTTGACAGAATAATGGAATGCTGGAATGCTGGAATAATGGGTGTTTCCAATATTCCATTTTTCCAATATTCCAAAGCGATGGACTTTTTAGAGTAGGCTCAACTATTAACATATAACTATTAACATGGCATTATTCATTCAATAATGTGGATCATAAAATAAGACAGGATAAAACTAAGGAAAAAGAACTAAGTTTTCAATAAATTTGGAAAGAACTATTGAACAATTTTTTCATATTTTGTTGAGTTGGAAGGATCAATTTCTTTTAAGATGCCAATCACCCTTTGTTGCTCTTCTGGAAAAGATTCAGAAAAAACATTAACAAGCTCATCGGCTTTGACATCAAAGGTTAATTGCAACAGGAACAGATATGGATCCGGTTTTTCGCGATAAACCTTTTGTAGTAATCGCAATGATTCAGCAATCTCAGCCCTTCCATCATTTCTTTTGCTTTCCATAACATCCAATCCAAGACGATGGTATTGGTAAATAAATTCCCTGACCGGATTATATTCTACGTCCAGGATGTTTTTAACCAACCAATACCGGTTTTTGTTCCTTGAATCATCATATGGTTTCCAGCCGGCTTCAGGTGTATTTTGGGCGTTATTTACTATTTTTTCAGCTTTTTCAAAATATTCAGATCCGCCTTCATGAGAAAATGAGTCATAGTCAAGACCAATAATGATATAGGCATAAAATGTAAGAATGGATGTTAAGTTTGAAAGATGAGTTGTTTCATCAAACAGCAAAGGTTCAAACTCGGTATACCGGAAATGCATATTATTATCAAGAAAATTTATCATAGTGGTATTGTAGGTAGTATTAAACACAGGTCTCATCGACTGCACCTGAATAGTCCCCTTAAATTCATCGGCTGCTAATTGTTTTGTTAAATTAATCAGGATGTTACACTCTATTCTTTCATTGAAATCATATACATGATTAGTCCAGTTCCGGTTGTTCATAAACTCATAAACCGCTGTCTGTAAGGTTTGAAAAATTTTCTTATTGGTCCCCTGAATTTGCTGGCTGATTATCTGAATATTGCACCGTAATTCCTGGGGATATACCAAAACTGCGGAGAAAAATAAAAGAAATAATAAAGTGGTTTTTTTTAACATTCGATAATCTTATTAACAATATCCTTTGCAACTTCGGTTTTAGATTTTAACCCGAATTTCCTGATTTTATTGTTCTTATCAATAATGGTTATTTTATTGGTTTCGTAACCAAACCCTGCTCCTTCATCTTTTAACGAATTCAGTATGATAAAGTCGAGGTTTTTCTTCAATATCTTCGACCTGGAATTTTTTAACTCGTTTTGTGTTTCAAGCGCAAACCCAACTAACAATTGGTCTTTTCTCTTCAATTTTCCTAGTTCGGCTGCAATATCTTTTGTCGGTTTTAATTTAATGATAAGGGCGCCTTTCCCCCGCTTTACTTTTTCTTTAAAGGTGGTTTCAGGTGTAAAATCACTCACTGCAGCAACCAAAATCGCGCAATCCATTTTATTAAAATGTTTCAGACAGGTTTCATACATTTCTTGAGCCGAAACAACCTTATGTAGTTGAATATTGGGATGTTGTGGTTTCAGGGAACTTGGACCGAGCACCAGGATTACCTGTCCACCTTGTTCAGCAATTTCATCAGCTATTGCCAAACCCATTTTACCGGATGAATAATTTCCTATGAATCTTACCGGGTCCAAAGCCTCATAGGTAGGCCCGGCTGTAATCATAAACTTTTTATTTTCTAATTTGCCTCTTGCTTTTTTTTTTGATGCAAGAAAACCGGTGATAATTTCAACAATTTTTTCGGGTTCTTCCATTCTTCCCTCTCCGTAAAGACCACTTGCCAGTTCTCCGGATGTTGCTTCAATAAAATAATTTCCGTATGAAACAAGTATCTCAATATTTTTCAAGGTGGAAGGATGCTTATACATATTAATATCCATTGCCGGGGCAATAAACACTGGGCACTTGACTGAAAGATAAGTAGTTAATAATAAGTTATCGGCTATTCCGTTAGCCATTTTCGCTATGGAATTTGCCGTAGCAGGGGCAATTAAGTAAATATCCGCCCATAACCCAAGATCAACATGACTGTTCCAGTCGCCACTTTCCGGATTGAAAAAATCGATAAGAACGGGATGTTGAGACAGAGTAGCCAGCGTCAAAGGGGTGATAAATTCTCTGGCATAAGGAGTCATAATTACCTTAACTTCCGCTCCCTCCTTAACCAACAGCCGGATAATTAAAGCCGCTTTATAAGCAGCAATACTTCCAGTGACGCCCAGTATTATGTTCTTTCCTTTTAGTGGTAACAATGGTTTATGGTTTTTAGTTTGAAGTTTTTAGTTTCTGGTTCTCGGTTCCCGGTTCTCGGTTCCCGGTTTACTCACTCCCAAAAGCCTTCCCACCACCTGCTCGTGAAGTTTGGTTTCCACTTCGTTCCAACCAAACGTTCTGGTTCCTGCTTTATAGTTTTTCTACTTTTATCTTTTATCTTTTATCTAGTTGATCATTAGGTCGGTCCATTTGCTTCAGAAATCGTTAGTCGCTTGTTCGTCATTCGATTAATCGTCAATCATTTTTTATATAACTCATTTCAAGCCCTACGGGCTATATATATCATTTACACGGTTTACTACAGCCACTGAAGTGGCTGCCTGCCCCCGCCAGAATGAAAGAATTCATTCTTTCGGGCTGGCGACTTCGTTATTCCCGCCCGGCTGACGCCAGTCGGACGGGCAGGCGGGCCTATTATCTTCAAGTCCCTTCGGGACTAATCCTAAAAATCCTCATGCGCCCTGCACCTTGTACTCAGTACCACGTGCTCTGCGCTCTCTGCCCTCAACTCCTTTTGCTCTTTCCAGCCGAATACAATTCGGCTCTACATCCTTTGCCCTTCGCACTATTTTCAACAATTTCCCAAAGGTATAAGTAACAATTTAGCCATTTAACAATTTCTATTTTCTTCCTTTCACAGACTCTGCCAGGTCCTACGGACCCTGGCAGGTCTCTCCCAGTCTCTTAGTCTCTCTTTCTCTCACCCTTAGTCACCCAGTCTCCCCACCAATCTTCGCTCTGCATACTGCCTACTACTTACTGCCTACTTATTCTTGCTCTCCGCCCTTAGCTCTTTGCCCTTTGCATCTTCCTCCTCAACCTCAACCTTTCCCTTCATAGACTCTGCCAGGTCTTTGAGACTCTGGCAGGTCTTCTATCAATCAGAAATCCTCAATCAACAATCCGAAATTCCTTAATCCAAAATCCGCAATTACTCGCTCCCGCAATTACTCGCTCAATCCTGCTCGTGAGACATTCTGTTCACTTTGCTTAACAATTTAGCAATCCAACAATGTAGCGTTAGCGATCTCATGAGCGAAGCGAGTAATTTAACCATGCCATTGACTACTTCCTGCCACTGCTACTACCACCTAAACCTCAGCCAGCCTCATCATTAGCTTTTTTTATCTTTTTCAGGGTTCCTATAATATATTTGATCATCAATATATTCCTGGAGGGCTATTAAAGTCGGTTTTGGCAGCCGCTCGTAAAATTTGGATATTTCAATTTGTTCACGATTCTCAAAAACTTCTTCAAGGTTATCAGTATAATATGCAAATTCTTCCAGTTTCCTGTTTAGCTCATGTTTGAGTTCAACACTGATCTGGTTGGCTCTTTTAAAACAGATCACAACTGTCTCATAGATATTACCAGTTTCTTTATCAAGCTTTTCCATATCCCGTGTCAGGGTAGTAGAGGATGCTTTTGTTTTTTTAAAATCCACCATATCTATTCAGTATTAAAATCTTTTATTGATATTTTTTCAAGTGCGTGGTTATACATTTTTTCTGCTTCTTTTATAAATTGACTTTCCGGAAACTCTCCCACAAAAGAATAATATTCATCCACTGTAGCCTGATATCTTTCCTGTTGTTTCTCAATAACACTCTTTTCGGCAAGCAAAAAATTTGATTTAAGCAGCAAAAACATTAACTCCTCCCTGAATTCCGTATCAGGATACTCCGCCAGACTATTTCTCAAAGCTACGATAGCTGCCTTATAACGACCTAAATTATAGTAAAGCCTTGCACTCAGATACGATTTTTCGACTAACTTTTCGTTCAGTTCTAATAATAACCCATCACAAACGCTTACTTTATCACTGTTTGGGAATTTCTTTTTAAATAAGGTAAACGCAATAATGGCATCGTTCGTATTTTGTTGATCAAGGCTTGGTCTGGGAGACATCAGATAGTAACAATAAGCAGCCAGAAAATCAGCTTCTTCAGCATATTCACTATGGGAAAAAGTTTTTACAAACGTTTGAAAATAATGACCTGCCATGATATAGTCTTTCATCCCATAATAACTTTTGGCATGAAAGAAATTAATCTTTTCTGCTTTTTCGGTACCCCTGAACCGGGGTAATATCTGTTCGAAAAGAGTGGAAGCTTTCACATATTTTTCACCCTCATAATACTCAATGGCTTTCTGGTATTTCAAATCATAATCCTCGCTTTTTAATAGCTTTTCATATTCGCCACAGGAAGCAAAAAGGAGTATAAAAAGAATGGCAAGGATGTAAATTCTTAACATATCCCAAAAAAGATTTTGCAAAGGTACTCTTTTCATTAAAACTACAATCAAGAAACTATCAATTAATTATTCTCATCTTCCAAATTATAATGCATTTGCTTTTTTAACTACGTATTTCTCGGATGAACCACAATTTTTATGCCTAAGATGGTTAATCGTCATTTGGTAAAATTTTTAAAATCCATACCTTTGTGACCTAACTGTAATTTAAAATTTATAACCGTGGATATATTCGACAAAATTCGACAAGACAAAGGAGCCCTTGGCCAATATTACAAAATGGGTCATGGGTATTACATGTTTCCAAAACTGGAAGGCGAGCTTTCCCCGCATATGAAGTTCAGGGGAAAAGATGTTCTCAACTGGAGTTTAAACAACTATATTGGTCTGGCCAATCATCCGGAAGTCAGAAAAGCTGATGAAGAAGCAGCAAAAGAATACGGTCTTGCCTACCCCATGGGGGCACGGATGATGTCAGGGCAGACAAGCAAGCATGAAGAGCTTGAAGAAAAACTTGCCGATTTCGCAGGTAAAGAAAGTGTATACTTATTAAATTACGGATACCAGGGCATGGTATCGATAATCGATGCTCTTGTTGGAAGAAATGACGTAATTGTTTATGATTCTGAATCCCATGCCTGTATACTTGACGGATTACGGTTACATATGGGAAAACGCTATGTTTTCCCGCACAATGATATTGAAAATCTGGAAAAGCAACTTGGAAGGGCTACCCTTTTGGCTGAAAAAACCGGCGGAGGACTTCTTGTTATTACGGAAGGAGTTTTCGGTATGTCAGGAGATCTTGGTAAGCTAAAGGATATTGTCGAATTAAAGAAAAAGTTCAATTTCCGGTTTCTGGTTGATGATGCACATGGATTTGGCACTATGGGTAAAACCGGTGCCGGCACAGGCGAATACCTCGGTGTTCAGGACGAGATCGATATATATTTTGCAACTTTTGCCAAAGCAATGGCTGGTATTGGTGCTTTTGTAGCAAGCCATGAAGACGTAGTAAATTATCTGCAGTATAATATGAGATCGCAAATATTTGCAAAGTCACTCCCAATGCCAATGGTTATTGGTACCATCAAACGCCTGGAATTACTAAAATCTCATCCTGAATTGCGGGAAAAGCTTTGGACTATTGTCAGAGCGCTTCAGGATGGTTTGCGTCAACATGAATTCAACCTGGGTAAAACCGAATCACCCGTAACACCTGTATATTTCTCAGGTCATCTGACTGAAGCAGCTAATATAACCATGGACTTGAGGGAAAACTATAACATCTTTTGTTCAATAGTGATCTACCCTGTTGTTCCCAAGGATGTCATTATGCTCAGGTTAATCCCTACAACTGTACATACCCTTGAAGATGTAGAATATACCATAAAATCTTTTTCTGAGGTAAATGAGAAGCTGAAAGCCGGTAAGTATTCCAATGAATTGCTTATAAAAATTGACCAATAAGAACTACTTTAAATATTTATCCAAAAATATTAATATCTTTCCATAAGCTTCAATCTCATTTTCTCTTTTAACAAACCCGTGTCCTTCATCATCAAACAGGACATACTCAACCGGTACACGATTATTCCTGACAGCTTCAACGATTTCATCCGATTCAACCTGAAGAACCCTGGGATCATTAGCTCCCTGAAGCACCATTAAAGGTTTGGTAACATTTCCTGCATGAAACAGTGGAGAAATCCTATAAAGACGAACGGAATCTTCTGTATAAGGATCACCCATTTCAGCAAATAGAGCTTTACGGAAAGATTCCCACCATGAAGGAGTTGATTTTAAAGTTCTTAACCAATTCGTAACTCCAAAAATATTGACACCGACATCAAACGCTTCTGGTTGAAAAGCTAATGCAGCCATAACCATGTAGCCACCATATGATCCGCCAATGATTCCAATTTTAGTTGTATCGATATAATCAAGCGATGCCAGGTAATCCTTCGCTTTAATACAATCCATCAAATCAACCTCACCATGTTTTTGATCATCCGATTTATAAAAGGTTTTGCCGTATCCACTGCTACCCCTGTTATTAACAGCAATTACAGCGTAACCATGGTTAACCAGGTATTGGATCCTTGCCGAATAACTCAATCTTGATTGTCCACCCGGCCCGCCATGTACCGACACAAGGACCGGCACTTTGTTTTTTACCGAAGCTATATGAGGTTTATAGAATATTGCCGGTATCTCAAGTTCATCAAATGATTTATATCTGATCACTTTACCATCAACCAGATCATCAGGGTTGATATCCTGATTGAGTGTATTAGTAAGTTGTGTAAGATCTCCCGACTCAAAGTTGTACACATATAAATTTGTTGGTGATTTGGAACCTCCAACACTCAAACGCATCAGTTTTTCACTCCTGGAAATACTAACGGAGGTGATTTCACCCGTTTCGAATTCAGGGAATTCAACATCTTCACTGGTTTCAAGATTATAAATCTGAATTTTTGTTTTTGCATCCTCATTTATTCCCACTATCCTGTATTTTTCATTATACGAATGATATGCATACCAGACATCCCAATTGGTTTCCAATATCTTTCCCCTTTCTTCTGTTTCCAGATCATACTTCATTAAATAAGTAAATTCACTTCCCTCATTAGTCAGGTAAAATAAATTTTTATTATCAATACTGAAATCCAAAGGACTATACTGCACATCACCTTCGTGTTCTGAAAGGTGTTTCATTTCCTTTAATTCAAGGTCAAACAAATACATTTCATTATTATTTGTAGTAATGGATTTGGTTAATGCCAGGTATCTTTTGTTAAAAGAAATACGACCCACATTAAAACCTTCTCTGTTTTCATACATTATCTCACTTTCGAAACCGGCTATATCCATTTCGTATAAATCAAAAAATCTGGGATCACGCTTATTGGAAAGATAGAAAAAGCTTTGTTTATCGCGACTCCATCCGGCAAATTGGGATCTGACACCCTCATATGGAGTCAGATCAATAACACTTCCATCCTCATTTCTTAAATAGATGTGACTAATTTCATTACCTCCCTGGTCACTGACATACAGAATACGGTCATCCTCCGGAAAATAGGAAATCGCAAAAATGGACTCATCTGTGGAATTTGTCAGTTGGATGGGTTCACCACCATCTGTCGGTAATGCGAAGGCATTATAGATACCCGTTTCATTACTGGTTACCAGAAGTAGAGATTCATCCGGCGAAAATGAACCTCCAAAAACATTTACGTTTTTGTAAAACTGTTCAATAGTGTACTGTTTTACCTCCCTTGGTTTTTCACCCTGGGGAGTACAGGCAAGAATTGAAAGAAGCAATACAATGATTAGATTCTGTTTCATGATATAGAGAATTTAGTTAGACTTAAAAATTTTGCAATTATTCTGTTTTTAATAGTCCCTTTTAAAAATTCAGGTTAATTGTTAATTAACGTGAGTTCGATATCCGCTTAGCGGATTACGATGCTGTCGGATGTTTCCATCCGACAGTTAATGATATGGCAAGATTTTAATTACTCCAGTATTCAATGTCAGGTGGAAACACCTGACATCATGTAAAAAATATTGTCCAACTCTTTAAATATATTGAATAATGAACAAGGAACACCGATTTTTGATTTATGAAGGTTTGTATTACTTCTAAATTCATTATTCGTTAACTTAGCGAAGCGATCTCACCGAAGGTAATCCTTGTTCGATATTCATTTTTAATACTTGTTTGGTTCTGGCTTGTCCAGGT
>CAZEWS010000073.1:685-13566 GCA_964515985.1 uncultured Rikenellaceae bacterium | reverse complement strand
ATTGTGCATTTTGAGGATTTGTAATAGGATTATGAAATAACCTGATTAAGTATTGAGTTATTTCGGGATGAAGGTTTTTTTCAAATTCATCTACAACAAGAACAGAACCATTCTCAAGTGCATCAATTATTAATCCGCTTATTACCAATAAGCTTTGTGTCCCAACTGATTCATATTCAATATCAAATGGGATAATCTCAACTTCTTTCTCATCTTCAAAAACTTTATGGAACGATTTTATATCATATTTATATTCTTCTCTGAAATTAGTCTTTATTTCTTTAGGTATATTATCCGGGAATTCGTAGCGTGTCCAATCAACCTCCTCTGATGCAATTTTTTGAATGCCAGTATCTAAAGCACAGATGAGCATGTTGAATTTTTTAGTAAAAGATGATTTTTTTTCTTCAGCTATACGTTTCGCATATAATCTACTTAATCTGTTCTCTATATAAGTTTCAAGGAATGGATATATTCTAATAGATTCCGAGAAGAATTGATAGGGGACTAGAACAGATTCTGCATTGTTCAAAGCAGCTTTGGAGAAGAATAATTGATTCTCAAGTAATTGTTTTTCAATTATTTTTTGACCTCCTCTATATGACTCTCCGAATTTGATAGGATTTTTTTCTTCTCTTTTATAGAGCAGTGTTTTCTGTCCTTTTGGATAATAAAATAATGATTCGTTACGTATATTTTTTGAACAAAATGTAAATTGGAACTCATATTTAATTTTATTCGAAGCAAAAAATTCAATGCCCAGGGAAACAGGCTCTTCTGCTGTTCTTGTGTCTAAAGTATGGGGCTCATATGGGCCTATTTCATCCCCGGGTTTAAACTCTGGCGATTGATGAATTAAAAACTCAATTGCCTTAACTGTTCTTAAAATATTACTTTTTCCGGAGGCATTCGGCCCAAATATGACATTTGTTTTTAATAATCTATCTTTTTTTGTCAATTTGTGCAAGTTATTCCCAAGCCCTCTTATTGATGTCGGTGTAAAACTTAATTCAATTTCATCTTTTATTGACCGAAAATTTTTTATGCGTAGTTTTGATATCATGGCGGCTATTTTTTTTCAATAATAGACTTTTTTATAATAAAAAACAAGAAATTAAACTATTTTATTGCATTTTCAGCCATAAAAGTAAGATATTTTGTATTAAAAGTAATAATTAATATAGATTTTTAAGTGTTTTCTAGTATCAATGCTTATTTCGTTTGAATTTTGTTCTAATCATCTCAATATCCTTAAATTTTTGTAAATAGGGCATTGCAAGGGTTTTTATTTTTATTATTTTGGAGAAACTAACCTTTTTACAAAAGACCTCTGACTGATATACATTGATACCAATAGTAAAAGGCTTTCCTGTTTATTCTTTTGAATCTGTTTAACAAATGATCAACACTTTTATCAAAATCCAGAATGAATAGACCAAAGTGTTCTGTTACATAGGAGTCAATATACTGTTTTTCAATATTTAACTTTAATTTATTATCTTCGTAAAAGAACAGAGTTCTTTGGAAAAAAAGCGAAAAAAAATAGCACTTTCTTGTACCATTGAAATTAGGGTGTGAGATAAGATGTTGTGAAACAATCACTTAAAAGGGGTGGGTAATGGTCTAATACGCTCCACAAAGGAACATTTTCACTACCCCCTAAGAAGAATGGTTTTTTTATGGTAACCTTCGCAAGTGTTACGATTCCAGCCACTTATTGAATCGCCCCTGGCATTGGAATATATTACAACAAGGGTAAGAAATGGCTAAAAAAAGTAATAATAATTCTTTGCATATAGGTATCTATTTATGGCAATCAAGAAATTCACTATATCAATTCCAACCGACAAAGGTTTCTTTGGACAAATTTGCCCTTCAAAGACCTGTGGAAAGTATTTCAAGATATACGAAGCACAGGTAGGAGAAATACTATTCTGTCCATATTGTGGTACTGAATTGAAGGATAAGGAATTATATACTCCAGAACAAAAGAAATATATTGAAGATGAGGCAGCGAGAGTTGCAACAGATTATGCAATTGATGAGTTTCAAAAAATGCTAACGAATACATTCAGAGGTAATAAGTACATCAAAGTAACCAAATCCCCAAAGAAACCAATATATAGAACCTCAACCATAAAAGAACAACAAGTAGACTCTGAAATCGATTGTCCCGATTGCAATATACGTTTTCAAGTTTATGGGATATTTGGTTATTGTCCGATTTGTCGAACAGAGAATATTATGATATATGATGCAAACCTAAGCATTATTAGAAATGAAGTTCATTCTTCAAAAAACCAATCCCGTGCTTTAAGACATGCATATAATGATTTGATATCAACTTTTGAACCCTTTTGCAGAAATATTTCAAGAAAAAATGGATTATCCGATATTAATTTCCAGAACATTTCAGATACACGCAAACATTTTAAAGATTCTTTTTTGAAAATTGATATTCTTGATGGCTTAACCGAAACGGAAAAACTAACATTAAGACGGGTTTTTCAGAAAAGGCATATGAATGAACATAATAAGGGCATAATTAATGAAAAGTATGTGAAACATATCCCACAAGACCATAAATTACTTGGAACAAAAGCAACTCTCAGTCTTGCTGAATTTGAAAATGCTGCACAGATACTAAGAAAGGTAATTGAAAAACTTATTTGAGATCTTATACTGGTAAAAGTTGATTCAAAAATATCATTTTTTCCCTGACTTCAGTTTCTTTCTTACTATATTGCCATCATTAAGGACCATTTGGTCGATTATTGAAGAATATGATTCAATAGTTGTCTGAATATTTGAATGACCGAGAAACTTTGACAGAACTCCTATGTGAACCTTGTTAGCCAACATGATTGAAACACAAAAACAATTAACAGAGCAAAGCCTTCAAAAGAGTGAGGAGCTATTTCAGAGTTTGTTGCAGAAGGCGTTTCGGGAAGGGTAAAATTAATATTAAGTGTATAAGAGAAGTGATAAACTCAAATTTTGACTCCCATTATACAAACATCATCTGTCTGGTCATTGCTGCCTTTCCATTTTATGAATTCCCGTTCAAGAATGATTTTTTGCTCATTTATAGGTTTATGATAAATTGAACAAAGGAGCTTCCGTAACCTGATTGTCTTATATTTTTTATCCTCAATTCCACCGAATTGATCTGAGTACCCGTCTGTAAAAATGTAGATTATGTCTCCGGTGGTTAGGAATAGCTCTTCAGTTAAGAATGGATTAGGCATTTCAACAAAACCTATTGCCTGTTTAGTTGCTTTATATTCAGTTAAAACCCCATTATGGATGATCCACAGGGGATTGTTTGCCCCGGAATATTGAAGGTGATTCCCGGATAATGTACAAACAGCAATATCCATCCCATCGGCTATATTGTTTCCTGATTTTTGAAGATCTCCTGATAAGATCTCCAAAGTTTTATCAAGAATGTGTCCGGGATTTAGTAATCCATACTCTTTTAATGACTTATTTAGAGCATTATGACATAATATAGTAAGCATTGCACCAGGTACTCCATGCCCGGTACAGTCAGCAACTGCAAATATAACCGCATCATTAACCTCTTCGATCCAATAGAAATCCCCTGATAATATATCTCTTGGAAGATACAAAATAAAGCTATCCGGAAATATATCTCTTATGTAGGTTTCGGAAGGAAGAATTGAATCCTGTATTCTTTTTGCATTATTGTAACTGTCGTTTATTTCCTTTGCGTCAAGCATACCAATTGTTTTACTTTCCAGGTCAAACTTAAATATCCAGACCACCGATCAGTCTTTTACCCTTTTCAGTAATAATATATTTTTGGTTAGGATCGTTTAAGTTATCTGGTATTGTAAGCGTTATCAGGTTATTATTCCTCAAAATCTTGATATAGTTTTCCCTGAAACTTTCTTTGCTTTCAAAGCCTCCAAACATCATAGCTTCTTCTAATTTCATTTCACCAACTAAACCTATTAATACCTTAAGCAAGAGATTAGCTTTTTTAATAAGCAGGTCCCCTCCGATTTGATGTAAGGTTCCCTCCAAATCAAGAGCATTTTTTATTAATATATTCTTTCTCAGTATCTTAAACCCTGATAGCTTCCCTTCGTTTTTTCCCAAGGTTCCTATATATGCATGTATAAACTCTTTCTTATTTTTATGGATATCCAAATCACGATTCAATGGAATCTCTTTTAGAAGCTCTCTTCTTTTTTTATTTAAAGTATCACTTGAGATGCCAAGCATCTCAAGTATATATGTGCTACGATCTCCAAGCTGATATCCCGTTAATGGGATATCAGCGGTAAAAATCTCATCCTCATTGAAAAAGGGGACTGCCCCTTTAGCATATATTTTAAGAAACCGTGTAACATTACGTACACCTGATCCGGCTTCGTCAGACCATCCCAATTCATTAAAAAATTTACGTATTACAGGATTTTTAGGAAAGTGGCTGAAATTGTGAATATCCAAGGGTCCCTTGTGATACACAATATTCGGATTGGTAGCTTCCACACAATCCTTTTTAATAACGATTTCTGATGGCAGTGCATTCCTGTATTCGCGGTGAATAATGATGTTGCCAACAATTTCCCTGAAAATCAGGTCTCTAAGATCCTTTCTTTGGTCCCCATCTAGGTAAAACAATTCAGGTAAATGCTCTTTTATGAAATCAAGAGCTCCGTTACGTGTATCAATCAGATTTGTAATAAAAGTTTTTCTGTCATCCCATCTGTCAACATTGTCTTTCCTGATAAAGATGTCTAGTTTATATGCAGGTAACATGTTTGTTAATGTTTCATCCTTTCCAAGCAGTAACCCGGCTGCCAGTATAAATCCTTCATCCCCTGTATTAAAATCACGAACTAATAAATTTGATCCTCGCAATATATCATCATCAGTCATTGAAAGCCATTTGTGAGATGTATTCCTTCTTTCAACAATTATACGGGCTTTATTTAGAAGTTCCAGATTGAGATCAGACCTTTTGAGGTATGGTATAATCTCTGATTCAGTATTTGGCCGTCTAATTCTATACAAATTCATTATTTGTTGTGGATCATCCACTCGAATAATGTCTGCTCCATCTCTTGTGTATATACGGTCACCTGATTTATGAAGAATTGGACTCCGAGGAACATCAATTATTAATAAATAATAGCCATCAATAATCTCTTCTTTAATATGAAAAGCAAAGGAAGGGTTTAAATAACCTTTATGTCTCAATGATCGTTCTTCAAAAGTTGTCTTGAAATCATCTCTTTTTGATTTGGACAATTGCTGATATTCCTTTTCGCGGGATACTCCAATTATAATTTTCCCACCCTCAGTATTCAGAAATGCACATAGGGTTGGAAACAGTTGAGGAATGTTTCCTCGTGAATCAATCCAAAAAAAGTCCAAATGAATACCGGCCGGTTGAGAGATATATTCTTCAATTTGCATATGGGTCAGAAAATTAAATACGTTACAGTAATTTGAAATAAATATAAACAAATTTGATAGAAGTTTAAAGAATACTTAAGTTCTATCTAAAAGATTTATTTTTTTGAAACCTGCTAATTAGAGTAAACCTACCCTTGAATATACTTCCCACTTTTTCGGAGCAGCATGTGCAAGCTCATTTTGTTGATTCCCATTAATAATAAGTTCCGGTTATTTAGCTTAAAGTTGGGATCCGGTTATTACTATATTTGAATCAATTGACGGAACAGTAGCTTCAACAATTGGGTCTTCCGTACTCAACCATTCATTCTCAACTAGTACTTGTATTATCTCGGTATGTGGAATTTCGTCAAATAGAACATCCAACAAAATATGTGGTAAAAGATTGAAAATAAACTTTAACCACAAAAGCTAATATACTGGTAAAAGTTGATTCAGAAATATCATTTTTTTCCTGTCTTCAGTTTGTTTCTTACCATATTGACATCATTAAGGACCATTTGGTCGATTATTATGGGACTCAACCTAATTTAAATACTGGAATTATGAACAATTTCAAAATTCCTTTACCTCCAATTGAACTTCAAAATACATTTGTTGAGATACTCTTCCAGATAAGAAAACATAAAAGACTAACTCAACAAAGTCTTCAAAAGAGTGAGGAGCTATTTCAGAGTTTGTTGCAGAGGGTGTTTAGGCCTGCCAGCCGGAATGAAATGAAGGCTGGGGGGAGATAGGAATTGAAATGAAAAGGAATTCAAAAGAGTATCCATAAAAAAGCTATGAATATTGCAATCAATAGCTATAATGCAATAAATGGAAAAAAATGGCAAGTAGTGGCAGGCTAATTCTTAATAATGCAATTGTAGAATAATTAACCTCCTCCCAAAAAACCGGACACCCATTAACAAAATAGAATATTAATATGGGAAATAACGAACTTAATAAGGCACCTAAACCATTCTGTTTTAACAGAAAACAAGTCAAAGCCTTTGTGCTTGGTGCTGACCCAACCAATTTTTCGAAGGACAACAAAAGGGTCGATCTGTATTTTGCCTTTAGGGTTGTACAGTAGCATTCCCTACCACCAACCCCCTCACCGCTTTAGTAACAGCACCCTCAAATATCGTAAGTGCCAACGCTTTCAGTTAAAACTAATTGACAACCAAAATTACATTGTAATCATAATTTTCAGATATTATTGGATGTTAATTCCAATATTATCCGATATTATTGGAAATCAATTCCAATATTGTCAGTTTTTTACTATATTTGCGAAAAAAGCAGTTATGTATATCCCCCGAAAAATACATCAGGAAATAAAAAACCACCTTAAAAGAAAAGAATATACAATAATCACAGGCCCTCGTCAAAGTGGCAAAACATCATTAATACAAGCTTTATTTAACGAATTAAAAAATGACGGACAAGCCGTAAGTTACATTACATTTGAAGACAGGGATATTTTATCAGCTATTAATAATCATCCTGAAAATATTTTTTCTTTTTCACCTCGTCCCGGAAAACCCTTAATGGGAGCAAAATCAACAAGTCAACCCGTTTTTCTATTTATTGACGAAGTTCAATATGCTGCTGATCCTTCTAACTTTTTAAAATATCTGTACGATATTTATCGTGAAAATTTAAAAATCGTTGCAACAGGTAGCAGCGCTTTTTATATCGACAAAAAATTTACTGATTCTCTTGCCGGAAGGAAAAGGTTATTTGAATTACAGACACTTGATTTTGAGGAATGGTTGATATTTAAAGATTTAACCGATTTATCGGAGGAATTAAAATTAATAAGAGACCAGAAAGAATATATTTCGCCCAACCATTTAGAATTAATAGATAAATTTAATGAATACCTGATTTTCGGCGGTTATCCCGAAGTTGTACTTGAAAATAATTTAGAGGAGAAAATAACTCTGTTAAAGGACATAAAAAACTCTTTTTTGAAAAGAGATATTGATGAGGCAGGAATAAGTAACCCTGACAAATTCTATAATTTGTTAATACTTTTAGCAGGTCAATCCGGAAATCTTGTAAACAGGAATGAGCTTGCAAATACGATTGGAGTTGATAATAAAACCATCGACAAATATCTTTATGTTCTTCAAAATTGCTTCCATATTGAACTGGTTAAACCGTTTTATTCTAATTTAAGAAAAGAGCTTACCAAAATGCCAAAGGTTTATTTCAAAGACCATGGGTTAAGAAATGTTGCACTAAACCGCTTTTTTGATTTTAAATTACGTGAAGACCAGGGTGCATTGCTGGAAAATTATGTTTACAAACGACTGTCGGGTATTTACGATTCAGATGCAATACGCTATTGGCGAACAACCGATAAAAAAGAAATTGATTTCGTTATCAGCATTTCATTCCGGGAAGGTTTAGCCTATGAAGTAAAAATGAATTGCAAAACAGTAAAGCCTGTCTCACTAAAGAAATTCAGCAATACTTATCCGAATTATCCGATAGAGGTTATTTCTTATGATATTGACACCAATTGCAAATGGATTTTGAAGATGTAAGATAAGCTTCATCATTGCATTTAAGGATGCAAACATACCACATATTTAACCTTTTTATTGTATCCCAAAGAACCTGACTTAAGCGTCCATACTTGGACCTTATACTTTTATAAAGTTACTAAAAATAAGGGAAAAAGATGGTTGAAGTAGGGGGGCCGGGGAACTGGGGGAAATTTTTCTGGGGGATTGTTTTTCATTTTAGCGATGGTTGAAAACAACCTGGCCGGGGGAAAAATAATTCGTGTTTAGATAGTATCTAAGTCATAAAGATATAAGCCGATTTTTTAGGAGGATTAATTATACAGTCTATAGTAGGGGGCTCTGGAGGGGTCTGAATTGAGAAGATTAGTTAGTATCTTTATTAATCTTTTCAACTTTAGGAATAAACAAATATAATTGGATACATTCATTATGATTCATAAGGATAACAAGAAAAGACTTATTATAGAATTTCAAAATCCTTCTATCATTGATTTTATAATCAGCTACCTTAATGATAACAAAGAATTGCTAGTCGATATAATTAATTCAACAATATTTATTAATCAATTATATACAATCTTCTCATTTAATATAAGCACTACAAGTAAAATTAAAATGGATGACCCACTTTACGCACTATTTAGAAACAAAATAATTAATGATTTCGATAATTTAGATAGCTCAAAATTGTGGTATTCGAAATCAACTTACAATTCATATTTTAACGAAATCACTGTTATTGAAAAGATACATCTTATTGTTAAAAATCTATCAGTTATTATTGATAATCCACTTAACCTGACGTATTCATAAATATTATCTTTTTCAATATTTATGAATAGTACAGGTTAAGGAATTTCTATTAAGGAAATTCTCAAAGATTCAAGTTGATAAGTTAAATTCTCTAGAAAAGACCAAATATATTAATGTATCAGAATATTTTGCCAATAATTTTGTTGGCGATGTTCGTGCACCATTTTTCCTTCCCTTGTACTTGTTATTCATCTTTGCTATTTCGACCCCTTGCCTTTGACGCTCTTTCCTAAGATTATTTTCCATCTCCGCCCCAATGGAGAGCATCTGTAACAACAGCATTACAGTTGGATTTTCTTGCCCGTTAATCAGGGATTGCATTTGAAATTGTTGAATGTACACTCCTACACCAAGCTTATGAAGTTCATCAATGGTGTTCAGAATATCCACTACTCTTCTTCCAAGCCGTAAGATTTCACTGATTAGAACAACATCAACTTTATTTACCTGGACATAATGTATTAATTTTTTGAATTCAATTCTTTCACTTGAAGTTGTGGTACCACTTACCTTTTCTGCAAAGGTTCTTTTTACATTCCATCCTTTTTGAAAGGCAATCTCATTAAGATTCATGATTTGCCGGGAATAATCCTGAGACTCTGAAGAAACCCTCGTGTATATTGCGAAATTAAATTGTGTCATATTTAGGGTATATTTATTCTTAAATTATTTCAATCAAAAATGAGGTAATTGGAGGTTAATTATTGTGTTAATTACAAGTGTACTCTAAATCTGATACATGTTTTCATCTTTACCTGCATATTCTTGACCAAAACGGACACTGATTCCTGACCATACCGGACAGTGATTCCTGCGCAAAGCGGACACTAATTCCTGCTGATTCCGGACAGCAATTCCTGATCAAAGCGGACAACGATTCTTGCTTATTCCGGACACTTTTCCTGGCAGCAGGAACGGTTTAAATTTCAGCACTCTTTTTCTACAGATTATTTGTACTTCTGTTGGTTTAATTGTAACCAAATAAATTAACAGGAGGATCACTAAATGACAAGAAGCAGAACAAACGTGGAAAAAATTAGAGAAATACTTCGCCTTTGCCTGGAGCTTAAATTCAGCCTAAGAGATGCTGCTATCAGGCCGGAGCGGTAAGTTATATGATATTGTTTTTCACCAGCCTCTTTGGTATAATAATAACATCGGCCTGGTGGAGATTTGCCGACCAGAAATAACATATTCCGTAATTCGAAATGTACCATGTCTGGAATTTCCGGTATTATTCATAAACCATTTATAAAATAAAAGTATGGGTATATTTGATCAATATTGTCTTGTTGAAAAATTGTGGCAGAGCTGGAACTGAATTCCTTTTGTTTATAGCACGGTAATCGTTGTATACCAAATAAAAATCGATGCCCTCACGTGGATTGTACCTCAACCTGAAATTTCCGATAAATTCATCTTCAGTGTTTACATATTGGACAAGTAAAGTTGCAGACAACTTTGTGCTGAGCATATACTGAGCCTTCATATTGATTGAATGAATATTGAGTGAGTTATTTGTCACTCTGTCCGGGAAACTAAGATTATTAAATTCATAACCAGGTGAAAGTATGAAGCTGGATGAAAAGTTAAAATTGGTCATTGCTTCGAAACCCATTCTTCTTCCATCGTAAAATTGACCACCATATATATTTCCCCTGACTGATATCTTTTTGGAATCCGAAGTTCCAATTCTTGCCTCAACTCCGGTGAATGAATAATCACCTGCCTTTATCTGAATACTATCTGACAAATTAAAATCAAACAGTACACCTTCTTGCTGAATTTCGAGTGAGACATCGATATGAATATCCTTTTTTGTATTGATTTCAAAACCCGGAGATATTTGCATTGATTCAAGGTGTCCGTCTTCAAGCCGGAGATATCGTTCAGCTCTGACATTAATATTGTAGTTAAAAAACTTTGATTGTTCACCTGGAATCCATCCATAGAGTAATTGGCCATTTACTCCTTGTATACCACCTCGCATTACAAATCCAATTCCAGGATTAAACTTCTGACCTGAGTAAATATAATTTAAGTTATAAGCAAATCCTTTTTCCGATCTGCGTTCCCAATTGACCATAATGAAAGATGGATCGAGAGAAGAAAGTTCACTGTCAATTTGGTCATCATAACTTTGAGCCAATTTGACATTTAAATAATCATCCCCGAAAAGTCTGAATATTCCATCAACACCATATGCGAAATTATGTTTTCCATCCATTCCGATGCGTGATGTAAAAATCCCTCCAACATAAGAGTTGGGGTTGATAACCTGCCTTCGCATTCTGATAACACCGAAATTTTCTGCTGGTGTTTCCTCATGTTCTTCGGTTTGCATATCCATAAATCCCATGTCCCATTTCCCCATTCTTCCGACAAGCCTTGCACCTCCATAAATCCTGATGGGTTCACCTTGTGCGATTCCGATGTTCCTGCTGTAAAACAGGTTGTCGCTATGTCCTCCTAAACTGAAATTAAACAGGCTGGATCTCTCCTGGAAAAACATCCTCTTTTCCGGGAAAAAAAGTGAATACCGTGTCAGATTCACCTGTTGGTCATCAGCTTCGACCTGGGCAAAGTCTGTATTGGCTGTAAGGTCCAGAGTAAGATTGCTGTTGATATTATATTTAATATCAATTCCTGCATTATATTTTGGATAATCTTCTTTAACATATTCTGTCTCACCTTCATTTAGTGACCAGTCACGTGCAAAACCACCTATAACGTAAGGTGAAATATACATAGGCATAGATGGTCTGGCTCCTGCGATTTCAATTTGTTGAGCTAATGAAGGCTTATTGGTAGCCATGAAACCATACCTGGGATCGATGGCCGGATAGGTGTCTGTCTCATTGTTTGCACTTATATTGCGACTTATGATGAGTCCCATTGTTGCCACATCATTTTCCGGTTTGAACTTCAGACTTGAAAATGGGATCCTCATTTCGACATACCACCCATTATCATCCCTGGTTGTTTTTACATCCCAGAAAGTATTCCAGCTGGTATTCAATCCTCCGGGTCCTCCGGGTCCAAAGCCACCTGAGGCATCATTGGAAATGGTATAATCAGTCCGGAGTCCTGTAGGTGCGGTAAAGAATGCCAATCCATTCTCGTTATCATTATAAGTATCCAGCACAATCCCAAAAGCGTCATAACCGAAAAGCATCTCATCCCTTTTCTTTGTTGCTGCAAAAATCTTTGACGCATCTTCCATGAACAGACCTGCACCTATCCAGAGGAATTCATCGTCATAACCAATCCTTATATCACTTTTTTCTGAAGGCTGGTTTCCGAAATTAGGCCTGTGCATAGTCAAAGGGAAAAGATCCAGGGATTTCCATGCTGTTTCATTTGGAATGCCGTCAAATACAACCGGAGTAGTGAGCCTCTTAATCTTTACAGCTTCCTGGCTGATCCCGTAATTATGAAAACCTAATGATAAAACCATTATTAAAAATCCAAAAGCATTTTTGTTCATTTTTCTTATGGCTTTTCTTATTTGTATTATTGGAAATTCCGGTGATGTTGAGCCATCAGTGCCGGATTTCAATGACCACCCGCCTTGAATATAACAATTCTTACAATCAAGTTGATATTAATATACTTAATCCTGCACAAATGGGCTTCCTTTATGTAACATTAGTGGCCTAATCATAACCGGTGAGCGTGGCTCACTTTGACCGGAATTTCCACTTCAGATTCTGGTAACCGTTAGACAACGTGATTATCCGTTTTATTCCTTCGTGGAAAAAAAATTTGAGAAGAAGACCTGCTACATAAATGGAAGGTTCCCATGTCGAATGAAGTTTTTAATTATCCAAATCTTCAAAACAATCCGGACTTTTTATGCTTAAAAGAAGGTACTTTTTTTTATTCGGCCAGCGGTTAGAAAGCAAGCTTTCACCGCTGTCCTTAAAAAAAAACCGCTTTCGCGGTTTGTTTTTCAGTTGTGGAGCTGGGCGGGTTACCTCACTTCGTTCGGTGAGCCGGATTGGGTGCCTAACAACCTCAAAACAAACCAACCAAATGGTTGATACTTTTTTTTATTCGGCCAGCGGTTAGAAAGCAAGCTTTCACCGCTGTCCTTAA
>CAZEWS010000073.1:0-585 GCA_964515985.1 uncultured Rikenellaceae bacterium | reverse complement strand
AAAAAAACCGCTTTCGCGGTTTGTTTTTCGGTTGTGGAGCTGGGCGGGTTCGAACCGCCGTCCAAACAAGAAACCAAAATGTTTTCTACATGCTTATCCTGTTATTGATTGTCGGGAGCAGACCGGCAGCAGGCAGCCTGTCTGAACCTTAGTTCCTTTATTTTCACCCGGTAACCGGAACCCTTACCGGACTATCCCAACTTTCCTGGTGCCTCTTGATCAGACGCCGTCAGGCAAGGCTTCTGAGAGACAGCTCGTCCCAACACCTGGTGCCGGGATTATACCTGGATCTGTCTGACAGATTAGGCAGCGAGCGCGTAATTATTTTCGCCAGTTAATTGTTTGCAATTCAGTTTTACGGGGTAAATTGCATAGCCCGGCATGCTTACAGATTAATTCATCTTGCTGTCAAATCCATGTCAGCCCCATTTTTTTGGGAATACAAAGATACAAAATTAATACCAAAATTATAGGTTAAGAAGAAGATAAAAGTTAGTGAGACCTGGGTTTTTCCTGTCCCTGCCCGACTTCGTCATTCAGGCGGGCGACCGTGTCATCCGGGCGGGAATTCTTTTATTCAGCCGG
>CAZEWS010000072.1:0-13885 GCA_964515985.1 uncultured Rikenellaceae bacterium | reverse complement strand
TTTTACTATTTCTCTGTATTTATAACCAGAAAGTTGACCCATATTATAATCCAACAACTAATGGATAATCAAAGCTATCTTTGAAAGATGAGTATTTATGTTTTATCTTATCAATGTTTTGAGCTTCTAAAAGATTTTTGCAACATCTCTTGCAATTTCTAATGTTTCGGTTATTGTCCGTCCTTGAGCAATTAGTCCTTGCAAATTATCTGAAGTCGCACGATAGTATCCTTCCGGCAACTTCTTAATATGTATGTTTATTCTCTTTTCCATTATTTTACGTTTTATTCAAAGATATGTAATTTTTACCAGAATGTCTTTTTGCTATTATGTTATTCCTTATAATTATTACCTAATGACGCGAGCGAACGTTTGAGCGGACTTGAGAGCGAAAACCTCATACTTGTCCCGTTTTTACGGGAAGCGGGATTGTGCGCCTGCATGTGGGTAGCGAATAACATATCGAGCAAATTACGCGAAGGCGCAGCCTGAGTAAATGACTATGTATGACGCGAGCGAAGCGAGCAAATGACACGAACGAAGTGAGTGAATGACTATCGAATAACACGAAGGCGCAGCCTGAGCAAATGATGCGAGGAGCGAGGCGACGAGCTAATTTTCCCTCTTCATCAGACCTTCTGCCAGCTTTATCAACTCGGACTTCCTGGATTTTTCTACACTTACTTTATCAAGATTCCGGAAGGCTTTATTATAAAATGATTTCACCAGGTCATCAGCCTGATCTCTAACCCCCAGTTCATCATAAATGGTTTTCACCGCTTTAATTTTTTCTTTCGGATCAAAATGTTGCCGTTCAATCTGATGTTGGAGGTTTTTAAATATTACTCCATCAGCCAACTCAAAAGCTTTTATTAGAAGAAATGTTTTTTTATTGGCAACAATATCACCTCCCGTTTCTTTTCCGAAAATCTTTGGGTCTCCATATACATCCAGAACATCATCCTGCAGTTGGAAAGCCAACCCGAGGTTTTTGCCAAAATCATACATCAGATCAGCATCCTTTGTTGTTGCTCCGCCAATAATGGAACCAATTTTCAAACACGATGCAATCAGTACGGAGGTTTTTAATTCGATCATTTTTAAGTACTCTTCCACACTGACTCTTTTGGCTTTTTCAAAGTTCATATCATATTGCTGTCCTTCACATACCTGAATGGCCGTTTGAGTAAAAATTCCGGTTACATCCATTAAAACCCCGGGCGGGCATTTGGAAATATATTTATATGCCAGAATGGACATAACATCACCCGACAAAATCGCAATATTCTCATTCCACCTGGCATGAACGGTCGGATTATTCCGGCGTACAGTCGCTTTATCCATGATATCATCATGCAATAGTGTGAAATTGTGAAAAATTTCCATGCCTATGGCAGGATAAACTGCATCCTCAACATTATCTGAAAACAGATTGCAAGCCATTAATACTAATGAAGGGCGCAGTCGTTTTCCTCCCAAAGACAAAATATAACGTATGGGGTCATACAGTTCTTTTGGTTCGGAATTAAATACCAGACCTGAAATGGTTTGATTAATTAATACACGGGAAGATTTTAAAGTGTACATGTTTAAATATTGTAACTATCCGGTTTCCAATAATCTCTTTATAATATTCAGGATAATTGTTAATAGTTATTAGTTATAGGTTATAAGTTATTAGCTACTATCTTTATGAAAATTGTCATCCGGTTTGGTATATGATTTAAAATTATTTTACAGGGTTCACCCCGTGAAACCCTGTGCAGCAGGAGCAACGAAGTTGCTGTTTCACAGGGTAAACCTATAACTTTTAGCGTATAACATATAACATTCTTTTTACATCCCAACACACTGATTAGTTACCAAAATTTAAGTTCTAAAGTTAATATTTTTGAAATTTAATATATTGAGCTATGTATAATAAAAAAGTTTATCCAAAATTTGAGAATGAAGAGATAAAAGCTTAAATTTAGTCTCATGAAAAACATATTCTTTTTTATTGGTTTGTTATTACTTGGTTTTATCTTCTCAGGATTCCAGGAAGAAAAAACCATAAAGGATAATCCTTCCCTGAAAAATGCCTTGTCAGGTTCTGCTTTACGAAAATTTAACGGGGGCCAAAAATTAACAGGGAAAGCCAAATTAATCCTTGATGAGGCCGAACGTTACGAACAACAAATTGAAGAAATAAAACAAACTTCAAGAAGAGCGCGGTCAAGAAAAATGGCCAAACTGGAACAAAAGAAAATGGCGAAGGAAATTGAGGCATTTTATGCCTTTGAAATGGCACATAAGAAATTTTACCGGGCGTATCAGAAAACGCTAAAAGGTTTTCGTGAATTATCAGCAGATCCGGCAAAAGGAATAGATCTGGAAAAGTCGGCACGATTGAATTATCGCAGGGCCAGGAAATTCAGAAATAAAGCCGAAAATAAAAAAAGCGAGGATAAAGTATATAAGTTGTTATCGGATGCATATGATTTTGAGATTGATGCAATTAATAACCAAATCGAAGCTTTTGAAAATTACCAGAGTTCAACTGCCATTGCAGAAGTACATGCAGAACCGGAATTACAAACCGAAGAACAAGACACTGTTTCCACACAGACTGAACCTGTAGTCACCGATTCGGTTACCATTAGTTATTTACAGGATACCGTTAGGCTGCCAACAATCACAATCCCTGCTGAAAAAACCGAAGAAACAATTCCTCCGGACACTCTGAAACAAATTGAACCTTCTGAAGAGAAAATCAAGCCGGAAATTGAAAAGCAACCCCGGGCTGATTCAGTTCAGGCTCCAATAGCGGTTAAACAAGTTAAGATATTTTTCAGCATTCAAATACTTGCCAAAACTTCACCTGCTACTCTTGACCAACTTTATTCCATATATAATGGTGAAGAAGAAGTTTTTCTAAGACGATCCAGTGATTATTACCGTTACCTGGTGGGAAAATTCAAGACCTTATTTGAAGCTAAAGTCTTAAAAAACAAAGAAAAGATTGAAGGATTTATTGTTGCTTATAAGAATAGTGAGAGGATTACCATTAAAGAAGCTACGGAAGTAATCAGAAACAGGTAGATACAATTCGTTATCCTCTTAACGCTTCAGCGCCACCAACAATTTCGAGTATTTCTTTTGTAATAGCTGCTTGTCTGGCTTTATTGTAATGGAGGGTTAATTCACGTATCAATTCTGTAGCGTTATCGGTTGCCTGGTGCATAGCCGTCATCCTGGCGCCTTGCTCGGAAACATAAGAATCCAATATTGCCTTGTAAAATTGTATTTTTAAAGCCCGGGGTATTATTTTTTTAATGATGTGATCCTTATCAGGTTCAAATATATAATCCAAGTTTCTGGTTTCTTTATCATGTGGTAAATCTATCTCAATGGGTAAGAATTGTTCAACGGTTAGAATTTGAACAGCAGCATTCTTAAACTGGTTGTAAACCAATTCAATTTTATCGTATTTAGCATTCAGAAAATCGTTTATGGTTTGCTCGGCTAACGGAGCCACCTTGTCAAAACTCAGATCATCAAACAATTCATTATACGAAGCAACAACCTGGTATTTCTTCGATTTCAGTATTTCCGTTCCTTTTTTACCGATGGTTAAAAATTGAAGATTTCCTTTTTGCAATAGGTCCGTGTAAGTTTCATGTGTTAATTCTAACGATTGCCTTATTACATTGGCATTAAAGGGCCCGCATAATCCCCGGTTTGATGTAACAACCACGATCAATACCTTTTCCAGTTCTCTTTCGGATGTAAAGATATTTTTTTCATTTTCCTGAAGATCTTCGTTGAGACTTGCCAGTACCTCATGGAGTTTATTGGCGTATGGCCTTAATTGAATGATTCTGTCCTGTGCCTTTCTGAGTTTTGAAGCGGCAACCATTTTCATAGCAGAGGTAATCTTCCGTGTCGATCTTACACTTGCAATTCTTGTACGTATTTCTTTCAGGCTTTCCATGTATATATCTCAATGGAAATCAGTTAATTTAGTCAATATCTTGATATTTGGAAGCTATTTCCAGGGCAACTTTTTCCAGGGTATTTGCTGTTTCATCGGTAAGTGTTCCTTCCTTAATGGAATCCAAAACATCTTGATGTTTTAGTTCAAGATACTCGATAAATTCTACTTCAAAATCTTTTATTTTTTCGACCGGGATATCTTTAAGCAATGCTTTTGTTCCGCAAAATATAATGGCAACTTGTTTTTCGACAAGGACAGGTGAATACTGTCCTTGTTTCAGGATTTCAACGTTCTTAGCCCCTTTATCCAGAATGGCAAGGGTTGCGGCGTCCAGGTCAGAACCGAATTTTGCAAAAGCTTCCAGTTCGCGGTATTGAGCCTGATCGAGTTTCAGGGTTCCGGCAACCTGTTTCATTGTTTTGATCTGTGCAGCACCCCCGACACGGGAAACCGAAATACCCACATTAATTGCCGGTCGAATACCTGCATTAAACAGGTCGGCATCCAGAAATATCTGTCCATCCGTAATGGAAATAACATTGGTTGGAATATAAGCGGAAACATCTCCTGCCTGTGTTTCAATGATGGGTAATGCTGTTAGTGAACCACCCCCTTTAACCATATGCCTGATGGAGTCAGGAATATCGTTCATTTTAGTAGCAATTTTGTCGGATTCAATAATTTTCGCAGCTCTTTCAAGCAAGCGCGAATGCAGATAGAATACATCCCCGGGGTAAGCCTCTCGTCCCGGAGGTCGTCTTAAAAGGAGGGAAACCTCGCGGTAAGAAACTGCCTGTTTAGACAAATCATCATATATGATCAGGGCAGCCCTTCCTGTGTCTCTGAAAAATTCACCTAATGCTGCTCCTGCGAATGGTGCATAAAATTGGGATGCAGCCGGATTGGAAGCATTAGCGGAAACAATGATCGTATAATCCATTGCCCCATAATCCTCGAGAGTCTTGGCAATGCTTGCAACCGTTGAGCCCTTTTGTCCAATGGCCACATAAATACAATAAACCGGCTTCCCTTGTTTGTAAAATTCTTTCTGATTTATTATGGTATCGATAGCAATGGCTGTTTTCCCGGTCTGACGGTCACCAATAATCAATTCGCGCTGTCCCCTGCCAATCGGTATCATAGCATCAATAGCCTTTATACCGGTTTGAATGGGTTCATTTACAGGTTGCCGAAAGATTACTCCCGGCGCTTTCCTTTCAAGAGGCATTTCATATGTCTTCCCCTGAATAGGACCTTTACCATCCAATGGTTCACCCATGGTTGATATAACACGCCCCAGAAGTCCTTCTCCTGCATGGATAGAGGCAATTCTTCCGGTTCTTTTAACAATATCTCCTTCTTTTATTTCTTCGGATGAACCTAAAAGAACGACACCAACATTATCTTCCTCAAGGTTTAAAACAATAGCTTCTATTCCATTTTCAAACTCGATTAGTTCATTTGCCTGAACGTTTGATAACCCATAAATCCTGGCAATGCCATCTCCAACCTGTAAAACAGTTCCAACCTCTTCCAGTTCAATATCCAGTTGAATTCCTTCCAGTTGTTTCTTAAGGATTTTTGAAACTTCTGCCGGTTTAATGTGCGTCATTATTAAATATGTTTTAATAGGTAATTAATCAGGTTAGTATTTTCCTGTGAGTTCTCTTTTAATCTTTTTTAGCTCTGAAGACACACTTGCATTTAACAAATGATCTTCTATTCTCAAAACAAAACCCCCTATCAGACTTTCTTCAACCTTTCCGGCCAGATCAACTTTTGTTTTATAAGCTTTGTCAATTAAATCGATGATTCTGTTCCTGACTTCCCGGTCAACCGGAGTTGCCGTTGTTAATGTAGCTGAAGTAATTCCTTTGTGCTTCTTATACACACTAATAAATCTGCGTGCAATATCAGGAATAAATGTTTCTCTTTTATTTAATATGATCAGGTCGAGGAAATTAAGGGTAAGTTTATTTACATCCGGTCTAAACACTTCACGCACAATAACCTTTTTCTTTGATGCGGGAATTATCGGACTATGAAACAAGTCCATTAATTCACTTACCTGCCGGCATATATCAAGTACAAAGACAACATCATTATGGACCTTATCCAATACCTTTTTTTCTTTAGCCGACAAAAAAAGTGCCTTTGCGTATCGTACTGCAATTTTGCTGTCGTTCATTATAAGGAACTAACCATCAAATCCATCGAACCGGTTTAAAGATTAATTAAACCTAATTTCGTTTAAAAGTTTATCTATCAATTCTTTTTGATCCTCTTTTCCGGCGAGCTTTTGTTTTAAAATTTTCTCAGCAATCTCAACAGAGAATGTTGCAACCTGGTCTTTAATATCTGCAATAGCTGCCATTTTCTCATTTTCAATGCTTAAACGGGCTGTCTCAATGATTTTACCGGCTTCTTCAGAGGCCTGTTTTTCAGCCTCCTGAATCATTTTTTCTTTTACCTGTCTGGCTTCCTTTAGCAGGCCATCCCTCTCGACTTTTACTTTCCTGATAATTGCTTCATTATCAGCCTCCAGTTTTATCATTTCTTCATGAGCTTTTTCGGCCGATAACAAGGCATCCTCGATAGAATGTTCCCGCTCCTTCAAAGCATTTAAAATGGGTTTCCATGCAAATTTTTTAAGTATCCACAATACAATTCCAAAGGATACAATCATCCAAAATAGTAAACCAAGTCCCGGAGTAACGAGTTCCATATTTAATGTTTTAATATTTTCTTAAACCATTTTTTAATAAAGGCTTTACAGTTCAACCAATCGTTGAACTGTAAAGCCTTTATCTTTTCTTTACTGGGTGAAAAGAATCAGCAAACAGACAACAACCGCGAAAAAAGAAACTCCTTCAATCAGAGCTGCCGAAACGATCATATTGGCACGTATGTCTCCTGCCGCTTCGGGCTGGCGGGCAATAGCTTCAACTGCTGTCGCGCCTATCCGCCCGATACCCATACTTGCAGCCATAGCTGTAGCTGCTGCTCCAAATGCAGCGCCCAATTTACCCAAAGCTGCACCAGTAGCGACCTGTAATAAAACTGATAAAGTGATCATAATAAAATCGATTTAGTTAAAAATATATTAATGATGTTCTGCTGTTGCCATACCAAAATACAAAGCCGATAATAAGGTGAAAACATATGCCTGTATAAGGGCTACCAGAAGCTCCAGAAAGGTCATAAATATTGTAAATAGTATAGATAAGGGTGAAACGCCGAATCCTAATATCACCTGCATGTCACCAAAAACAAAAATAAGAGAAAAAAAGCCTAGTGCAATAATATGACCAGCAGTGATGTTTGCAAAAAGACGGATCATCAGAATCAACGGTTTGGTTAACATCCCGATGATTTCAATAATCGGCACAAGAGGAAGAGGTATCTTCAGCCAAAAAGGAATTCCCGGAGCGTTGAAAATTTCCTGCCAATAAAATTTATTTCCATTAATCGCTGTAACAACAAAAGTAAAGGCTGCCAGAACCATTGTTACTGTGATATTACCTGTAACATTGGCGCCACCCGGGAAAATGGGTATCAAACCCATCATGTTGTTTATCCAAATAAAGAAAAACAGGGTAAGAAGGAACGGCATAAATTTCTCATATTTCTTTTCCCCTATGGAAGGTATGGCAATCTCGTCCCGTATAAAAAGGATAATGGGTTCCACAAAATTCTGAAGGCCTTTGGGGGCTTTACCCTGATTGTTCTTATACACCCTTGCCACTGAAATAAAAACCCATAAAAGCAGGATAATACAAATGAAAATCGCAAAAACGTTTTTTGAAATGGATAAATCTATGGGCCGGATATCCGTACCATCCTCCATAAGTTCTACAACCTTCCCTTCATACTTTCCCTCATGTGCAATTTTAAACCCCTTGTATGAATTATGACCATGTTGAAACTTGCTGGAAAGAAAGACATTTAACCCTTTTGTCTTACTATAAACAATAACAGGCAATGGAATACTTAAATGAAAATCCTTATACGTTAGAATGTGCCAATCGTAAGCATCTTTTATATGATCAAAGATGAAATCGCTAGGTTTAAATCCTTTATTTTGTTCTTCACTTTCTGCCTGATGGGTATGTTCCTCTGTTTCTTGCGAAGCAATGGTATAACTAAAAGCAGGAGATAGGTTTAAAAAAAGAATAATAACAAATTTTGCTGAAAATCCAGAATTAACAGTCATTCAATCATTTTTGAATATTAACAAAAGTAATGAAAATAAATAAAATCTACCGGAACAAGAAATTTAATGGTGAGTAACTCTTTTTAAACAGGAAAGAATGGATGATATTTCAAAAATGGTAAAAACCAAATAGACAATAAGAAAAGTAATTAAGAAGGGTGCTGAATCCTGCTTACTAATTACCAGATAAATAATCATAAACAACAGATAAATTATCATTTTCAATCCTGTCAGCATTAAGAACTGGTTAACTAACTTCTTTGGTTCCTTTCGGGCTGTCTTTAATAATATTGCATGAATTATCGTGGTGAACAGGAAAACAAATAAAAGAACAAAAGGTAGAATAACCTGGTAATACGGATTAAATACCCCGGTAAAAAGAAAATACCCAATTACAGCAAGTAAAAGAATGATAAAAATTCCCTGAACTATAAACTTTTTTAATGGGCTCAAGATGATTTAGGATTTTATTAAAATTAAAGGAAGTCTTTTATTGCTATATATATTGCCAGAAAAACCGAAAGTGTTGAAAAAAGAACAATAAATAGCGGAAATCCCAAGTGTACAATCTCATCCAGTTTTAAACCTCCAAACACCCCAAGCAAAATAATAACAATCATCTGGATTGCTATATTAGTGTATTTCACATAGGGATTAATTTGTTTTTTGTTCTTTCGCTGGTTTGAATTCCCGTTTGAATGTTTGTTTTGATGGTTCATGGATAGTTATTTCTTCACTCATATTGCAATTCCCGGTAAATTTAGATCCAGGTTCAATGGCCAACTTATTGGTTTGCATGTCACCGTTCACCCGGGCAGCAACTTTCAATGATAATAATTGAGAAACGATCAATTTCCCCTCAACGGTACCTGAAACATCAGAATTTTTACAGGAAATCTCCCCTTTTACCTTTCCTGTTTCGCCGATAACCACTTTCCCTTTTGTTATTAAATTGCCGTTTAATGTTCCATCTATACGGATATCCCCATTGGAATTAATATCCCCTGTAATTTCTGTGCCAATACCAATCAGGTTTATTGCATTGTTTTCAGTCTCGTTATTTTTTGCCATGGAATTAAAATGAAATTTTGTTTCGTTTAATGCGCAAAGATAATAAAATAAGAAATTATATGTGTACTAAGAATTAACTAAGATTAATCGTTTTTATTGTATTTGCAGAACCTTAGTTGTTTAGGGAACAATTTTTCGTGATTCCCTGGGCTTTCCAATCTTCATTGTTTTCATCTGAAACATACATTTCCATAGAAAACATGTCAAATCTGTATTAATCTTTTCTAGGGTTTCCTGATTTGTTTTTTCCGTCATAGGCCCACTTCAGGTAAATCGACCCCCAGGTAAACCCACCACCAAAAGCTGTTAAAATAATATTATCTCCTTTGTTTAGTTGGTCCTCCCATTCCCAAAGGCATAATGGTATGGTAGCAGTTGTAGTATTTCCGTATCTGGTAATATTTATCATCACTTGTTCTTTCTTTATCCCCATCCGTCGGGCAGTAGCCTCAATAATTCTCATATTTGCCTGGTGTGGTACCAACCAGGCCAAGTCTTCCGGAGCAATATTGTGTCTTTGCATCATCTCGACTGAAACATCAGCCATTTTTGAAACAGCAAATTTGAATACCGTTTGCCCCTCCTGATAAATAAAGTGTTCCTTATCCATAAGCGTTTCAAAAGACGCCGGTCTTTCAGAACCGCCTGCTTTCATATGCAGATGATGGCGTCCGTAACCATCGGTGCGAAAAATATGATCCACAATTCCTACATCTTCGTTAGTTGGTTCAAGCAGAACAGCACCGGCAGCATCTCCAAAAAGCGGACAGGTGGTACGGTCGGTGTAATCGGTAATGGTAGACATTTTATCCGCAGCAACTACCACCACTTTTTTATATTGGCCTGATTCAATAAATTTTGCAGCTGTTTCAAGGGTGTAAATAAATCCTGAACAAGCTGCATTCATATCAAAACTCCAGGCATTTTTTATTCCCACCTTATCACTGATGATATTAGCCGTTGCCGGAAACATTCTGTCAGGTGTAACGGTTGTACAAATCATCAACTCCACTTCCTCTGGTGATGTTCCTTTCTTTTCCAGTAATCCTCTAACCGCTTTTTCTCCCATATATGAAGAGCCCCGGGCTTCACCCTTCAAAATTCGTCTTTCTTTAATACCAATCCTTTGCATTATCCATTCATCTGATGTATCCACCATGGTAGCCAGTTCATCATTGGATAGCCTGTATTCGGGAACCCAGCAATTTATTCCTGTTATCGATGCTCTGATGTTTTCCATTATTTAAAAGCTTCTTTAATTCTATCCGTTAATTTCGCGTTAATAACACCTTTTGTGTACAGTATCATATTTTTTATGGCTATATCATTGGAAATGCCATGACCGATGACTATATTTGAATTAACTCCAAGAACAGGTGTTCCACCATAATTTTCAAAATTAAATCGTTCAAAGAATTCATCTTTTATTTTCCGTTTTCTCACCATCGTATAAAAAGCTTCCGCTTCCTTCAATAGAACATTTCCCACAAAACCGTCACATACAATCACATCGGCTTTTTCATTGCTGAAAAAATCATTCCCCTCAACATTGCCAATAAAATTAAACTCTTTGGTTCCTTTCATTAATTCATACGCTGACTTTGAGACCAAATTGCCTTTTGTCTCCTCTAATCCGATATTTAACAAACCGACCCTGGGATTTTCAGTATTCCAGACATGTTCAGCATATAGCGATCCCAGAATGGCATATTGAAAAAGAACGTCAGGCCGGCAATCAGGATTTATCCCAACATCCAATAGAATTACGGGTTTTTCCTCCACGGTTGGTATTGAAGATGCGATTGCAGGTCGAATAATTCCTTCAATAACTTTTACAGTATAACGAAGCCCTATCAACATTGCCCCGGTGTTCCCAGCACTCGCCAATCCATCAATTTCACCATTCTTCAGGAGTTTGTAGCCAATACTTATGCTGGAATTTGTCTTTAAAGCCCAGGCTTTTGCAGGATGATCTCCCATTTCAATAAACACTTCAGTATGAACAATATCGAATCTGGAAGAGGCCACATGCTCACGTTCTAAAATGCCCTGGATTCTTCTTTCATCACCAATCAAGACTAATTTGTCGTCGGGTGTTAATTCTTTCAAAGCAAGGATTGCACCCAAAACGGTAGCTTCAGGTGCATAATCACCACCCATTACGTCAATACCTATTCTCATAAAAGTGAGTTGAAGGAAATGTAAAGAATTAAGCCGTAACTTCTTTTTCGATAGCTAACTTTCCTCTGTAATACCCACACTCCGGGCAAACCCTGTGATACAGAACAGTTGCGCCACAATTTTGACAGGTAGCAACAGTGGGGACAGTAGCTTTATAATGCGTCCGGCGCTTATTTCTTCTTTGCTTGGATGTTTTTCTTTTTGGATGTGCCATTATCAAATAATTTTATTTTCTTTAACGGAGCCCATCTTGGATCTTCGTCAATTTTATTTTCTTCCCTGATAAGAAATTTGTTGAGTTTGTTCAACATTTCCTTATTACAAAGGCTTTTTCCGTTTTTTCCGTTTGGATGAATTCGTTTATAGGGTAAACTCAAGCAAATAAAATCGTAAAAAAATTGAGATATATTAATTTCGTGATCTTCTGGGGGAAGAAAAATCATATCATCTGTAAGTTCTTCGCTGTCCTCGCCAAATTTTGCAAAAACAGTTTCGTTATATTGAACGGGGAAATTAAAATATTCCAGGCACCGGTCACAGGTTATATTCACTTCTCCCTGAATGTTAAAATGGAGCTCAATTACCAGGGGTTTTTTATTCACCGTTACCTTTCCCGACAGATTGCCCTCTTTTATCTCTGAATTTTCAAAATACTTAAAGAGCCTGGAATCAATTTTAAAATTGAACTCGTGCTTTCCCAACCCTAATCCTTTGATCGGAATTGTATATTTCCTCATCTTTTTCAAATCCCATCAAAAAAATTGTCTCGCAAAAGTAGAAATTAATATTTAACATACAAAGATCAGGCAATCCTTGCTAAAATTCATCCCGGTGTTTTCTAAAATAGCCGGTGCTTTAATCTCTTTTTTGCCTTTGTCTTTTGGAATAGCTCTTCCGGTCAAAAGAATAACAATTTTATCTTTAAGGTCCATATCAGGACTTTCGCTTGGATTAATTACCAATCCCTTGGATAACAAGTTCCTCAACTGAGACTGCCGCCACTGATTATAAGGTTCTATTTCCACTAATAAATTTTCAGACAGGCGAGACCCTCCAATTCGCCACAGCCGTTTTTCAAGTTTTTCTGATGCTTTCATGATGGAATGCATATTGGCTGATGACATCCACAAGACCGTTACAGGCGATTCGGCAGATATTTCTGCTGTTCTGGGTAAACCAGTCAATCCAGCCATTTCGCCAATAAAATTTCCGTGGCCTATAATATCCACCACCTTTTCTTTAACCGTTACTTTTATAGTCCCTCTTGCAATAAAGAAAAATCCGTCGCCTGAACCACCTTCACGAATGATTTTCTCTCCAACCGAATATACTTTGGTTTGAAAATGACTCACTACCTGGTTTAAAACTCCCGGTTCAAGATCCTTTAACCATGACACATCTTTCAGTAATTCCACTGCATCGGGTAAGGATACCGATGGTGGTGAATCCATTAACTTTTTCATCCTTTCTTCAATGCCGGAAATCATCTTTTTGGCTTCACCGCTTTCAATCCTTCCATTCTTTTGTAATCTTTCGACTGTCCTTCGTTCATAATTCAACATAGAACGTATGGCTTGTCTTGTAGCAATTGCAGAATAAATTTCAGGAAAATTTTTCCGAATGTTTCGAATAAATGTTTGCCCATGAATTTTGTTTTCATTGATCTCTTCTTCAATAATTCCAAGGTTTTTTTCTTCTTCCCCATCATTCATCTGATCATCGGTTTTAAGACTTCTGTACATGCTTTCAACCAATTTTAGTGCTTCCTTCCTGAGCCTCAACAAATCCCCTGGCACTATCATAACTAACGGATAATCTTTCAAAAAAAGTCCGTTTTGTCATCCTCCCGGCCATCGGCATCGATTGCAACCAAGTCAATAATTTTGGTGTTTTCCAGGATTCCTCCAGGTCTTTTCTTTCCGATAAGGGGATCATTCCTCCGGCATCAAGAATGTCGTCAATCGTTTCTGATAACCTCCGTACTGCAACGGGGCCAAGTAATCCATCTCTAAATTGATGCCAATAACTGCTTTTTTCTTTTTCAAGTATTCTTCGACGGGTTTCAGCGATGGTTTCTATTTTAATGTTTTCCGTACTAAATCTTTTGGCACTTTGGGGAAGGTATTCTTTTACCGCATTCCAGTTAGCACGGCTCAGAAACCGGTCCTCCTTCAATTTTTCAACCGTATTTTCGGTGCTCTGTCTAAGATACTGGTTTGCATTGGAGCGAATCAGGGCTATGGCCGGTGAAACTTTGGTTAAACCAAGCTTATTAACCAAAATTTTAATGGTGGTTGCATTAACTAACGATGTAAGGGTTACTAAACCGGCAGTTAAAAAAAGAATTTGGTCCCTTATTTGAATGGGTATTGATTCTTCCCCTGCAACAATTAATGCCAGGGCAAGACCAATGGCTCCGCGCAGCGCACCCCACCATAAAACAT
>CAZEWS010000071.1:5553-13891 GCA_964515985.1 uncultured Rikenellaceae bacterium | reverse complement strand
ATCAAAAGTTGTTGGCCTGTACTTCCTTGCCGATACAATAAAGTTCTCCATAATTCATTACTTGTTATACTTCAGGTGTCGTTGAGAAGTGTCGGATATATTATACCCCTCACACCATTCCTGCAAATATACTTAAAGAGAAACGAAATTTTAGCGGATAAAAATATATTTTGGTTTACAATAAAAAAAACTCTATTTTTGCGAGCCAAATAAATCTCTTTGAGAAAACCAATAGAATATGACAAATCAGTACGAAACCGTTTTCATTGCAACTCCCGTTTTGTCTGAATCTCAGATGAAGGAAGCGGTAAAGAAATTTAAAAAAATCATAACGGATAATGGAGGCACGATCGTCCATGAAGAGAATTGGGGGCTAAGAAAACTGGCCTATCCCATTCAAAAAAAGTCCACGGGTTTTTATTATCTAATCGAGTTTAAATCGGAAGGTGAGCTAATTGAGAAACTCGAAATTCAGTACAGAAGAGATGAAAGAATAATCCGCTTCTTAACCTTTAGAATGGACAAATACTCTGTTCAGTACAGCGAAAAGAAAAGGAAGCTTAAGAAGAAAGAAAAACAAGTGGAGGAATAGGTCATGGCACAAAACGAATCAGAAATAAGGTATTTAACACCACCAACAGTAGAAATTAAAAGGAAAAAATTTTGCCGGTTCCAAAAGAACAGGATAAAGTATATCGATTATAAGGACCCTGAATTTTTAAAAAAATTTCTGAATGACCAGGGAAAGATTCTGCCCAGGAGACTTACAGGTACATCATTAAAGTATCAACGGAAAGTAGCACAAGCGGTTAAAAGGGCACGTCATTTGGCATTGCTGCCTTATGTAACCGATATGTTCAAATAACAGGAGGATTAGAGATGGATATTATTTTAAAAGACGATTTCCCTGGATTGGGGCATAAAGATGATATTATTACTGTAAAGGACGGGTATGGCAGGAATTTTTTAATCCCTAAAGGATTCGCGATACTGGCTACAGCAACAACGCGGAAGATCCATGCTGAGAATTTAAGACAAAGAGCACATAAAGAAGAAAAAATCAAAAATGAAGCTTTGGATCAGGCAAAAAAAATGGAAGATATTTCCCTGACCATCGGTGCAAAAACCAGCACAAAGGGAAAAATCTTTGGATCAGTGAACCCGATACAAATATCTGAAGTACTGAAAAAAGCAGGTTTTGAGATTGATCGAAAAAAAATCACCCTCAAGGACGACCCAATTAAGGAAATTGGGAAATATGTGGCAAACATCAAGCTACACCGCGAGGTTGAAGTTGAGATAAAATTTGAAATTGTTTCAGAATAGGTTACTTTGCCCTGTTAATTATTTCATCGCAACTGTCTCTATTTCAATCATTACCCCCAGGGGAAGCTTTACAACCCCAAACGCAGCCCGGGCAGGAGGATCCTTTAAATAAAACCCACTGTATACTTCATTCATATCCTGGAAAATATCCATATTATCCAGCAGACAGGTCGATTTTACAACATCATCCCTGGTATAACCTGCAGCGAAAAGGATGTTTTCAATATTCTTTAAAACCTGTTCGGTTTGTTCCCTGATTCCACCTTTAACAATTTCACCGGTTTCGGGATTAACCGGGATCTGTCCTGAAATGAACAAGATGCCATTAATTTCAATCGCTTGACTGTAAGGCCCAACGGCTTTAGGTGCTTTTTGAGTGTGAATTACTTTTTTCATATACATTAATATTTAATTTCTATCATACCAACTCTTTCGTTTTTCATATTTCAGATCCCTCAGGATAGATGCCTTCGCATTGATCCTGAAGGTGTAACTTTGATGGTTTCCAAGGGGTATCCATGATAATGCCATCTGCCAGCAATGCAGATCGCGGCTGAAGTTTATCGAAGTGTAAGAGAGCTTTTTGTTTCTGAAATCCCAGCCGGAATTGAAACCTATACTCCATTTGCGGGTTAACGTAACGCTTCCTGAAAAGTTAAATGTTTGTGTTATATTCTTTTTAAACCCTGATTTTGAATAGTTATAATTATACCGGATTGAAAGGTTCCACGGCACGCTGAAATCGGCATATTCATCAACGAACATCGTAAACTCATCTTCTGATGGTTGCCCGTCTTTACCAACAATCTGTTGACCCGGGGCACCCTGCCCTCCTCTGCTGCCTCCCGTACTTGCATTGGATTTCAATCTGAAATCAACTGAAAAGTTAAACCTTGTAAATCTAAAGAGCTTACCGGTCTTTTCAAATTCAAAGGTATTAATCCTTCTGCCATTCTCGTTAATTGCATATGGATCGAAAGAACCTCCAAAACTAATATTTACTGTGTTAAACAACCGTGTCCGTCCGCGCATTGAAACCGGTGCCCAGTTGAGCGAATCGGCATAAACATTATAGCTTGTACCAAAAGACAGGCTTTCCAGTAATTTAACCTTTTTTGAATCCTGCGTGGTATCCTTCCTGCTTTTCACCTTCATTTCAAGGTTATTCGTCAGCGAAAAATTAACTACTCCACTCCTGCCCCGTAGTGTTGGTGTATTGTATAGTCCGACCTTATCGAATATGGAATATGTTTTACCGGTTGTATCACCTGGTTCCGGCCTGTAATAATTAGGAGTATAATCGCTCATATCAGGGGTGAACGAGAAAGAAACAGAAGGAGTTATTACATGTCTGACAGCCTCAATTGGGAAGTTCGGATATTTCTTTTGAAATCCTTCCGATAACTGAAAGAACCCATATATCTTAGGATTAAGCGTAAAAGAAATGGAAGGCAAGTAGGCGTGAGCGTATTTCAACCCTTTTATTGTATCGGTAACCACAATGGCATATGTTGAATCCAGATCCGGATCATAATAATCCACGAAGTGTTTATCAATTTGACTAGTATACAGTACACCGGTGTACCGTAACTGAGGAGAAATGGAAAAATTATTGAACGGACGGAATTGCGTTGAGATGGGAATATCGTGCTGGTAGCCGTTTTTCATGTCATCAAACACTGCCGATGAAAACAAAAGAGTATCAATTGTCCTTATCTGGTTATCTAATTTCGACGAATAACTGATCTCGATGTTTTCATACCATTTGGCGCTCCCAACCCTTTTTTTTCGTTTAAAGGGATATTGCCGGCTCATATTAAAGGTAGCTTTGGGAAAATTCAGGCTTACATTCCCGGTTTGATTATTTTGGGAATGGCTTAAACTTGTTGCAAAATTAAAGGGCGAATTTGGCCAGCGTTTTGAAAAAGAAATACTTGAACTTTTCTGACCTCTGAGATATTCAGTGGCGCTTCGTGAATGATTTTGATCATACTTGCTTGTACTCATATTCACACTTGCACCAAAAGTGCTGTTTGGACTAGCCTTTGCATCCTGCCGGTGTGACCACCTGATTGAATAGTCTTTTGTGATTTTATCCGTTTGAAGGATCCGTTCACCTGATACATTTTTGTAATACCTGATACTTACATTTCCGCCAAACTTATACCGTTTTTTGTAATTCGAGGATACGTTAAACCCATATGTCCCTTTTGTATAAATGTCGCCCAGTATTCTCAGGTCAAAGTAGTCATTCAGGGCAAAATACCATCCCCCCTGCCGGAAAAAAAATCCACGATTTTTTTCCTCACCGTATTCCGGGATAATAACGCCTGACGCCCTGCCTTTCTGATTTGGAAAAAAACCGAAAGGCATAACAAATGGCAATGGGATATCCTCAACAACCAGATATGCCGGTCCGGATATTATCTTATCGTCAGGAATTACCTTGGCCTTGCTTAATGCGATATAAAAATGAGGATATTCCGCATCACAAGTAGTATACTTTCCTTTCTTCAGATGTATTTCTCCATCCTCATGCTTTTTGGTTTTTTCGCTGTGAAGATACCCTCCTTCCTGTTCCGTGAAAATATTTTTAATGATCCCTCTTCTGGTTTTGAAATTATAGGTAAGTATTTTCGATTCGAACGTTTCACGTCCTTCCTTGAAAACAGGTCTTCCTATTTCCTTACCCAGGCTATCTTTAACAAATGTGGCAAAAACCTCATCGTTCGTCATATCCAGTATAATATAAGCTGCTTTTAACTCAATATCCTGGTAGTTCACCTCAGCATCTCCAAACAGATAGACCTTATGTTCTTTTACATCATAAATCATGGAATCAACAGCTTGGTAATCAATCGGGGCATCGATAAAAGTACTTGTGGAGGAAGCAGTATCTGTGGAAAAGGTATCAACTTTTATTGTATCTACAGGTGGCGGAATGGAATCGGTTAAATACAGTGGTTCCTGGGCAATTAAATTCATCAGAGAAATTACCCGGAAAAAAAACAATAAAACCCAGGGGCATGATTTAAAATACAACTTTTATATACTACTTTTGTGTGGTTTTAGTTTTAATAGCAGCAAAAACCGTTCCTTCCTGAAAAGTATTTCGGGTATAAGGGCAAAGCTAATTAAAAATTTAAATTTCAAATAATGACCAAATACATAAATGTCATTTTTTTTAAGCTTAAACGGTTTATCCTGTTCTTTCTTGTTTTTGTCAGCATTTTTTTATCAGTAACAAATTTTGCTTTTGATGACGAGACCACAAAATACAAATTAAAGACAGTTGTGATCGATCCGGGACATGGCGGAAGAGACCCCGGAGCACTTGGCAAGAAAAGTTATGAGAAAGATATTGTGCTTACCATTGGGCTAAAGCTTGGTAAGTATATAGAAGAATCCTTCGATGATGTGCAGGTTGTTTATACCCGGAACACCGACAAGTTTATTGAACTCCATAAACGCGCTGATATAGCCAATAAAAACAAAGCCGATCTGTTTATATCACTTCATGCAAACTTTAACAAAAGCCTTTATGCATATGGGACCGAAACCTATGTAATGGGACTTCATACTGATGCCCAAAACCTTGAAGTGGCAAAACTGGAGAACTCGGTAATTGCTTTTGAAAGCGATTATACTACCCGGTATGAAGGATATGATCCCAATTCAGCTGAGTCGTTTATTATCTTTTCACTAATTCAAAATACTTTTTTGGAACAAAGTCTCGAGTTTGCTTCATTTGTACAGAGTCAATTCAGGGAAAGAGTCAATCGTGCTGACCGTGGCGTTAAACAGGCCGGTTTTTTGGTTCTTTGGAAAACCACTATGCCCAGTGTATTGGTTGAAATGGGGTTTATTTCAAATTTGAATGAAGAAAAGTTTCTCACCTCAAGACAAGGACAGGATTATATTGCTTCCGCCATCTTTCGTGCTTTCAGGGATTATAAAGCCTCGATCGAAAGCAAGAGTGATTTCTCCAAGGCAATCACAAGTAGTGAGGAAGAGATCAGATTCAAAGTTCAGATATCCTCCTCGAGGAAACAAATACTCGTGAATTCTGATTATTTTAAGGGCCTTAAAAATGTACAAGAAATTAAAGTAAACAAGACATTTAAATATGTGGTGGGTAATGAGATAAAATATAAAGACATTCTTGAATACAGGGAAAAAATAAAGGAATATTTCCCCGATGCGTTTATCATTGCGGTAAAAAATGATAAAATAATTCCTCTTAAAGAAGCATTAGATGAAATAAATTACTAAATTTATTTGGCAAGAAATTGACGGACCATGATGAAAATACCTAAAGAAGCTAAAATAGGATTTATAGGTTTAATTACCATTGCAGCTTTTATATGGACCTTTCATTTTATGAAGGGTAAGAACATCCTGAAATATGCAAGAACCTATACCATAATATATAATAAGATCGATGGACTTGAAGAATCGGGAGCTGTTCTGCTTAGTGGATATAAGATAGGACTTGTGAACGAAATACATTTTCTACCCGACCTTTCAGGCAGATTGAGTGTTCAGATCTTAATGGAAGAAAAATTTGATCTGCCTCTGAATACAGTTGCCCAAATTTTCAGTGCCGATCTGATGGGAACAAAAGCAATCAGAATAAACCTGGCTGAATCGGATGAATTCCACCAACCGGGCGACACCCTGATTGGTGATATTGAAGGTAGTTTGCAGGAGCAGGTAAGTATTCAAATGTTGCCTTTGAAAAACAAAGCTGAAAACCTGATGTTGTCCATTGATTCTGTTCTTTCCGTTATTCAAAACACCTTTAACGAAGATTTCAGGGATGACTTTTCAAAAAGCTTTGAGCATATTGTTGCTACAATCTCGAATCTGCAGCGTTCAACCTATACATTGGATACCCTTCTAACCAATGAGGAAGGACGCCTGGCAAGGATTATCTCGAATGTCGAATCCATTTCTTCAAACTTACGGGCTAATAATGACGAATTAACGAATATCCTGAAGAATTTTTCATCGGTTAGCGATTCACTTGCCAGTTCAAATTTTAAATCTACCATCGAAAACCTTGACAATACCCTGGCACAGATGAATATTATACTTGAAGACATTAATGCAGGAAAGGGATCTATTGGTATGCTGATGAAAAATGACACCTTATATTATAACCTTGAGGCAGCAGTAGGCGAGCTTGACAAGTTGCTTCGGGATATGAGAGAGAATCCAAAACGATACGTTCACTTTTCTGTGTTCGATTTGGGGAAGACCGTAATTGTGGATGAAGAAGGGGAAAAAATAAAATGAGCTAAAACAAGTGGGCTAAATTTGTCATTCCGTAATAATATTTTCAAATTTCTGCCGATACCCGATTTTTTTTTTGACAAAAGCATATAAAATTTTGACGAATTTTTTCTAATAATTACGGTTTATTGATTTTTACTTCAATTAATATTGAGTAAATATTTAAGTAACAATTTTTTAAAGAGGGATATGCTTAATCTGCTATTTATCAACATTTTAAAAAAAAAATTATTTTTTTTTATTTATTTTCGCCCTTTAAAACATTGATTATAAAATCCATATATTTTTTTTGAGAAAGTCAAGTAAAAATTAATTTTTTTTTTATTTATTTTTTAACAAAATTGTAGTTCGAAAATAATTCAAAAAAAATCCAAATTCGAATTAATAAATGAACAATTCGCATCAAGAAATTTGGAGTAATTGTTTAAAAGTGATAAAGGACAATGTTCCCTCCATTAGTTTTCGTACATGGTTCGAACCTATCATTCCTTTAAAGATTGAAAACAATATTTTAACCATCCAGGTTCCTAGTCCATTTTTCTATGAATATCTTGAAGAACAATATATTGAAATTCTTCGAAAAACGCTCAGAAAGGAGCTTGGTCAGGATGCGAAGCTGGAATACAATATTGTTATGGAAAACAATATTTTTTCCAACAAGCCTTATACGATAAAATTACCTACCAAAAATAAAAGTGATTTACGGAACCGGCCGGTATCAGTACCTCTTGAAACCGAGGAGATACCCATTAAGAATCCGTTTGTTATTCCCGGAATAAAAAAATTACACATTGATTCAAGGCTGAATCCCGATTATTCATTCAACAATTTCATTGAGGGTGAATGCAACCGCCTTGCCCGTTCAGCAGGATATGCTGTAGGGAATAAGCCCGGAAAAACCGCTTTTAATCCCTTATTAATTTATGGCGAATCTGGGCTGGGTAAAACCCACCTTGCACAGGCAATTGGTATCCATTCCAAGGAGAAATTTCCGGAATTAACGGTTTTATATGTAAATGCAAATAAGTTCCAAACCCAGTTCGTTGAATCGATCAGGAATAATAACAAAAACGACTTCCTGCATTTCTATCAAATGATCGATGTATTAATCCTTGATGATGTACATGAGTTTGCAGGTAAGGAAAAGACACAGGATATTTTCTTCCATATATTTAATCACCTGCATCAATCAGGAAAGCAATTGATCCTTACTTCCGATAAACCACCTGTCGAACTTCAGGGAATTGAGCAACGACTTCTCTCGAGGTTTAAATGGGGATTGAATGCCGATCTCCAATCACCCGATTATGAAACTCGCATGGCAATTCTGCAAAAGAAAGCTTACAATGACGGTATCGAATTGCCCGAAGAAGTATTGGAATACATTGCCACCCATATTACAAACAACATAAGGGAACTGGAAGGAGCCTTAATATCTCTGCTTGCCCAATCGACCCTGAATAAAAAAGAGATTACTCTTGAGCTTGCCAGGCAAATGATCGATAAGCTGATTAAAAACACCAAACGGGAAATCTCTATCGATTACATTCAGAAGATTGTTTGTGATTATTTCAATATTCCGATTGACCTAGTTCAGAGCACTACCCGTAAAAGGGAAATTGTTCAGGCTCGCCAGGTTGCTATGTTTTTCTCTAAAAACCTCACCAAGTCATCGCTTGCTACCATCGGATCAAGGATCGGGGGAAAGGACCACGCT
>CAZEWS010000071.1:0-5543 GCA_964515985.1 uncultured Rikenellaceae bacterium | reverse complement strand
TAACCGCTATTACCGAAGGAGGCGATATTCTGGATGCCAATGTTTCAAGCCGGTTGATTGAGAGTATATTCTTTAAAAATAACCCACTCCATGATGGCGCTATTATTATTGTTGGAAATAAAATTCATGCTGCACGTTGTGTCCTGCCTATTTCCGAAAATATTTACCTTCCGGCAAAATTCGGTACAAGTCATCGCTTGCCACCATCGGATCAAGGATCGGGGGAAAGGACCACGCTACCGTTCTTCATTCCTGTAAAACCGTAAATAACCTGATCGATACCGATAAACACTTCAGACTCCAGATTGATGAGATTGAGAAGAAATTGAAGGTATAATGATTAAGAAGAAGCAATATTCTTAATTCTTATAATTTTTGTTACAATCAATTCTTACAATAATGAACAGCAAGAAAATCAATACCTTTTGTTTGATCCTGCTAATTCTTTTTCTTTTCCCTCTTAATGCTTTCCAGCAAAAAAAGAACTTCACCTATAAACAGGCTTTCGAGTTCGGAGAACCACGTTTAACTGCCCCTCTCCCACGGATAACCGGTTGGCTCGATGATGAATATTACCTCGAGCGGAAAATAGTAGATGATTCGCAGGTTATCTATAAAGTGTCTGTTGCAACAGGAGAGGAAAGCATTTACCTGGATTATTGTGAATATGAAGGCCTTATCCCGGAAGATTTTAACTTTCAACGAAGTACAACCAGAACAAATGATTTTCAAAAATACATCTTTACAAAAGACAAGAACCTATATTATTTTAGCATTCCCGATAAAAAATTAAAACAGCTTACATTTTCAGGTTCGGATGATAAGAACATTACTTTCTCCCCTGACGGTAACAAAATTGCCTTCACACGTGAAAATGATTTATTTTCTCTTGATATTGAATCGGGAAAAGAAATTCGGCTGACAAACGACGGGTCGGATGTTGTATATAACGGATGGGCATCCTGGGTTTATTACGAAGAGATTTTAGGCAGGGCATCCCGTTACAGGGCCTTCTGGTGGTCACCCGACAGTAAAAAAATTGCCTACCTCCGTTTTGACGATAGTCCGGTTCCGGAATTTACACTGTTCCGGGCAGAAGGAGTTCATGGAGAGCTTGAAGTTGCTCATTACCCCAAAGCCGGGGATCCAAATCCGGAAGTGCAGCTTGGAGTTGTCCATCTTGAAACCGGCAAAACCGTTTGGCTCGATACCAGCGAAGGGATCGACCGGTATGTTGCCTGGCCATTCTGGACACCCGATTCAAAACGGCTTATTTACCAGTATATGAATCGCGATCAGGATAATATTATCTTATATTCGGTTGATCCGAAAACAGGTGAAAAAACAGAGGTATATAATGAAAAGCAGGATACCTGGGTTGAATTTTTCGAGGATCTGTATTTCTTCAAAGACGGCGGTGGATTTTTGGTAAGAACCGATGCCGGCGGATGGAGAAACCTGTTGTATTACGACCTGAAGGGGAACCTGATAAGTAAGGTAACAGACCTGGATTGGAGAGTGACCGGAATTTCCAGGGTGGTGGAAAAAACAAAAACCGTTTATTTCACAGGTACAGGAGGCAACTCAACTGAAAATCATCTATTTCAGATCAGGCTTGACGGTAAAGGATTGAAAAAACTGACCTCCGTACCCGGCACTCATCGGGTTTCAGTATCTCCCGGAGGGAAATATTTTTACGATACCTATAGCAACATTATCCAACCTACAAAAATGGAATTATTCACAATCAGGGGAAAATCAGTCCGTTTGTTGGGTGATTCCAGGCTCCCGGTAATAGATGAATACAATTTGGGCAAGGTTGAACTTTTCACCATTCCAACGAGTGACGGTTACGATCTTCCGGCAATATGGATCCTGCCGCCTGATTTCGATGAAAACAAGAAATACCCTGTGCGGTTCTCGATATACGGAGGACCCAATTCGGCTAGGGTCAGGAATTCATTCAGGCGTGGTTTTAGTGAACATTATTATGCCCAGAACGGAATAATAACCATATCAGTTGACCACCGGGCATCCGGTCATTTTGGCAAGACCGGTGTTGGACTGATGCACAGGAATCTGGGTAAATGGGAGATGCACGATTATATTGAGGCGGTAAAATGGTTGCTTGAAAAACCATTTATTGATCTTGACAAAGTAGGTATTACGGGCGGCAGTTATGGTGGTTACACAACCTGCATGGCGCTGACCTATGGCGCTGATTATTTCACTCACGGAATCGCTTCTTCCTCCGTTACCGATTGGAAGCTGTATGATAATGTCTATACTGAAAGGTATATGGATACTCCCGGGCAAAATCCTGAAGGATATGAATTTGGATCGGTGATGACACATGCCGATAAGTATAACGGGGTTTTACTGATAACTCACGGAACCATGGATGACAATGTCCATATGCAGAACACCATCCAGTTGGTAAGCAAATTAGAGGATCTCGGTAAGGATTTTGAGCTGATGCTATATCCAGGGGGCAGGCACAGTTGGGGAGGTGCAAAGAGAAAGCATTCCACAAGGGAATGTGTACAGTTTTGGTTTAAGCACTTTTTAGGGAAGGAACTGGAAGCCGAAGAATAATTTTGAATAGTGTCATTTCGAATCCCCCGTCATCCTGAGCCTGTCGAAGGATCGGGGGTGAGAAATCTTGTTGTTTTTCAAATTGTATTATTTAAGAAAGTGGAAACTTACTTTTCCCAAACATGATCATCAAAAAAAATCCATCCAGGATTAGATGCGGTTATTAATTTTTCTTTTTTTTCTCTTCTCCATTTTTTTATTTCCTTTTCCCTTTCTATTTCGGTCCCGGCGGCATATTCTGCAACAGGTATCTTGTGAGCAAACCATACAGGTGTCTTGTTGTACCTTTTCCTTCATAGATCCCATGCGACCGGTTTGGATACGCCATCATAGTAAAATGCTTGTTGTATTTAATCAATTTGTTAATAAGAGTTTCTGTTCCCTGGTAATGAACATTATCATCACCGGTACCATGAACAATTAACAAATTCCCTTTCAGGTTTTTAGCAAAGGTTACAGGCGATCCTTTTTCAAATCCTTCCGGATTTTCCTCTGGCGTCCGCATATACCGTTCCTGGTAAATAGCGTCGTAATACCGTTGATCAGGTACCGGGGCAACGGACATTCCGGTATGATAAATATCCGGATACCTGAGTATGGCATTCAGGGTACCTGAACCTCCCCCACTCCATCCCCAAATAGCAATTCTGTTCTCATCCACAAAATCCCATTTCGAAATGATCTTTGCGGCTTTTGCCTGGTCAGCCGATGACAGGATGCCAATCTGCATATAAACACATTTTCTCCAATCCCGTCCACGTGGAGCCGGTGTACCCCTGTTATCCACACTAATTATGATATAACCTTTTTGTGACAGCATCAGGTGCCAGAGGCTGGGAGGCCTATCCTGAACGGTTTGTCCAGCTGGTTCGCCGTAAATGTAAAACAACACCGGGTATTTTTTTGAAGGATCGAAATTGTAGGGTTTGATCATCCAGCCGTCCAGTTTAACTCCATCACCTATATCAACCCTGAAGAATTCTACCGGTCTGATTTTCAATTGTGCTATTTTTTCCTTCAATTCTTTATTATCAACAAGCATACGAACCGGTTTATGTTTCGGAAGGCTGATTAGATCAATCGTCCTTTGAGTAGTGGTATTGGAAAATGTATGAATGGCCCATTTGGAATCGGGCGAAACCTGGTAGTTGTGAGATCCGGATTGATCAACCGGTGTAATCCTTTCGGGCATGGATTTCCCGTATAGTTTAACCCGGTAAAGATAGCGTTGAGTGGGATTATCCGGAGAAGCAATATAATGCACATACCCACCTTTTTCATCAATATTCTGAATGGATATCACATCAAAATCACCATGGGTTACAGGTCTAACTGTTTTCCCATCCCGGGAAATTACATAGATATGTCTCCATCCTGTACTTTCACTCACCCATGTGAACTCTTTGCCATCATTCAGCCACACAAGGTCATCCACAACATCCAGCCAGGCTTCATCTTTTTCCGTATATATATTATTTACCTGACCTGTTCCGGCATTTCCCAACATCAGTTTAATGGTATTCTGATGTCTGTTAATGTATTGAAAATTGATCTCGTCAGAACCGGCTGCCCATTCCATACGGGCTATATAGTTATTCCTGGGATCACCTTTCACTTTCATCCAGATTGTTTCACCTCCACTTGCACTTATAACGCCTACCCGGCATGCCGAAAGGGTCTCTCCCACTTTCGGATATTGTATGGGTATGATATAGGAGTATAATGAATCGGTATTATTGATCAGGTAGAATTCCCGAACGCCTGAAGCATCGAGCTGCCAGTATGCAATCAACCGGCTGTCAGGACTCCAGCGGAAGCCATCGCGCAGGAAAAACTCTTCTTCATATACCCAGTCGAACGTACCGTTTATCAGGGTTTCTGAGCCGTCATGGGTGAGTTGAATAACTTTACCAGTAGGAAGGTCTTCAACATAAATATTATTTTCAACCACATATCCTGCTTTTTTCCCATCGGGAGAAAATTTCGCAAACATTAACGTTGAAGGTTTGGCAAAGGCTCCCAGTTGTTTTAAACCTCCTGAACTCAGGTCCAAAACCCAGTAATCTCCCCTGGTATTTTGCCGCCATACCCGTTTTGTATTGGTAAAGACAAGCAGCTTGTCGCCGCCAGGTGACCAGGCATAGTTTGCGATCCTGAGTGGCTTCCCTTTTCCTTCCGGTACCAGTTGCCGGGCATAAACAAGGATCTCGCGTTTACCGGTTTTGGGATCATATTTTACCAGGTCCCGACCTTCTCCGTCAGCCGGGGCTTCCAGGGTTGTGTAACCAGTGCCATCGTCCAGCCACCTGGCCGGACCGAATCTTTCCGATGTGAATTCACGATCGGTGAAAATGCGGTCGAGTGTAAGTATTCCAGGGTCTGTGTTCTGTGCTTCTGATCCGTTGATAAACACAAAACATAATATAAAAAGGAAGGTTCCATAAATGGTTTTTTGTATTGTTTTTTTTGTACTCATGTGAATAATTTTTAGTCACTAATCAGTCGAAACAAATCGTTTAGTCATTAACTTAAGTTGTAGTCGATTATATTGGAATATTGAACATTTAAGTTCAGTAATAAATTCTCAATTAATCCCGAAAATTAGTAAATCTCCGATTAGATCACTTTGCTAAGTTCGGATGAACGAAGTAATTTTTCAGGTTATGTAAAAATAAAAGAAAATCATGGAAAAAAACGAAAACAAACGTTTATATTCGTTTGCTACTCATTTATTGGAAGCAGGTGTTGATTTACGAATTATACAAAAATTACCTGGACACAGCAGCAGTAAGACAACAGAAATTTACCCCGTAGGATAAATCAATAAATCCAACGGGGTAAACCCCGTAGGATTCTATTATATTTCTTAATTATAACAATATGCTTCATTATGTATAGGCACTTAATTCGCAGAACTAACCAACATGTTGTTAGTTTTGCAAGTTGTT
>CAZEWS010000070.1:6513-13993 GCA_964515985.1 uncultured Rikenellaceae bacterium | reverse complement strand
TGCTTTTTTATGGTGAACGATTTTTTCAGAAGGGGAGATGGAGGAATAGGAGGATCACCGCGTTGTTCGATCTTAATATGTTGTTCCGAAGAAGACAGGTCTTTTTTAACTTCTTCGCTTATTTTGTTTGGATCTGCTCCAATCCATTTTGCTTTCCAATCGGTTTTTTCGAGTAAACCCATAGACCACAACGCCGGATCACTCCATGCAGAAGACATGCCTTTTTTATCCCAAATCTTTACTTTCCAGTAACAATCCATTCCGGAAGATAAAGGTTTGCCTTTGTATTCGATCTGAATGGATTGGTTCGATTTTACCTTACCGGAGTCCCAGAGGTCTGGATTTTTCGAGTTGAGTTTTTCCAGGGTTGAAGCTACCATTACCTGGTAGGCTGTTTGTTTTTGTCCGCCTTCGACAGATTCGATGATCCAGCTTAACCGGGGATTCACTTCATCAATTCCCAGCGGGCTGTCCAGGTATTCGCACCGCAGTTGGGTGATCTGAACATCTGATTTTGAAGCACATGCATGGAATAAGATACCTAATAACATTACGGTAATTATTTTTTTCATAGTTGTATTTTTTGAATATCTTCTAATTTAAAAGGAATTTGTTAAAAAGCCTTTTTATTTTGTAGATTTTTTGGAATTTTTAATTCACAGTATGCATTCAGAAAAAATAGTCTATCTTTATAGATATGAGCTACTCTCACTGTGTGTAAGTAATGGCAGGGATTGTTGCGATTCGAAAGTTTATGCCTTACATCAACATTCTGTCATCTTAATAGGTAATCGCTCCGAAGTCCATCATCACTCATACATTTGATAGTTCCAGGCAATTGTAAATTTCACCACATTGAAGAGAACAGCAAAGTATTTAATTGTCCTGATAATTTTAACTCATTTTTGCACAAATGGATATTCTCTTCAATTGTCTGATCAGGCTGAAATATCCTTGTTGACATGTAGCCCTGGCACAGAACTATATTCCATCTTTGGGCATAGCGCTATCAGAGTATGGGACCCTGTATTAGGGATTGATTATGTTTACAATTATGGAGTCTTTGATTTTAATACTCCAAATTTCTACATGAAATTCGTAAAAGGGAAATTGCTATATCAAATTGACCGAACTTCATTTAATTTCTTTGTTTACGGATATATCCAGGAAGACAGGTCGGTTTATCAGCAAATTCTAATTCTGTCAAAAAAAGAAAAAGAGCAGATTTTCTCTGCACTGGAAACCAATTATCTCCCTCAGAACCGGTACTATTTATATGATTTCTTCTACAACAACTGTTGTACAAAAATTATTGACCTGCTCGAATCACAAGTTAAGGATAAAAACTGGTTTCTTCACCTGGACAATCCGGCCAATATGACATTCAGACAAAATATCACTGTTTATTTAAGCAGTATAGAATGGGCAAAATTTGGAATTGATCTTATTATGGGCTTACCGGCAGATAAAAAAATGTCTGTTCGCGAAAGCATGTTTCTTCCGGATAACTTGATGAATAACCTAAATAGTAATTCTTCTAAATTAGCAGGTAATATCGTTACACTTTTCAAAGGAAGTAATATTCCACCAAAAAGAAATATGGCTAATCCGAATAGAATAATGTGGCTTATTTCCATAACAATTATTTTAGCAACATTAATAATTAAATCTAAAAAGACTATAATCTTTATTGATAAAACTATTTTTCTTACAACAGGTTTGTTCGGTATATTTTTTTTAATCCTTTGGTTGGGCACGGATCATGAGAGCTTAAAATATAATTTAAACCTTCTTTGGGCAATACCTTCAAATATTGTCTTCGCTTTCCGGAAAAAATTGAAAAACTTTAAGGCGAATAAATACTATTTTCTTGGTTATGGAATATTTCTGCTATTCATAATAATCTTCTGGAAAGTAATCCCTCAGGAATTCAATAAGGCAGCAATTCCAATCATTTTATTACTTAGCTTCAGATCCTTCGTTTTGTTTCGCCAGGTTGAAAAAACTGCCCGTCATATCAACTAAACGCAATGTGGTTTTTCCAGGAACATACATAAGTTATATGCGAAAAATTTTAATAGTTGCTTTTTTTATATTTTTTCCGGGAAGTGTTTTATACTCACAGGAAATTACACAGACTATTAAAGGGAAGGTGTATGATAGTGAAACTCAAATCGGATTACCGGGTGCTACTATCGTTATTCTCGGATCAGATCCATTAATTGGTGTTTCAACTGATACGGATGGATTTTTCAAGATTGAAAATGTTACGGTGGGGAGAGTTAATCTTCAGGTCAGTTATGTGGGATATGAAAGATGTTTTATTTCTGAGCTGCTTGTAAGTTCAGGTAAGGAAATAGTTTTGAATATTCCTATACAAGAGTCTGTTGCAACGTTGAAAGAAGTAGTAATAAAACATGAGCTTCAAAAGGAGAAGCCTCTGAATTTAATGGCTACGTTATCGGCCAGGACATTTTCGGTTGAAGAGGCTCAACGATTTGCCGGTGGTTTTGATGATCCGTCTCGTTTGGCAAGTTCCTTTGCGGGTGTTACCCCAAGTACGGTGGATAATAATGAAATTGTTATCAGGGGGAATGCAGCTAAAGGGATTTTATGGCGATTGGAAGGAACTGAAATTCCCGCACCGAATCATTTGGCAGGATTGTTCTCCGGAGGCGGGATAATAACAATGTTCAGCAGCAATATGCTGGCTAATTCAGATTTCTTTACAGGAGCTTTTCCTGCTGAATATGGCAATGCATTGTCAGGAGTATTCGACATCAATTTGCGGACAGGGAATTATGATACAAGGGAATATACCATCCAGATAGGTTCCTATGGAGTTGATTTTGCCGCGGAAGGGCCATTTATGGAAGGAAAACAAGCCACATATCTGTTTAATTACAGATATTCAACATTCGGTATACTAAAAGCTTTTCTGCCTCAGGTTACCGGGTTGCCTGACTTTTCAGATTTGTCGGTAAAGTTGAATTTTCCAACTTCTAAAGCCGGAATATTTTCATTATGGAGCATTAATGGTTTAGGCAAGATTGCATTTGAACCCGAGGAAGATTCAACCAGGTGGAAAACCAATTATGATAACTATCATTACGATATTCATTATGATCTGACAGCTTCGGGAATAAATCACCGAAAAGTTTTAGGGAAACGATCCTATGTTTTTTCTGCAACCAGGTATATTAATAAGAATTCATATTTAAGACCAAGCCTGGTGGAAATTCCTGTATCGGATCAAAATGAGATCAATTCCAGGTTTGTTTTATCAAGTTACCTGAATCACAAATTCAGCAGCAGGCACTCAAATAAAACCGGATTTAAAATAAGCCGTATAGATTTTAACTATGATGTAGAAGCGAATACGGATGTTGCTACTAAAGACACCGTGGATTTCTTTGTTGCTGACAAGGGCACTTCCACATCGGTGCAATTCTATTCCCAATCCAAATATTTCATAAACGAAAAGCTGAATATTAATGCAGGTTTACACTTCTTGTTTTTCACCCTGAATAATACGTATTCTATTGAGCCACGATTAGGTGTTAATTGGAAATTCTTGCCCAATCATAACTTTAGCTTTGCATACGGTAAGCATAGCAGAATTGAGCCTTTGAGGATCTATTTAATGGAAGTTCCAGTGTCTGGTGGTTGGGAAACCCTGAACAAAGACCTGGAAATTACAAAAGCACACCATTTTGTATTGGGATACGATTGGAGAATTAACAATTTCACGCACCTGAAAATAGAACCATATTACCAGAGTTTGTATGATGTTCCGGTAATACCCGATAGTTCTTTTTCAATGATTAATTATAATAATGAAATGTTTTTCTCAAATCAATTAACCAATAACGGAACAGGCAGAAACATAGGGTTTGATATTACTTTTGAGCGTTTTCTGAAAGATGGATATTATTATATGTTCACAGCGTCTGTTTTCGATTCGAGATATAAAGGAGGTGACAACATTGAACGGAACATCCGCTATAACCAGAACTTTGTATGCAATTTGCTCGGCGGAAAAGAATGGAAGGTCAGGAAAAACAATATATTCAGCCTGAACGGTAAGTTTACTGTTTTGGGTGGCAAGCGATATGCCCCGGTAGATGTTGAAGAGTCAACTGCCCGTCAATTTGTGATCTATGATAATTCCAGGATCTACCAGGAACAATCACCAACCAACTATTACCTTGATATCTCGGTAAACTATAGAATTAACAGGCCTAAATGCGCTCATGCTATTATTGTTCAGGTGAAAAACCTGCTGATGCAAAGAGATTTTCTGGGTCATGCCTATAATTACGAAACAAACAACGTTGAACCTTATGAAATAACAATAATGTATCCGTATATAAGTTATAAAATTGAGTTTTAGGAAATTAGAAGAAATGCCTAAAGAAAAAAAAGTGCCTAAAATGTAAAATTGAAATTGGCTAAAAAAAATAAATGCTTTATTATGAAAAACAAACGGATCAAGAGCAGGGTATTTTTGATTTCTGTATTTTTATTTTTCTTCGGTTTGGTGAGTCAACTCAGTACGAACATCAACACCCAAAGGCTTTGCAAATACAAACCTTTCGTAGTATCCGCGTACTGGATTACCTTTCATCGTTGGATTATGTCGATAAAAGTAGGGTAGCCGTAACAGGCGCTTCGGGTGGAGCTACCCAAACCTTTCTTTTAACGGCTGTTGAAGACAGGGTAACCGTGTCAATACCCGTTGTACAGGTTTCTGCCCATTTCTTTGGGGGATGTGTTTGTGAAAGTGGTATGCCGATTCATAAAAGCAGGAAACATGAGACAAACAATGTGGAGATTGCAGCACTGGTGGCACCCAGACCCATGTTGATCATTTCTGACGGTGACGACTGGACAAAAAATACGCCGGAAGTGGAATTTCCCTATATTAAAAACATTTATAAACTATATGGAGTAGAGGATAAGGTCGAAAATCTTCACCTGGCTGATGAGAAACACGATTACGGTTTTTCCAAAAGAAAGGGAGCATACCAATTTCTGGCAAAGCATCTCGGACTGGATTATGATAAAATTTTAAATGACAGGGGAGAGGTTGATGAAAGTTTTGTGACTATTCTACCGAGGGAAGAATTGCTGGTTTTTACGAAGAAATAAATATCGAAGCAGTGTACGACTAAAAATAATCGATCTATGATATTTGAAGAAGGCAATATCTATCACGTATATAACAGGGGAAATAATAAAGAAAAGATATTTTTCAACAATTATAACTATTTATACTTCATCGAAAAGATACGGGCTTTTGTTTTACCTTATACTGATGTTCTGGCATGGTGTCTAATGCCAAACCATTTTCATCTCATGATTAAAGTAAACTGTGTTACATTTAATAATGTATCTTTAAATAACTCTATTGGCAGGATGTTAAGCTCTTATACCAGAGCCATTAACAATCAGGAAAACCGTACTGGTTCGCTATTCCAAAAACATACTCAAGCTGTATGTCTCACAGCAATAGAAGGAATTACTCCTGCATGGTACAAAACCTTTGGTGTTACTGTTATCAACGTCAACCTTCCTGAAAAAGATTATACTACTGTTTGCATGGAATATATTCATTATAATCCTGTAAAGGATGGTTTGGTTAACAAGCCAGAAGAATGGAAATTTTCTTTGTTTCGGGAATATATAGGACTTGCTGATAGTTATTTAATCAATATAGAGAAGGGTATGTGTTACTTTAATTACTCGTAACCAGAATTGGAGCCCGGGGTACGAGTAGCGATAAATAATATTCTTTAAGTTTGATCTTAATTACCTCCAATGTCAAATTTAATTGAATAGTGTGTTTATGATGTAGATTATGACACCGAATATTAGAGTTGTTATTTGGGCCATATGATTCCACCAAGTTATTTTAGCAAATCTACTTGAGTATCCACGCAAACGTTTAACATGTTCTACTAATGAATTTTCATCCATATTATCAATTTTAGGAGAGTCCAATATCATTTTTGAGGTTAAAAACCATTTAAAGAAAGACAAAAAAGGATTTTCACGAGGTGTTATTTTATTATTGCCAAAATTTCTTTTATTTGAATTTTACAACAAATATTAACCGTACAACGGATTAATTCAAATTAAAATTATAAATCCCCTACAGGGAATTGACATTTATTCGTATGCTTTATTGCTACAATAATATAACCGCTACGCGGTAAGTGTTGATGTCCCATAAGGAGTATCTATTTAATTTTTGTATATGCTTCAGTAAAATTGGCCGTAGGCCATTCATTATTGTAGAAAATGAAATATACTGAATTATACACATACCCTGTAGGGGTTATATTTCTTAACCGGTTGATAACGGATTGCCGATTTCTTTTTGAGATTCATCAGAAGATTAGAAAACGGTTAAAGCCGTTAAAACTCTGTTTCTGGTTCATTTTCAAACCCACAGATAAATCTATGGGCTAAAATATCAACCCACAGTTTCGACTGTGGGTATAACACTAATCATTCAGTAAACCGACAACCGTTTAAACGTTGTTATTTATATCGAACTTATTTTATTTTAATACAACTTTATCCAGTTCTTCCAGGCTTTCACCTTTTGTTTCAACTAAGTACCTTAGAATACTAAATATTTTTCAAGATCCCAAGTTCCCTTTTTTCTTGCCATTTGCCCCTTGTAAAGTCTGGGAATTTGACAGGTACACCTTCCATCTCTACAGAAATTTCTGATAAAGGACTTACCACGCTCCATGAGGCAGCATCATACACATCCATATCAAGAGGCAGACCTTTGTTCAGGCTATGGATCAGCCGGTAAATTTCCACAAAGTCCATTCCTCCATGGCTGCCATGTTTTTCGATTTCTTCCCTCATTGTTTCCCATATAGGATGCTCGTATTTTTCACGGTATTCCTGATATGTTTCTTCATTAAGCCAACTATGCCCTTTTTCTTGTAAGGATAACCGGCTGGGATAACCTTCATGATAACCTTTGGTTCCTGCAATGGCATTAATGCGGTTATAAGGGCGCGGAGTTACTACATCATGTTTCAGGGCAATCATACGTCCCTTGGCGGTTTTAATCAGGCTGGTGTTCAAATCACCATGTAGAAAATCGGATCGGTCATAAAACTCATTATCCGGTTCCATGGTTTTGGAATGTTCGGTTAATGAAGCCTGCGGGGAACTCATGGATATCAAGTACTCGAGGCGGTCACCCCGCTCGATGTCCATATATTGTGTTACGGGACCCAAACCATGAGTTGGATAAAGATTTCCTTTGCGACTCAGATGGTGCCTGATCCTCCACTTATTGTAATAACTGTTATCAAACAGCATGCCTCTTAAATTGTGGATATAGGCTGCTTCGGCATAGGTGAGTGTTCCGAATACTCCTTGTTTTACCATATTTAAGATCCAGAGCTCCTCAGACCCGTAACATACATTTTCAAGCATCATACAATTTTTC
>CAZEWS010000070.1:831-6503 GCA_964515985.1 uncultured Rikenellaceae bacterium | reverse complement strand
TGTGTTTCCTCTGCTGTATTGACCAGCTTCCAGCAGTCCTCAACCGTATAGGCTGCAGGCACCTCCGTGGCAACATGCTTCCCATGCTGCATGGAATAGACACACATGGGTACGTGAAGATCCCAGTGAGTGAATACAAATACCAGGTCGATGTCGTCCCTTTCTACCATCTCTTTCCAGCCATCCTCTGTGCCGGCATATACTGCCGGTTCCTGGCCGTTTTCTTTAAGAAATTCAAATGTTTTTTCTGCTTTTTCCATGCGAATATCGCAGATAGCTGTAATTTTTGCCTTATCAGGAAATAATGCATGTACATGGCGTGTCATTCCTGTCCCCCGGTTTCCCAGACCAATAATTCCCACTTTTACCTGTGGAATGGGTGGAACGGTAAGTCCGATTACCGATTCACCGGTACCCGGAACATTTTGACTGATTTTTTCAATGAGTTCTTCGACATTGGTTTTACCCCGGGAGCAACCGATCCCTGAAATACCTGCCAAGGCTCCGGATAATGCCGAAATTTTCAGAAATGAACGGCGGCTAAGTTCTTTTTTCATAGTTCAGGATTTGTTTAAAATGATAAAAAAGCTATTTCTTTTTAAAATATTCAGGCTTTTCCACCTGCCCCTTTAAGCCAGTTGGAGCAGGATTTAATATTCCTTCGTGTTGTTCTTTTTATTCGCATCAGGAATGTATGGACTTCCAAGTTCAACCTTTATTAGTTTTTTATTGCTTTTAACAATAGCATGAAAAATATCCACGTCTTTCCACACAAGCGGTGTTTTCGAAACGTTCTGCTTGGAACTGTCGGCAAAAGTAAAAGTAACTTTAACAGCGGTCGGCATTGTTCCGACTTTCGAAATAACTGCGGTATAACCCTTTTTAGTTTTCTCGATTTCTTTAACTGCCAGATCGGGATAACCCATATCATAGAACCACGGATTCCAGAACCAGCTTAAATCTTTGCCGGCAACGTCGTTGAATGTGAAAAAGAAATCATACGGAATTGGGTACTTCTCATGCCAGAGGTCAATGTATTTTTGTAATGCTTTTTTGAAAAGATCATTTCCCAGCAATTTTTGTAATTCCATATAAGCGGTGCCGGGCCTTGAATAAGATGCTGTTCCTGATGATTGAGAGGGTAGTGCAAATGTAGGAGTCATCATAGGCAATTCTAATTCTTTGCCGGCGAAATATTCATACCCGCGAATTAAGTCTCTGTAGTAATCGTACCCGGGCACCAAACTATCAACTACTACGCCGGGGAAGAATGTTGCCCATCCTTCGTCCATCCACCCGTATTTTCTCTCGTTTGTTCCCATGTAAAATGGGAAATAACTGTGTGATATTTCATGGAAGATCAAACCGATAAGACTCCCTTTGTCCTTTGGTGCTCCGTCGTTTGCCATCATGGGCGTTTCCATTCCGCCGCCTCGTTTCTTGTTGCAAAAAGTTGTTGTATGAGGATATGGATAGGGTACGCCCGGTAATTCTTCGGACATATACTTGATCGTTGCTCTTGCGTACTGTGCGGCATTCTCCCAATGGATAGTACTATCAAGATAAACAGCGGAAGTTAAAACTCTTCTTCCGGTTGATTTATCAACTTCAACACTGGCAGCATCCCAGTTAAAATTATCGCTCACGGCAAAAGAGAAATCGGTTACCTTCGTTGCAGAGAACTTCCAAACATTTTTCCCGTTCTTCAAAGTAACGTCGTTGTTTTTATAATCTTGCTGAGTAATTATTCTTACCGTCTCATCGGTCTGTTTTGCTTGATTGATCTTGTCAATAATCGTTTGTGAAAAAACCTTTTCAGGATTCTGCAGGTTGCCCACACCCCAAATCACCAAATTATCGGGTACAGTGATTTCAATGTTATAATTATTAAAATCATTATAGAATTCGGCCATACCGGTGTAGTCAATACGATCCCAACCGGCGATATCGTCGTAAACTGCAATTTGCGGATACCAGTAAGCGATGAAAAAATCGTTATCACCATAATTGCCCATTCTTAATTGAAAAGTGTCTGGAATTTCTATTGTCCATTTTGTTTTTACTTCTGTCTGAGAATTGGGCGGCAGCGGATTTGTTAATCTGGCAAATATATTTGTTGAGCCTCTGTAAGTAGTTGATCCATCCAGATTTATGGTATCTTTACCGATAATAAGATAGTCTAACTCAACACCGTTTGTCATATCAGCAGTCCCGCGATACCAATCCCTTGCGGCACCTTTCTTATAAATATCGCCGTAAAGACGAATCACCATGCTCTTTAACGTGTCAGGACTATTGTTGTGATAGGTAATGGCTTCTTCGCCTTTTAATATACTTTGCCCGGGAAAAAGTTCCGTTTTTATTTTGTAATCGGAACTGTTCTGCCAATAGTTTTTACCCGGCTTGCCGTCGTATGAGCGTACTCCATTGTCGTACGACTTTTGAATATCCCGGGGCATATAAAGAGTGCTTTGAGCTGAAACTACAATGTTTGCAAGTAATGCAATAAGAAATAATGATAAAATCCTATTTGAGTGTTTCATGATAGAAATGATCTTTTAGTTAAAAGAAAATCAATAAACGTATGAAATTTTTTTATGGCAAATCCTGATTCAAATATAAGAAAATATGAAAAATAAATCTAAACACGGCTTCTTTACCGGCTTCAAATTCCACAGTGATATGAATCAACTCTCCGGTAATTTTCTCCATAATGTATCACTCAGGGCCCGAACTTAAGTCGGACTTTGAGGGTAACGTGTCGGGCTCCGACCTAAAGATTTTTGTTTTAATGAGGCTTGACTAAAAGTCAAACCCTGACTCTGATATTTTTCATTACATACCGACAAATTCTTTACCAAATTGTATTTGGGACAAAGAGTCACAGGAATACCTTATCCGAATCAGGACGGGAAAATATGTACAAGTACATCTGGTGTATTTTTAAGAAAGATACTTATTTTAAGTTCAACCCCATCCGGGGTTGGTGGGAGTACGGCATTATATCCCACCGGTTTCACCGGTGGTTATTCAAAGTTATACCCCTGCCTGTCCGGCAGGCAGGCCTTCGGGGTAAGGATGTAATTGTTCAATTACGAGTAGTTTTAAAATCATATTAAAATGTAAAAACAAAAAGCCTTGAATAAATTCCTAAAGTTAATAGGATTGTTACCAAAATTGTGAAGTATTACACAGCCGGCGGATCATGAGATCGCCCCGATAGCCTTAAGGATAAATTCAAAATTAGCAGAATAATTATAACCAAGCGTTATCGAGCTAGTGAACACATTAAAATAAATCGAAGATTTATTGCAAAGCAATATTTCACAGGGTAAATTTGCGAAGATATGTTCTTATATTTGGAGGAGCTTGAAAAGGCTTGTTTATTCAATGATTTAATTTATAGCTCATTTATTATGAAAAGATTAGCAGTCCTGGTTTTGCTTTTTCATCCGTGTTTGATCACCTCCCATGCACAGGTTGAGATTTCCCCGAAAACGATCCTGTTTCAAGGCTTCGCTGAGAAGATATCCGGAACTGATTTTTATTATAACTCCACCATTCCAGGGATAAATCAAAGCCTGTTAGTGCGTGCCTTGAATGGTAAGCAGTCTATGGTCTGGACAACAGAAGCTGTCCCACAAGATTTCAGGAAAAAAGAAGCGGTATTTGTGTGGCTGGCCGGTTTGGGTAGTAATTTAGGAAACGTAAAAATGGTTATGGAGATCAATGGTCAGGAAAAATTATCTTTTTATACAGCCCGTAAGGAACAATGGGAGGTTAAGAGTCCGGGTGGTATAAGATTATCTTTTGTTAACAAAACAATTGATGGGGCCGGCGATCTGTTTGGTTTCATGTTTCTTCATGTACCGTGGAAGTTTTTAACACCAGGAAAACCGCTGTCTATCCGGGTGACAGGTAGTCCATCGAACAGCCGGGCCTGGTATATGACCTTTACAGCCCCGCTGCAATCGGGAATATCGGTAAATTCATACCCTGCTATACTTAAAGAGGGATCCGGACGTACCCAGGTTTTGGGGGTTAACGTTTATTATTTTGGTCCCTCTGACCGTGGAAAGCTGATGATAAACGGGAAACTGGAGAGAACGGTTGATTTGCGGTTCGGACACCGGTTTTTCAGGGTAGCCATTCCCTCCGTTGACAAACCCCGGGAACTTGCCTTTCAAATAGAAAGCCGTTACCTCAATACAGAAAAAAAGGTTTCTGTTCAGCCGCCCCGTCTATGGAGAGTTAATTTTGTTCAGCACTCACATACGGACATTGGATATACGCGACCTCAGACTGAAATTCTTGCCGAACACCTGAGATTTATCGATTATGCATTGGAATATTGTGATAAAACGGATGATTACCCTGATGCAGCAAAGTTTCGCTGGACATGCGAAGCTTCCTGGCCGGTGGATGAATACCTGAAGTGCCGGCCCCGGCAGCAGATAAACCGCTTGAAGAAACGGATCAATGAGGGCAGGATAGAGATTACCAGTATGTATTTCAATTTTGATGAACTACCCGATGAGCAGACCCTGGCTGCTTCGCTACGGCCTCTTAAACGATTCAGGGAAGCCGGAATTCCTGTTTCCACGGCTATGCAGGATGATGTGAATGGAATTGGCTGGTGTTTCAGCGATTTCTTTCCTGAAACAGGGGTGAAATACCTCAACATGGGAACCCATGGTCACCGGGCCCTGATCTGCTTTGATAAACCGACAGCATTTTGGTGGGAATCCCCTTCCGGAAACCGGATGCTTACATTCCGGGCCGAACACTATATGACCGGCAACACGGTTTTTGGGATTCATACCGGTGATTTCAGCCGGTTCGAGGATAAATTACTCAGTTACCTGAATGACCTTGAAAAAAAGGGATATCCCTGGGATATTATCCATATTCAGCATTCCGGATATCTTACCGACAATGCACCACCCTCCACACTTGCCAGTGATATGATCAGGAAATGGAATGAAATATATGAATGGCCCAAACTTAAAACGGCTATTACCCGGGAATTCTTTGAAGAGATCGAGGAACGGTATGCAGATCAACTTCCCGTATACCGGGGTGCTTGGCCTGACTGGTGGACTGACGGATTTGGTTCGGGAGCCAGGGAATTGGCTACTACACGTCAGGCCCATGTTGACCTGATTGCAAACACGGGAGGGATGACTATGGCTGCTTTAATGGGAGCCAAGGTGCCCGATGATTTCAGCCGGCGTGTGGATGATGTTAACACAGCCCTCCTGTTTTATGGCGAACATACTTTCGGATCATCAGAGAGTGTGAGGGAACCCTATGGGGAAAGCACCATGGTACAACGGCGCCTGAAAGAATCATATGCCTGGGAAGCGTTTAAAAAGGCACGGATAATTGGGGAAGAAGTTATGGGACAATTGCAAAACAAAGTTATTAAAACTGATGTCCCAATTCTGGCCGTGTTTAATACATTAAATTGGAAGCGGAGCGGGTTGATAACTACCTACATCGATCACCAGATACTCCCTAAAGATCAGGAATTCAGGATTATTGATGAGAATGGACATGAAACACCTGCTCAGGTATTTAGCCATAGGAGTGATGGTACCTATTGGGGTATCTGGGTCGATGATGTTCCGGCATTTGGATATAAGAACTACCGGGTTGAACTGCAGGATGGT
>CAZEWS010000070.1:0-736 GCA_964515985.1 uncultured Rikenellaceae bacterium | reverse complement strand
CGGAAAAGGGAGCAATAACCAGCCTGTTTGACAAACGCCCCAGGTGGAGCTGGCAGACCCAAAAGCCGAATGGAAAATGGGTGCATTTATTTATGAACGGCTTGGCAGCCGTAACCAGATGGAAGCATTTACTCTGACCGATTATGAGCGGTCCCCGCTGGATACTGTTTACGTGGATGCCCTTATCCGGGGACCAGTCTATGATGCTGTTCATTTTACCGGAGAAATCAGGGATTGTTGTTGGGAACCACAAGGCTTTTCTGCTGAAATCAGGTTGTATCATTCCCAACCTCTTATAAAAATGCAATATACCCTTCTTAAGAAACCGGTGACCGACCCGGAGGGAGTGTATATAGCCTTTCCCTTTCAACTGGAAGATGGTAAGATTTTTTGTGATGTACAGGGTGGTGTAATCGAAGCCGGGGTGGATCAGATCCCGGGATCATCCAACGACTGGAATACTATACAAAACTTTGTATCAGTTCGTAATGACCGGATGCAGATAATCTTTGGTAGTCACGAAGCACCCTTGATGCAGTTGGGAGGGATTAACACCGGGCGCTATGAGGCTGGTGCCAAACCGGAATCCACACATATATACGGCTGGCCAATGAATAACTATTGGACAACTAACTTCAACGCAGATCAGCAGGGAAGCTTTACCTGGACATATTTCCTTACTACCCTGGAAAATAACGGACTTGATCATGCAACAAAAACCGGTTGGGAATGATAC
>CAZEWS010000069.1:10439-13996 GCA_964515985.1 uncultured Rikenellaceae bacterium | reverse complement strand
GCGATGATGCCTGTAAGGATCATATCCCATTCATCAATATCCTTGGACAGTTAACATTATATTCTACCGTAAATTACCGTATAATACTCATATATCCAAGTAAAAACAGATTCTATATAATACTACTATTTTTAATAAATATAATATCCGGAGCCCGTTTGATACACCTGGCGATTTGCAAGATTAAAAAAAATGATTTTGGATTATTGTCATATTTTGCACGAAAACCGCAATTCTCATAATTATGAGCATCCATACTGATTTCTCCAGGTAATAATTTTGGTGTTAAAAAGTGTTTAAGCCCAAGTTCAGCCGCTGCGGTCAGCTGCAGCGGAAGTTAGCTGCCGCTGAATAGAGAATTGATCTGTTCAGCGATGCCTTCTATCAGGCCTATTGCATTCCCTGTTGTCAAAATAGATTGGCGATCAGGATGAGACACGATATTTCGCAGCTCACGAATCGCTTCCCATCGATTCAATTCTGATTGTGGAATGGTTCCATCATTCATAAGCCAATCAATCCTTTTCTTAAATGTTTCCTTTGATTTTAGAGCTCCCAAAGCTTTGCACTTGTGAATTATTGCTGCCTCAGCAACCCGAAACAACTGCTGTGCGGCAAGTGTATAGAGAGGATAGAAGAAATAGCCATACGCCATAGCGCCGCGTGCAACCTCAAATAGGGCCTGCACATCTGTGGGCACTGATGCTACAAGTTTGGGTTCCAAAATATGATTTAAATACTCATCGCCAGTAATGGGTAGAAATCGCCCGTTAGGCGACATTCTAACAAATCCTTTGAGCACCCGATCGGGCTCTAACCAATTGCTTGGACTGATCTTTTTAAATCCGAACTTTGTCATGATCTTTAGCTATAGCAAATGGCCAACGGTAGCTAACGGGTGCGAGCTGAGCTGCATGTCAGTATAAGAGCGTAACTCAGCTCACTTGTTAGCCGTCCCACCATCTTATTGTTTCTGTATTCAACTTAAAAATCATTATATCTATGTCTCTTTCATAAGTCGCGATTGCCTTCTTGGTCATTTTCCACCCAGCAGCGGTCTTCTTCATCGGGCTCACTTCAAGGAGATGATCCAAAGAAAGCAAGAAAGCTCGGATGACATTGTCTGCATCAACTACAATTGCAAAATATGGCACACAGCCAAATGCCTTACATGCGGCTTCGGCCTTTTTGAAGTTGCCATTTGGGATACTTACATACTCCTCTTCGGCTCCCTCGTTCCTACTTCGGCTCTTGACAGAAATCCCCATCAATTCATTGGTGTGTGGATTCCGGGCAATGATGTCGATACCAGTATGATCAACAGGGGCACATTCAAAGCCGTACTTCGACAGCCAATACAGCACTAATGATTCGCCGAAGTCCCCAGTAATTTTTGCGTGCCTGCTACTCTTGTTAATATTCATATTTTGTTTCCTCTAACATTATATTTAATATAGTTGCAGTTAAATATAATAAAAAAAGTTCACGCTATTAAAATTTATGGTTCATCCGGAAGATGCGTAGTTTTGGCTTTTCAGTAAATAGATACTAAAAAGAAAAATACCGCGTAGCGGTTATACTATTGTAGCCTAATGTAGCCACACAGAATATTTTCGTTGTAGACGATTGATAAATTATCGATTTGTGAACATAGTTTAATTTAGCCAATTTTGTTTAACAATCTTAAATTTAAAATAGATTATGATGAGCGGTTTCTATTTGATTTTTTTGATTGATTTAAAAACAAATTTTTATATTAATCCCCTACAGGGAATACATAAAACTATAATCTATTCTTCTACAAAAATGAATGCCCTACGGGCAATTCAGGTATATAAATCAGCTTGGTGTAACCTTCATAGTTGAATTTGACTTATAGAGGTATCATAATATTATAATATCACAAACCTATGCATTATCCGGATGAACCAAATTTATTTCAATGAAGACGACGGGAAAAACAATATCGAGAGAGTCAGGCGTGTACACACCTGCAATCTTTGTTTGAAACCTTATGTGCTATGCACCACGTAGAAAGAGTCATCAGCCCGATAATCTTCCTATATAATGACAAAGTGGGAACAATCATCCTAACAAAAAAGGCAGGAATTTAATTCCTGCCTACATACTAAAAAGTGAACTTGGAATAAACCTAAAACCTAAAACCAAAGGTAGCTAAGAACTTGCTTGTATTTGAATTATTGCTTGAAGGATCTAATGAGTTGTGTGCATACATAAAGTATTCTTCGTCATGAGAGGTATAAACATAGGCAAAGTCAATAAAGAAGTTTTTCTCACGAATTCCGATACCTCCGGAGAATGAAGAATAACTGGCATCCTTATTTATTTCTGCAGAGCTATACGGGCTGCCATAAAATGCATATCCTCCTCTGAGTGCCAGATGACCCAATTTGTATTCCAAACCGGCCCTGACGTTATGGGTTGCCTTGTATGCTTCCGTGATTGCACTGTTTTCAACATCAAAGTCATGTCCATCTTCCCCGTTCCGCAACCGGGCATTCGAGTAATCAATGAATTCATAATCGACACTAAGTAATGCCTTTTTCTTCAACTGGAGTGCAAAACTTCCAACAGCTCTGAATGGTGTATTCAATTCATATAAGTATAATAGGTCGGGGGAATCTTCATTGTAAACTTCTCCATCATCGTATCCTGCTTCTAATTTCGTTAAATATTCATCCTCAAGTGTAAAAAAGGTGGGTAAATGAACGGCTCCTCCGATCCTCAACATTTCGATAGGCTTATAGATTACACCAAGTTTAAAGGTATAACCGGTCCCACGGGTCTCAAGCCACTGGTCAAAAACAAAGTAATCAAAATCCCAGATTTCATCATTTGGATCAGACTCCTTATGTTTAGATCTTTCGGTATACCTAACTTTCTGTATTCCGAAGGTGGCGCCAAGATACAATTTATGGCTGTAGTTTGCTCCAAAAGAAAAGACATACTCTCCCATTGATCCTTCAGAATTAATTGTCCGTCTCTGGACCTGGCCATAAGTAGAATTTGCGTTATCACCATATTCCGACAATACCGTCTCATATTCTGTGGGATTTCCTGTTACTGTATCAATTAACCAGGCAGCCCATGCAAGATCCTCTTCAAATTTATATAATTGGTCAATTGGATTACCGTCAGCCATATTGGCAAAATAATCCATCATTGAGTTTTTGTTATTAACTCCCTCGATGATAATATTTCTGTTGAAATTATTCAACCTGTTGTATCCGGCTCCAAGACTCACACTAACCCATCCTTCCTTCCTGTTCGTATTATAGGTTGTGATAAAACCAAAATGGTTTAAATTAAAGTTATACACAAAATCCTCATCTGAGTTTCCTGAAAAAGCCGAGCTGGTCTTATCATAGAAAAGAGTCGGGCTAAAGGATATTTCTGTACCTCTGAAAACCCCTATTCCACCTGGATTTATGCTCAGTGAGGAAAAGTCGCCCCCCAGAGCTCCAAATGCTCCTCCCATGCTCAACGATCTTGCCGTCCCCCCGCTGAATGTTTGTGAATACCGGAGAGCATCAAGC
>CAZEWS010000069.1:9646-10429 GCA_964515985.1 uncultured Rikenellaceae bacterium | reverse complement strand
GCTCGCCCTGAGAATAACCCGATAAGGTGATAATTGTAATAAGGGTTACTATGGAAAATATTTTTTTCATGACTCAAGTATTTAAAATTTTAATGTAAAACCTCTGATCCAAAGAATAATCCCTGGTAAAACCGATGGTAGAAACCCCGGTAACAAACCTATGACAATCGTTTGTTTATCTTCTCCGTCCACTCGACGAGGAAGAACTTCTGCCGGACGATGAAGATGAAGATCTTGAGCCTGAGCTTGAGGATCGGCTGCTACCGCTCGACCGGTAGCCCGAACTGGAGCTCCGGCTGGATGATCCGGAATAACTAGACCTACTGCTTCTGGTCGGAGCCGAATAACTCGAACTACTCCTGGAACTGCCTGGCCTGGAATAAACAGATCTTGAAGAACTTGAGGAACTTCTGCTCTGGTAAGTTCTTGAACTTCTGTTATATGTTGGTTTTGAGACCGTCCGTGTTTGGTTATAACTGGGATAATACCTTTGCGTGCCGGTTGAAGATCTGCCTGTAACAGTGGAACTGGATGATCTTCTACTTACGGAAGTGTTACTGCCCTCATTCTGTCTCGGTGTTATCCTGGTAGTGTTAACTTTTCTTGATGTTGCCGATCCGGAAACATCGGTGCTTGTACGTCTGTTGTTGGTATAAGTCGATGCCGTCCTGGAATCAGTACTTCGTCTGGTGCCGGTAACAGCAGAGTTGTTCGCGGAGGTCCTTCGATTGTTTATGTCGCTCCTTCCCGTAGTGCTTCGCTTAATGGGAGAAGAGCTATTGG
>CAZEWS010000069.1:0-9636 GCA_964515985.1 uncultured Rikenellaceae bacterium | reverse complement strand
CCGGTTGCTGGCTCCTGCCCTGCGATGACCATAATAAACATCGTTGGAGCGAACAGGACGCTGGGAATAACCGTAACTTCCATAATACGACCCATACCCACCATAATATGACCCATATCCACCATAATAATCATATGGAGAATACCAGTTGGAATAGAAAGGAGAATACCAACTATAATACGGAGAATATAACCTCATTCTCCGGTACATCCGGTAGCGTGACCAGGAATCCATGTAAAATCCTGAACCCCAGTAGAAAGGATCATAATCCCAATAAAATGGATCATAAAAAGAACTGTAGTAACCAACTCCTGCAAAAGGAGAATGAAATAACCTCATCCTTCTCGAGTAATTGTAATCATAAGGATCGTAAACACTTCCTGTATAATAATTGTTTACAACAACACCCTCGTCACCTTTCTCAAAATATTCACCCTGTATCGTATCGTATACGGGAATTTCACTTTCCAAAAGGATACCTTCAGTTTCGTAATTGTCAATTGCCTGGTAATAATTATCAGATGCAACAGGTGTTTTTCGAGTAACAACTACAATTGGCTCATCTTCAGGCGAATAATAAATATCATCATAACCTGATGAAACAAAAAAGCCGGTTGAACAACCACTGACCAACAGTGTTGTTAACAGTAGAGATGTAATTTTTGCTTTCATGATAAATCCTCCTGGGTATTATTTTTTTACTATGGTTTAATAAACAAGAATCACCTAACAAATAGCAAATACTATACCAAACTATGCATTATTTTGCTTGAAATATTATTAATGGAGCAATGTCGCAATAAAAATTCTGCCGAAGGCATCTTTTTGGGGAAACAATGGAATAGTGGAACCATTCTGTGAGCAAAACAAACAGAATGTCTCACAAGCAGGTTTGAGCGAACGATTGGCTCTAACGAAGTAAGAGCCAATCTTCATGAGCTGCTTCCAGTGCCTGGATTGTGAGAGCGAATAACGACAGTGGGAGCGAGTAACATTGGAATATTGGAATAACTCAATATGGCTTTTCTCACGATTTGACTAATTAGTGCTTGTCTATAAACTCAGAATAATTTGAATAATGAACAAGGATTAACGATTTTTGATTTAAGAAGTTATTAAGAATCAGAAATCTAAAATCAGCGTTCCTTGTTCTGCCACAGGCATCCCTTTGGGAGATATTCAGTTTAACTAAAACTTTACGACTTTATGGACAGACACTAATTAGTTATTTATTCAACCCCGTCCGGGGTTGGTATCTTCCATTCTGTTTATCCCCGCACTTCGTACGGGGTTATTCATAGTTAAACCCCTGTTCGGGGTTTTATATCATTTTTTTTATTACTACTATCCGGGTTTTTTTCATTATTTGATTTATAACCGGACACTAGTGCAACCATATTTTTAATCAATAAAAAAGAGGCTGTCTTAAAAGAGTTTTGAGACAGCCTCTTTTTTAACAAACTAACTATTTTCTTCTTCTGGTTGAAGTTGATTCAGGACTTTTTTTAGTACTTTTCGATGGGGTGCTCCGGCTCTGTTTAACCTGCTTGGTTTTCTTCGAACTGCCTGAAGATGGCTTCCTGTATTTGGAGCCTGATGAGCTTCTCTTCGATCTTGAACTAACAGTTTTATTTGATGTCCTATTACCAGAAGACTTATAGCTTGTACCTGACCGGCTGCTCCCGGATACATTTGAGCTTCCTGACGAGCGCCTTGACGGGCTTTTATACTTTGAAGAACCAGCAGACGACCTCCGGGAAACATCAGATTTCTTTCCGCTTCTATCTCCGGATGTTGATGGTCTTGTTGTTACACTTTTCTTAACCACACGGGTATTTGTATTTGAATATGAAGTGCTTCTCCGGTTTGTCGTAGTCGCAGAATTTCTTTTTACATCTGAGTTAGTCCGCCCCGAAGTTACAACTCTCCTATTATTATCTGTGTTTGAGATCACTTCCCTCCGCCTGGTATTTACCGGAGTTCCCGAATTAATATTCTTGTTATCGGGCCTGTTAACAACTGTTCTCCTATTGGCATCCGTATTCGTGCTGGTAGTTCGGCGCCTTCCGGTATAAACGTCGGTACTACGATCTGGTTTTTTGGAATAGTTGTCTGACCTGACCGAATACCGGTTAGAAGGATATCCATTCCTGTATGCAGGTGTTCCCTTCACCGACCGGGAGTAATAACCATATTCAGGGTAATATTTCGAATAATACGGCCTGCTGTAACCATATGCATAGACTGGTCTTGAATACCGCACATGACGTCCAAACCAACCACCATAATAATACCGGTTTACAATTCTTGGTCTATAAACCACACGGTAAGTTGGGTGAAAAAAATGGACATGTGATGTATAGAAAACGGGCCTGTACCAGTCATAAGAATACGGCTCATAATAAGGGTCATAATAATGGTACCATGCCGGACCACCCAAAGAGATTCCCAATCTTACAGGACTCCACATAGACCCCATATAAATACTGATACCCCAATATGCCGGTTCCCACGTATACCAATAACTATCGGTATAAATCGAATTATAGTAACCCGAACTTACCAAGGGCCTGTGAAACCTGCGGATCCTTGAGGCATAATAATAATCATACAGGTAATCCCCATCGCCATAGTAGTAATTATTAATAACGAGATCAGAACCCTGACGTAAGGTTGATTTATATGAAAAATTATCGGAATTCTTATATTCTGCAGGTACAGAATAACCTGTATAACTTATTAAGAATAAGCTTGCCAGAATTATTAATGTTTTAGTTTGAGCTTTCATGATACACCTCCCATTTGTTTTTAAATATCTGATAGATTTTATTTACTTTGCATCAATTTCGTCTTTCACAAAAATAACAGACAAATACTATACCAAAAAATTATTATGTCAAAAGTTTTAACCAGCAGAAAAGAGAATTACGCGCAGTGGTACAACGATTTAGTAATTAATGCAGACCTTGCAGAAAATTCCTCGGTAAGAGGATGCATGGTGATTAAACCCCATGGTTATGCCATTTGGGAAAAAATGCAGGCAGAGCTGGATAAAATGTTCAAGGCAACAGGTCATTCAAATGCATACTTCCCGCTTTTTATCCCCAAATCGTTTTTTAGCCGGGAAGCGAGCCATGTTGAAGAATTTGCCAAAGAATGCGCCGTGGTTACACATTACAGGTTAAAAAAAGATCCGGAAGGAAAAGGAATTATTGTTGATCCGGATGCCAAACTGGAAGAAGAACTGATTATACGTCCCACATCAGAAACCATTATTTGGAATACATATAAGAACTGGATCCAGTCATACCGCGATTTACCTCTTTTAATCAATCAATGGGCCAATGTTGTACGATGGGAAATGCGAACCCGTTTATTCCTGAGAACAACCGAATTCCTATGGCAGGAAGGTCATACAGCCCATGCCACAAAGAATGAAGCCATAGAAGAAACATTAAAAATGATTCACATCTATGCCGATTTCGCTGAAAATTTTATGGCTATGCCGGTGATAAAAGGCACAAAAACTGAAATTGAACGATTTGCCGGAGCCATTGATACCTATGCAATTGAAGCCCTTATGCAGGATGGCAAAGCATTGCAGTCAGGTACATCCCATTTCCTGGGTCAGAATTTTGCCAAAGCATTTGACGTCACATTTACCGATAAAACAGGAAAACTCGACTGGGTTTGGGCAACATCATGGGGTGTTTCAACCCGGCTAATGGGTGCTCTTGTTATGGCACACTCCGATGATAACGGATTGATTATACCTCCTAAACTCGCTCCTGTTCAGGTCGTGATCATCCCTATCTATAAAAATAATCAAGAGTTAGGAAAAATTACTGAAGTTGCCAGCCGGTTTAAAACAAAGTTAGAATCAAATGGAATCACTGTAAAATATGATGATAGGGATACGCAAACGCCAGGCTGGAAATTTGCTGAGTATGAACTAAAGGGAGTACCGGTCAGACTGGCTATCGGGCCAAGGGATTTGGAAAACAATACAGTGGAAATTGTCAGGCGCGATACACTCTCAAAAGAAATCATACCACAAGATAATATTATTGAATATGTAAAAGACCTGTTGATAGAGATTCAGCAGAATATCTACCAAAAAGCGTTAAAGCTAAGAGAGAAGAATACACATGTTATAGATGATTACGAAGAATTTAAGCAAATTGTCGAAGGAGATGGTGGGTTTATTTACGCACATTGGGATGGTACTTCAGAAACCGAACTGAAAATAAAAGAGGAAACCAAAGCCACGATTCGTTGTATTCCGGTAAATAATAAACCGGAGAAAGGGAAATGTATTTATACAGGTAAGCCATCAGCCCAGCGTGTGATTTTTGCAAAAGCGTATTAGGTTTTGAAGGCTGAGGCTAAGGATAAGATTAAGATTAAGATTAAGATTAAGATTAAGATTGAGATTGAGATTGAGGTTTAGTTTAACATGCTGTCAGGTGTTTCCACCTGACAGTGGGAAAATTCTAACTACCTGAACGACTTTGGAAAGTCGTTTTACATTCCTGCCCATGAAAGGATTTCTTTCAATCCGCCATAGGCGGATGTGGTTTATGCATCCTTATATTCCAGCCGGTAAACCGGCTGGCTATTGTCTGTAAGTCCCTCCGGGACTGATATTGATATAGTGTCATGTGGATAAGTTGCCAGTACCCTGACATCATTTAAGATGTTTATGAAGCAATCAGCAAAGAATCCTTAATTTATCGAAGTCTGAACGGTCATGGTTCTTCCATAGCTCCGTAGGAATCCCTTTGGGAGAATCCCTTCGGGAGACAGGCTCACCATGACTTTGATTTTCTGATACTTATATTTCAATCGCACAACAGGTTTAAAATTACTTAATGGCTTACTATTAATTGTTTAACTTTTGTCTTTTCTCCAAGAGTTATGTTTACATAATAATTAAAGACACAAAAACCCACAAAATTCAAATTTAACGCCATAATTTATTATTAAATTTGTGCGACCTATACGCCTATACCTAAAATTTTAATTAGAGCCTGTCCATAAAGTCTCGAAATTTCTGTAGATTTGAATATCTTCCAAAGGGAAATTGGCAGAACTAAGGAACACTGATTTTATACCGAGGCCTCGGGATGATTTACAATAACTTCTAAAATTAAAAAATGGAAAATAAAGATCCTAAAACAATAATAATAGAGACTCTGTCGGTGAAATCGAGTTTAAAACAACAGGTTTATGATAAAACGTTTTCGGTTTTCAATCTGGCAAAGGAAGTATTACAGGAAATAACAAACAATTATAATGGAAAGTTAAAGGGAGTTGATAAACGTATTCTTTTAGAATATAAAGATCGTGGTAAATTTGAAGCCCAGCTCAAGGTTGCCGGTGACATGCTGATTTTCAGCATGCATTCCAATATTTTTGAGTTCGACAGGGGACATGTTGTATGGAAAACATCGTATGCTCAAAAAGACAAAACAAACACCTATTGTGGTATCATTAATATCTACAACTTTTTAGCTGATTCCTTCAAGTATAATCGAAATGATGATCTTGGTTACCTGATAGCACGTGTTTTTGTCAATAAAGAAATGTATTATTTTGTAGAAGGGAAAAGACAATTCGGATTTCTATACAGCAATTTCGGGAAAGAAAAAATAACCAGGGAAATAATTAAAAAGATCATCAACACCGCTATTGTTTATGCTTTACAGTTTGATCTCCTGGTACCACCTTATGACAATGTTAAAATTGCTTCTGTTGGCCTGATGAATAAGAAAATCCAAAGTACACAATTGCAAACCGGGAAACGTGTTGGTTTCCAGTTTAATTCCGATGATGTTTCGGAAGAAAAGTAAAGAACATAACTTTGTAAACTAATTGAAAAACAGTAGATATGAAAGTTCAAAGGTCAAAGCTCAAAATCCAAAATAAATCCCAACTTTAAAATCCAAAAAACTAAACATGGCAGAAAGGAAAAAACCCTATGATTAACAAGTCAACTGGTGGAAAAAGAAGTTAATCCTGCTTTTCAAAGCAATAGTTTTGAACCGATAGCTATCGGTTTGGGATTTGGAGTTTGGAATTTATTTTGAACTTTGGATTTTATTAATCTCTACGGAATCACCCATATGATAAGGGAAATTCTTGAACTTAGCCCCGATGGCTATCGGGGCGATCTCATGAACGAAGTGAATAAATTCCGATACATAAAATATATGAACTAAAGTAACACAATCTTAATTTTAAAATTATGGCACGAAAATCTTTATCACTCGTAATGTTTCCACTTTTTATGCTTATTTTATTTGGATGTAAAGAAGCGCCTGTGGAAGAGCGTTCTGAAATGCAAAAAAAAGTTGATGAATTTGTTGAAGTTGAACTTTCGTCGGATCTCATAACCGGTCTCACAACAAAGGAAAAGGAACTCCTGCCCTTTTTATTTGAAACTGCACAACTAATGGATGAAATTTACTGGATGCAGGCTTTCGGAGATAAATCCAGACTACTTGATACTATTAAGGATAAAGAAACCAGGAAATTTATTGAAATTAATTATGGTCCATGGGAACGGCTGAAGAATAATGAACCCTTTATTGAAGGTGTCGGACAAAAGCCTGCAGGAGCCAATTTTTATCCCCCCGATATGTCCAAAGAAGAATTTTCGGGTTTTGAATCAGAGGATAAAACCAGTCTTTACACCCTGATCAGAAGAGCAGACGACAGATCACTTCAAACCGTTCCATATCATATAGCATACAAGAAAGAAATAACAAAAGCCGCAGAACTTTTACAAAAAGCTGCTGATTTAGCTGAAGATAACGGCTTCAAAACGTATCTCACCCTTCGTGCCGATGCTTTGCTTACGGATGAATATCTTGAAAGCGATTTGGCATGGATGGATATGAAAACCAACTCGATCGACTTCTATGTTACTTTCATGGCAGGAATATTCCGCTCTGTACGATTTGGCGTAGCAAGCTCACATGGGAAAGCGAACATGATACGGTTTTATTACTTCCAGGAAGAAGGTGCATTTACACGTGATGAGGAAGCAAATACCTACCGGATAAACTTCGACAAAATGAAGGAAATCATGAATTCGCTGGCTCAAGAGATTATTGTGATTCAGGGAAATGGTGATTACCAAGCAGCTGAAACATTGGTCAAGGAAAAGGGATTCATACGGGAAGGCTTGCAAAGTGATCTGGACAGGATCTCGGAAGCAGGTATTCCCAGGGACATGCGGTTTCATCAGGGTATGGAGATTGTTGGATTATAATAGTTAAGAGGCAAGTATCAATTCATTTCGTGGTCGATAAATTTCATCTATATAATTTCCAATCCGGAGGCAAATCAGCCTTCCTGGCTTTTTTTTTACTGCTATTCATTTTCTGTACGTACGGACAAGAAACCAGTAAGCAAGCCCAGTATGACAGTGTCTTTGTCAGAAAGGGAAGATATATGTTTTTAGGCGACAGCATCTTTTTTGTACCAAAGGATACTGTTTTATTTATTCCTCAAAATACAACTTTTCAGATCGATAAAGATACTTATGAGAAGTCAGTAAATTTTTATGATTCCCTGAAAGTAAAGGCCGCAAAAAGAAACTTGACAAAAAAGCTTTACGAGTTGTTAATTGTTTCATCATACCAATCCAAAGAATCTGCGCCAATAAAGCAAAAAAGTGAAAATCCATTTGTTCAATACCAGGGAAAACGAATCAGAAAGATTATCCTTTACAAAACAGAGGTTTTCGGATCAACTCTTTTCGATACAACCCGTATAGCATCGACATGGATTGAAAAAAACTTGAACAGAATACACATTAATACAAATGATAGAATTATCCGTAAAAACCTGTTAATAAACGAAGGTGATACCATCAATCCTTTTACCCTTGCTGACAATGAACGAGTCCTTCGTGAACTTTCCTTTATTGATGATGCAAGGATCCGTGTAATACCTGTAGAACCAGGAATAGTGGATATTCATGTTATAACAAAAGACGTTTTTTCATTTGGATTTGGTGTGGAATTCAATGATATTAACGAAGGAACCGTTGAAATATTCAACAGGAATATTTTTGGAACCGGACATGATGTACAGGCAAATTTATTTTTCGATTACGATACAGTTCCTTCATGGGGTTATGAAGGCATTTATAGGATTGATAACATAGAGGGGACATTTATCAATGCAACAGTTAATTATAAAAATGCTTTTGAAACTGAAAACTTTGGGTTAGACTTATCGCGGCGTTTTGTAACTCCCTATACAAAATATGCAGGAGGAATAAAGTTGATTAGCACGAGCACGTTGACACAACAAGATACATTGCCTGTTCTTGTCCCGCTCAAATTCAATTATCAGGATTACTGGATAGGTCGTTCTTTCTTGTTAAACCCAACCAGCCGGTCAAGATTAGTTATATCCGGAAGATATGTAAGCAAATATATCATTAAACGTCCTGAAATTGGTGAAAATACAAAATACAAATACCGCGATTATATTCTCTACCTTGGCAGCATCGCTTTTTCCAGACAAAATTACTATAAAACCAATTTAATATACAATTTTGGACGAACGGAAGATATTCCCTATGGAACACTAATTGAATTTACCGGTGGCTATGAGGATTATGAATTGTATAACCGGATATACACCGGTTTAAGGATCTCTCACGGTAATTATTTTCAGAAAATCGGATTTTTACACTCCAGTTTTAATATAGCAGGATATATCCGTAACAAGGCCTATCAACAAGGCATGATCAGGGTTAAAACAAACTATTTTACTAACCTTTTTACTATACGAAATTACCAGCTGCGCCAATTTATTAATCTCGATTATACAATCGGGATAAGGCGGTTTGAAGACGAATTGATCAGCATAAGTAACAAAAATGGTATCCGGGGATTAAAAAGTGATAGTTTATCCGGAGTTCAGAGGTTAACCTTGAACCTTGAAACTGTGGCATTTTCACCTATTTATGTTTATGGGTTCAGATGCACCTTTTTCGGATATACTGACATTGGATTTATTGGCTCTAATAAAAGAAATATTTTTAAGAACCAACTTTATTCCGGCATCGGACTCGGGGTAAGGATAAGAAATAAAAATCTTGTATTCAAAACTTTTCAGATCCGGTTTTCCTATTACCCCGTATTGCCACCTGATTACTCTAAAAATTGGATTTATTTTTCCGGAGAAAAATTATTAAATCCACAGGATTTTGATGTTAGACTGCCTACCATACACGAGTTCAGATAAGTGAACAGTCGGCAATACACAAAAAAGTAAACCATAACATAATTGCAATGTGGGTCTAACTCGTCTGACCACTAAGATGTTCAATTTATTATTATATCTTATTATTAGCATAATATTTTAAATCTAATCATAAAGTTAAACAGCAGAAGTGGTCTGACGAATATATAACTCCTGGCAGTAGCAATGGACGAGTATCAAATGAATAAAATATAGAGTTTATAAACAAATAACAAATCTCAAAAAACAAATAATTTACCCCGTGAAATAATTCTCCGCATTAAATCTCCGATTTATTTCACAGGGCAGGTAATATACAATGTTTGAAAAAACAAAACCCAAACAGCACATATACAAGAATTTGTTTGATTT
>CAZEWS010000068.1:0-14020 GCA_964515985.1 uncultured Rikenellaceae bacterium | reverse complement strand
TCTCTAATTTTCTGTACTGACGGACATCAAGATTTACATTCTTAAAAGCTGCCCTGGCATCTCCGTCTTCAAGATCTCTTACTTTAAGGACAATAGCCTGTTCATTCAATTGTTGTAATTGAGGATTCGTGGGATCGATTTCACGTGTAAAACCCGGTGGTAAAACGTAATTTACCGGTTTTTTGCTTGCATTTTCTTCAATGTTTACCGATGATATCTCAAAACCGGCATCCGATGGCTCAGGAATGGTAATTCTCTCGCCCCCTTCCAGAAACGAAAGGTTGTATTTTCTCCATTCTCCCCTTACCAGGTCTAATCTTGCAAATCGCAAAATCACCATTTCTTCAAAACCCCTTAGGAACATCCTCAGGAATCGAATAGATTTAAAATCCTGTATCGACCCGATAATGTTCTGATAATCGGTAAGAGGAACCCTGAACTGATACCAATTCACAGAGGATTGTTCTCCATTGGCAAATTTTATGGTTGATGTAACCATGTCGGTTATGAAGTTCTTACCCACTTCCAGGTCACCGGGCCTCATGCTAACTCTATATTGATAATAGCTCTCCGTTTCGCTAAGGGTATTATCCCTGTTGATGTCTTCAACATTCGGGAGAGTTGATCCGGAAGTTGGATATGGCTCAGGAGATTGTTCCGAGGTTGGCGAATTGCCTTCCAGACCATTATATTTTTTATACCGGTAAAGGATACCTAAACCCTGACCATCAAAATCACTTCCTCTGAAATAATGGTAATTGTCATTCGACGGATCGGTGATCAATTCATCGAACGTTTGTGGATCGACAATTTTTTGAAGTAAATCAAGGTATCCGCTAAAAAAAGTAACTTCATCCTCATTCCTTAACCCATCCAGACCTACGTCCTGGTATCTCCGGGCATTAAGGTCATTATCAAATGCATTAACCAGTGATTGAACAAGGGGTACTCTTCCCCAAACCGTAGTATCAACCAGTGTAGCCAACGGAGACGTTGGTAATCCATTTTCGAAACTTTTTCTGGAATCTTTTAATATGTCCTCCGAAATATTCCCGAGATTAAAATATAAATCACCACCAATATGATTTGGATTTTCAACAAAGGGATCCATCAGCCAAAATTCAATAAACTGTATGTTCGCTGCCTCAAAATCGTTTGTTTGTACCTCCCTCATTATTCCACCCCATCGCGAACCCGGATTATGCAACTTTCCATCCGTGCTAATTCCCGATGAATAGGATGAAGGAGCCAGATCATAATTATATGGTCCTTTTTCCCTGGGATAAAAAGCGAGGTTTAATACCGCGATGTTTGTCGGGATACCGCTTGGGCTTTCTTTGTTTGGAAAAATCTCCTTCTCAAAGATTTCCCTGACAAAGTGGCTGGATTGCAGATCGGGATTACTTTTAATATGGTCGGGTGTGGTGGCGTTATTTCGCAGAAACAGGGGATCAATTACATACCACGCGAGTTTTGCCCTGTTATATCCGTATGCAAGGTTATTGTTGAGTTTTGCCTCCGGGAAAATGACATCCTGCCCCCGGGGTGTGCTTGATAAAACCCATGCACCGAGTGACCTGAGATCTATAGGAGTTTCACTTCCCTCAAAATCATCAATATAAGAAATACCTGATTTTTGAATGGCCCGGGAATGCCCGGGAATCAGATGAGCAAATTCACCGGTAAAGGTTATGCTTGAAGGTTCTTTCGTATCAAGAAAAGGTATCTTATCAATAATATTGGTCAGCAGATGCGACCGGGTATGGTATGAAGTATTCAATCCAAGTATTGTGTTGGAAATGGGTTCATCCCCTATATTTACTTTTTGGGTTAAGGGTCTTTCTGTTAAATTCAGAAAGGTAGCACCAAGATTAAAATCATCGGAAATTTTATAATCGAGATGAGTACCAATAAGCGTTTTTGTCTGGATAGCAAATAACTGGTTGCTTTCAAGCGATACCTTTATGGGGGTTTGTGATTCGAGCAATCCCTGATTAATAATTTTCACTCTTCCCGAATTATAATCGACGGTATAATCAATGTTCTCTGTTAGCAGGATTCCTCCGGCTGTTACCTTAACAGAGCCTTTTGGGATATTCAGGGCATTTAACATAATTTCAGAGCTGGAAGAAGAGGAATAGGTTCCACTAATTAAAAACTTATTCTTTTCGGCAATCTGCCTGGCTTTAACCTGAGTGGAATCATATAGTTCTTGAAAAACATACTTGTCAGCGATAGCATCATCACCGATTTTTTTTCTCAAATGGCTGCCAAACGGCTCCAGCACAGGGAAAAATATCCGGCCATTTGACGGAGTTATGGTAATCCCCTCGATGTAATCAAATTTCCCATCCGGATTTGGCTCAAGCAGAGCATTTAGATTATCCAAATGAAGTACCTGAATAAGTATTTGGTCATTAATTTTCCCTTCAGGAATATAATTAATAGCATTCCCTGTTTCATCATTTTGGTAAAGAACCTGCAATTCGAAATCCCTGCTTTTAACCTGATACGCTCCTAATGCATATACGTTTTTCATCATAAGGTCCCAAGTGGGTAATTTGGGTGAAAGATTTGTGCCTTTCAATAGCTTGACGATCAGGGTATTTGGTGCGCTAATGCCATCAGTTGAAAATTCTCCTACTTTATATACCTTACCCCCAACAGTAAATTCATAAGCAATAGCTAAAACCTCATCTGCATTCAATGCAGAATTAAGCGAAATGTATCCCAGCTTTCTGTTAAGTGAATACTCACGTTCACTTAACTTCCGTGCATTCTCAATTTTTTCATAGTCCTGACCAATGATGAAACCGGGCGTCAGGGGTTCGAGTGTCTGGGTTACTTTATTAATATCACGGATGTCCGAATAATTTGTAAGCATCTGCAGGTACAAACCATTAAGGTCATTATATGGATAATCCTCTGACCCGGTCTGACCAAATGCCGGTATGTTGTTAAAGATATTTTCTGCTCCTTCAGCCAAATCCATAAAGGCAATTATATTTCTGGCATTCTCAAAATTGCTGGTCTTGTTCGTAACCCAAACTTCTATCCTTTCGATATTTATTCCGGAATTGATAACCGGAAGGTTACGCATGGCATTATCATAATTATCCCTGAAATATTGTGCTATGAAAAAATGTTTATTTGCATCGTAATTATCCACCTCAACTTCAAATTCACTTAATTGTGCACCCCCTTTAATATCGATAACCGATGTTTCACCCTTTTGCTGGGAAAAAACATTGGTGACGGTTAATTTTCCAAATTGCAACTCGGTCTTCAGTCCAAATAAACTCTGACTTCCGGTTATAAGAGATCCCGGAAGGGGAAGTGTGACATTTCCTGCTTCAATCTTTTTAATAATTTCATCTTCCTTTCCCGAATATTCAAGTTTGGTTTTGTTTTCAAAATCAAATGTTGCTTCCGTATTATAATTTACACCCAATTTCATTTTATCACCTATTGCTCCTGATACATTCATTTGTATCTTTTCCTGGAAGTCAAACGTAGCAACCTTCCTTAATTTCTCAGATAAAGCCGGATTGTCGATTTTTGAAATGTTAACCCCAAATATCAATTCAGCTGATCCTTGTGGGACAATATTAATAACATCACTTCCAAAAACTTTGTCCAATGCCTCAACACCAAGTTGTAGCCGTGGTATCAATGAAGATCTGTAATCAAGACCACCACCGCTGGCTTTTTCACGCCAGTACCTTCGTAATGATTGCTCAAATTGCCAGTCTTTATACTCTTCAATAGTCAATACGGAAGGAAGCCGGTAATTGAAATTTCCAATTTTATCAGAAATAACATATTCATTATTATCTGGATCATAAACAATGGAAGATTTAATATTCGATGGCAGACCTAAATACAACCCGGATTTGGATTCAGAAACAAATGGATTTCCATTGAAGTCATTAAAAGGATATCGAAGATCGATGGTGCTGTCGCTGCTTGTTGAATCAGGTTGGGGGATATACTGAGGAAAAGCAAAACCAGTGTTGGTTAAGCATTTAGCTGTGCCGTAGGGCGTCATCAAAGGCAGCCATAATAGTATAAGAAGCGATCCAACAAGTGTATATGTATATACCCGTTTCAACACTTGAAAAAGGATAAGTTTATACTATTATAATTCCTTGAGCGCTTTTTTAATAAGCTCTTCAACTGTGATATCTTTCTCTTTCAGCAGGATTTTGTCAATTACTTTCTGAGCGTAGGTCCTTGAGAATCCCAACATCACTAAAGCAGATAACGATTCATCTTTGGTTGTATTGCTCTGTAAGGTAAAAACTTCTCCAATCTCAGTACCTTTGCCAATTTTATCCTTCAGATCCACAATTACACGTTGGGCGGATTTTGTACCAATTCCTTTAATACTTTTTAAAAGCGCTACATTTCCTTCGAGAATAGCTTGTTCAACTTCGGATGGGGTAAGTGAGGAAAGCATCATTCTGGCTGTATTTGCACCAATGCCGGAAACCGATAATAACATTCTGAAAATTTCCCGCTCATTGTGGTTAAAAAAGCCAAATAACAAGTTTGCATCTTCTCTGATAATCTGGTGAATATATAGTTGAATATCTGAATCCTTCTTAAGTTTTGAGTAGGTATTCAGTGAAATATGGACGAAATAACCTATATCCCCTGTATCAATAATTGCATACGTGGGTTTTAAGTCAGACAGTTTTCCTTTAATAAATTCAAACATACCGGTATTTATTTTTCCTAAAAATAAGTAAAAAAATGGGTATGCAAACCCACATTATATAAAAAAGGGCTGTCCTACACATTGAGGGACAGCCCCGGAGAAAAAACATGGTTCTTCGTTATCTGCATGTCTCATTTGCAAGACACTGAGCATCAACAACCGCAATTGCTGCCATATTAATAATTTCTCTAACGGAGCTTTCAAGTTGCAAAATATGAATTGGCTTGGCAATTCCTATTAAAATGGGCCCAATCACTTCAGCACTGCCTATTTCCTGCATCATTTTGTAAGCAATATTTCCGGAACACAGGTCAGGAAAAATGATTGTATTCACTTCTTTATCTGCCAATTTGCTAAACGGAAATTTTTTCTTGCGTAATTCAGGATTAAAGGCAAAATTTGCCTGCATTTCGCCATCGACAATTAAATCGGGATAGTCCCTGTGTAAAATTTCAACAGCTTCCTGTACCAGTTTCGGACTACCTCCCCGTTGAGAGCCAAAATTCGAATAGGATAACATGGCGATCCTGGGCTCAATATTATATTTTCTTACTTCATTAGCCGTTAGCACCGTTGTCTCCACCAGGGTCTGAATAGATGGTTGAATATTTACCGTGGTGTCTGAGAAAAAGAAAGGACCTTTTTTTGTGATAACAATATACATTCCGGCAATATGTTTTTGGGAATTATTCGTTCCTATGATCTCCAGTGCCGGACGAATGGTATCGGCATATTTACTTAAAAAACCCGAAATAAGTGCATCACAATCTCCTGATTCTACCATCATTACGCCAAAATAATTGCGATTGTACATGAGCTCCAGGGCTTCGTCGTAAGTTACTCCTTTTCTACGTCTTTTTTCAAAATAGATTTGTGCATATTTTTCCCTTCGTTTGGATTCTTCAGGACTTTTAGGATCGATGACAGGCACTTTTTCAAGCTCAAGGTTTGATTCTTCAATAGCCTGACGTATCTCTTCCTTGTTCCCAAGGAGAACAGGCTTTGCAATGCCATTCAATAAAACACTTTCTGCCGCTTTTAATATTTTAAAATGGTTGGCTTCGGTAAAAACAACCCGTTTTGGATCTTCCATTGCTTTCCCACGGATATTACGTATCAATGTAACTTCATAGCCTAATCGCTTATCCAATTCCTCTCTGTATGCGTTCCAGTCGGTTATCTTTCTTTTTGCAACACCCGATTCGGTTGCAGCTTTAGCTACCGCAAATGCAACATGGGTAATTAATCTGTGATCAAGGGGTTTAGGTATGATATATTCCCTGCCAAACTTCAAATTTGTTATATTGTAAGCTGTATTTACATGCTCAGGAACCAGTTCCTTGGTTAAATCAGCCAGTGCCTTGCATGCAGCAATTTTCATTTCTTCATTAATTGTAGTTGCTCTTACATCAAGCGCTCCCCGGAAAATAAACGGGAACCCTAAAACATTATTAACCTGGTTCGGGTAATCCGACCGTCCCGTTGCTATAATAATATCATCCCTTGCCTCTGTAGCATCTTCATATGTTATTTCCGGGTTAGGATTAGCCATTGCGAAAACGATCGGATCAGGAGCCATGGTTTTTACCATCTCCTTCGTTAAAACGTCTCCCACCGAAAGACCCAGGAAAACATCAGCTCCCTTAATCGCTTCTTCCAATGTATCTATGTCCTTATCCGTCACAAATTGTTTTTTTATTTCGTTTAGATCCTGTCGCTTTTTATTCAAAACCCCCTTACTGTCAAGCATGATTACATTTTCTTTTTTGACTCCCAGTGTCATGTACAACCGGATACAAGAAACTGCAGCAGCACCAGCCCCGTTTACAATAATTGTAATCTCATCGATCTTCTTTTTATTTAACTCAAGAGCATTCAGCAAACCTGCAGCTGAAATGATAGCCGTGCCATGCTGATCGTCGTGAAATACAGGAATATCCAGTTCTTTCTTTAATCTGTCTTCGATCTCAAAACATTCCGGAGCTTTTATGTCTTCAAGATTGATTCCTCCAAAAGTAGGTGCAATGGCTTTTACTACTTCAACAAATTTGTCAATATTTGTCTCATTCACCTCAATGTCAAACACATCCACATCGGCAAAGACCTTAAACAACAAACCTTTCCCTTCCATTACAGGCTTGCCTGCCAGTGCTCCAATGTCTCCTAATCCCAATACAGCCGTCCCGTTGGAAATAACAGCTACCAGATTGCCCTTTGCTGTATACCTGAATACATCATCCGGGTCTGATTCAATTTCCAAACAAGGCTCTGCAACGCCTGGAGTATAGGCTAATGATAAATCACGCTGGGTACTGTATGAAGTGGTTGGGATTACCTCTATTTTCCCCGGTCGCCCATGTTCATGATAATCAAGTGCTTCTTGTTTTGTTATTTTTGCCATATCGTTAGGTTTTAGGTTTAGTTTGGTTAGAAATTTTTAAGAAATAACGTATCTAATTTTATAAAAATCATTCAAAGTTAGCCAATCCGAACAGGATTTTTTATATGTTATTGAACACCCCCAAAAGTAAAGAATCCAACTTCTAAGTAAGTGACTTTGATTTGCCAAAAAAGGGTCTATATGAAATACTTGTCAAATACAAATTTCAAATGACAAATCCAAAATGACAAATAATACACAAATATTCAATTTCCAAAATCTCAAAATATTATCCTTTAGTTTGGTTATTAGATATTGATTATTTGTAATTGCCTGCTAATTATCTATCTCCTGTTTCTGCAAGGGGTTTTTATTTAACTCTTCATTTTCTTTCCGTTTAAAATAAATGTCGATAGCCAGATAAATAGCCTGATGAAAAGAATCGGGTGAAGCCTGATTTTTACCTGCTAATTCATAGGCAGTACCGTGTGCAGGTGATGTTCTGATAATGGATAAACCGGCTGTAAAATTAACTCCGTTTTGAAAAGCTATTGCTTTAAATGGAGCCACCCCCTGATCATGATACATAGCCAAAATTGCGTCAAATTTTGAAATGTAATTCGAACCAAAAACACCATCCGCGGCAAAAGGCCCGAAAGCAATGATATCTTCTTCATGTGCCTTTTGGATTGCCGGTTTGATAATATCATTTTCCTCATTACCCAGCAATCCTTCATCACCAGCATGTGGATTCAGCCCCAATACGGCTATCTGTGGCTTGCGAATGGTGAAATCTTCAATCAGGGATTTGTTCATTATCCGGATTTTGCCCAGTATATTCTCAATGGTAATAACAGAAGAAATTTTCGAAAAAGGAACATGACCGGCTACTACCCCAACTTTTAGAAAATCTCTGACCATTAACATTAAAGCTCCGTCAGTCTTAAAATATGATTCTAAATATTCGGTATGACCCGGAAAAGTAAAAAAATCCGATTGGATATTTTGTTTGTTAATGGGAGCTGTTACTAAAACATCAATTTCTCCTTTCTTCAGATCAGAAACAGCTCTTTCCAGACTTTTAAAAGAGGCTTCTCCTGCAATATTAGTTGACTTTCCCAATTCAACCCTTACATCATCACCAAGACAATTAATAATATTTGCCCGTTTGAGATTAGCATCACGTGGAGTTTTTATATGATTAAAGCTAAAATTCGAAATATTCAAAGCCTTCCGGTGGTAAGCTGCAACTTTTGGAGAACCATAAACAATTGGTGTGCAAATATCATTAATGCGGTTGTCAATTAATGTTTTAATAATAATCTCATACCCTATTCCATTAATGTCTCCCTGGGTTATGCCTACTCTTAATTTTCGGTTCATTATATGTATTTATTTAATTCAGAAGCATCAATCATTACAACCCGGAAACCTCACACTGTATAATTTTTAATGAAATCAAATAACAAACGAACACCTACACCGGTACCCCCTTTACCCCGGTAGGAATCTTCACCGGATAAAAATGCAGGACCGGCAATATCAAGATGAATGTAAGGATAATCGGTAAATCTTTCCAAAAATTTACCTGCAGTAATAGCCCCTGCATCTCTGCCACCGATATTTTTCATATCAGCAATATCTGATTTTATTAATTCATCGTATTCCTCCCAAAATGGAAATTCCACAATCCTTTCATAAACATTTTTCCCGCTTTCCGTGAGAAGGTTAAACGTCTTTCTTTTCGCATTTCCCATACCTACAACTCCATATTTCCCGATTGCGACTGCTGCAGATCCGGTAAGTGTTGACAGATCAATCACCAATTCCGGGTCATACTGTTTGGCGTAGGTTAATGCATCAGCCAGGATCATCCTGCCTTCAGCATCTGTATTCAGAACTTCAACCGTTGAGCCGTTGTACATATGTATTACATCTCCCGGGGTATAAGCGTTCCCATCGGGACGATTGTCAGTGGCAGGTACTAATCCGATAACATGAACAGGTAATTTCGCCCTGGCAACAGCATAAAGTGCACCGGTTACGGCTGCGGCACCCCCCATATCCGATTTCATATAATCCATACTTTCCCTGGTTGGTTTCAGGCTTAATCCTCCTGTATCAAAAACAACACCTTTCCCCACCAAGACCAACGGTTTTGCATTGTTAGCTTTTTCAGATTTCCATTCCAGGATGGAAAATGTCGGGGGATCGATACTGCCTTTGTTAACAGCCAGTAAACCACCCATTTTAAGGGTCTCGATTTTTCTCTTGTTAAAAACCTGTACCATAAAACCTGCTTCCGTGCCCAGGTGTTGTATCTCTTTTGCCAGTTGAACTGCCGTCAGGAAGGACAAAGGTTCGTTCACAAGGGTTCGTGAATGGTAAACTGCTTCAGTCGTAATTTGTATATGCGTAATCATTTCCTTTGAAACACCCTTCGAAAAAATATAGATCTTATGTAAAGGTGATTTCTTTTCTTCCACATCTTTTTTATTATACTTCAGGAACTGATAATTGCTTAAAGCCAGTCCTTCAGCAAAAGCCAAAATACCATACGGATTATTGCACCCATCAACTAAAGTAATTTCCTTATGGTTGTTTTCCTTAATCTGGGGAAGCAGTTTATGAGCTTCTTTTCGGAGATTCTCCTTCATTTCATACTGAAGCTTTTTGTTTTCTACTAATTGTAAATAAACCCAGGTCGTAAAACGGTTGATGGAAATCTGCTTCTTTTTATTTTTTATTCTCTCCTTTATATAGTTTATCTCATCTTTTGAAAAGCGAAATGCTTTTAGGTTTGTCTCTTTATCAATAAGATAGACAATCGGTTTTGAATCGGGAATATTTTTTACGGAAGAAATATTTGGGTTCATGTTTAACTATTTTAATATGAAATCCCGACAAAGGTAATAAATTTTTAGGGTGGAAATCCAGGAAAAAGTCGCCGGTTCACAGTTGGCAGTACACAATGGCAGAGGGAGCAGGACGCGTGGCAGGGAGAAAGGGTGATGGGGAGACTGGGAGAAAGATGAATAACGAATGACGAACAATCGAATGACGAATGATGAAGGACGAGAGATGTTCGAAGGACTCCTTTGGAGAAAGACAAAAGGGTGAGGGGGCGAAAATGCGAAAGGGCAGAAGTAGGACGAAGCTCTGGTTCGTCATTTTAGACAAAGCAAGCGAAAGTGCGAAGGGGAGATTGGGTGAAAATGGAAATATAGAAATAGATAGAAATAAAGTCGTGGACAGTATGCAGTATTCAGTAGGCAGTAAGCAGATGTGACGGAGAGCCTGGGCCGAAATGTAGAGCCGAATTGTATTCGGCTGGAAAAGACCTGCCAGGGTATGAAGTACCTGGCAGAGTCTGTGAAGGAAAGGTTGAGGTTCGAGTGGCATGTGTGTTAGATTGCGGGAACGAGTAATAATGAATGGTAAAAAGCAGTGACAAATAATGAGTAATGGGTGATGAGGAAAAGACTGACAAAAGACTAAAAAAGTAAGCAAGAGCAATTACCCCGGAAGGGTAACATTATTGTAAAAAATAAAGCAAACAAAGAAAAAGCACCGGAACTGCCGGTTTTGATTAGTGTTACAACCGTTTCATCCTTCTATAGGAATGCCTTTGGCAGCCGCAAGTAGCCGGTAGCTTTTTCGGAGTAAAGGATGAACGTTTGGCGAACTTAACGAAGTGATCTCATGAACGAAGTGAATAACCCAAACTTCACGAGCGGGATTGTGATTGTGGCTTGTGGGAGCGAGTAACGAATGATGAAGTATGAAGGACGATGTATGAAATTAGAAATAAATAGAGATAAATAGAAATACATAGAATTGAAAAGGCAAAAGGAATAAGTAAAAAGTAAAAAAAAGATAAAAGTAGAAAAACTATAAACCAGGAACCACGAACCACGGTGAAATATGCTCCTTCCCTGGTGAAATGTTTTCGTACCTCAAATTTCACCCCGACACAGTCATTCCCTGTTAAATATTGCTTCGCATTTCACAGGGTAAACTTCCCTGCGGGGCAGGCAGGGCAAGCGTCGCATTTCACCCCGTAGGATAGTTATTCCAACGGGGTGAACGTGGCAGGCCGAGAACTGAGAACCGAGAACTGAGAACCGAGAACCAAGAACATGGTTAGTGAAATTCCAGCGTATACAAAATGCTCTCCACCTGGCGTAAAAATTCGCGCTTTTTATCACGTGGTGCATAAACAAATCCTTCCACCGTAACCACTCTGTTCTGCTTTTCATCAACAGTGGATAAACTCACAAAGGGCCCGCCCATAAAGCCGTTCTCCAGTTTCCACAGGCCTCTTAATTCGGCAAAATAACGATCTTTATATGTGAATCCTTTAAATTCAACCGGAACAAGGTCTTCGGTAGCCATATACGTGCCAGGTACCGGACCAGGCACATATTTCTTTAAATATTGGTTTCTTTTTTCCACCAGATAATCAGGCGTAAATGTATTGGTATCGGTATACTGATAATAATAAATTAAAATACTCTGGGTTGTTAAGGGAGTTTCAAGTGCAATCCAAACAAAATCATCAACATTTACATCTATCGTATATCCCTTTGGAATGTAAAGAGTTAAATTATGTTTCTCTTTCAGCGCTTTAACAACTTCCTGAACCTGAGATTTCTTATAATTACCAGCAATTCTATTACGCTCAGACCGGTTTATCCTCTTTATAATTTCATTTCCACTTTGTCTGAGCAATGCAACACAGGCGGAATCATTTGGTGCCTGAACATTCATTATGATTTGCGGAGTGGCAAACATATTCCGCTGAACAACAATCTTTGGTTCACTATACTGAGAACCAATTCTGGTGAAAATTATATTCCTGTGCGACTGGAAAATTTTTGAGAATTGTGCAGGTGGCACATGGATTAAATCAAAAATAGGCTCCGGCTGAGGTAATGCGGCGTGATACTGTGATAAAAGGTTCCTGAACTCAGCCCCAACTTCATGCTCCCAGCGGTATTTTTCTAATATAAGTAATACTTCACCAGCGCTTCCGGTAATTTTGGGCAGAATTGAATGCTCATCTGGTTTGCACGAAAAGTTAATGAAAATGAAGCAAAGTAAAACCGGTAAATTGAGCCATGTCAGTCTGATCATCTTATTCAGTTTCAATTTCTTTGTGCCCTTCTCCCGCCTGAGTTTTATCATCGTCTTTAGTAGCCTTCTTAAATTCTTTCAGACCCTGTCCTAACCCTTTCATTAATTCCGGTATTTTCCGTCCTCCAAATAACAATACCACTACCAGTAAAATAATAATAATCTCAGTTGGCCCCAGAAACCCGGCAAGGATAAATGAATTCATTTTTTTATGTTTTAAGTTTATTGTAATTACAAATTTAGAAATAAAAAAAACAATGACTACAATATAAAATTGAAAATGACTAATATTATAAATTCCAATTTACTTCTTGCCCGATTTACCTCATCATAATTGGCACCAAAACTTGTTTGTTTGTCACTTGGATTGTTACAAGTGTTTGATCATTTTCTCAGTAACCGGATAATATCATTCCCATTAGCAAAAATGAGCAAAGCCAGTAATAGGATCATACCGGTAATTTGGGCATATTCAAGGAACTTATCACTGGGTTTCCGTCCGGAAACAACCTCGTAAAGCAGGAACATAACATGTCCGCCATCCAAAGCAGGAATGGGTAATATATTCATAATCGCCAGGATAATGGACAGAAACGCTGTTAAGTTCCAGAATGCATGCCAATCCCATTCCCCGGGGAAAATGCTTCCAATGGTTATAAATCCCCCCAATGATTCATATGCTTTTGTCTTGGGAGAAAAAATCAGTTTAAACTGTTTAAGATAATCTTTAAGTGTCTTTACTCCCTTCTTAATTCCTGCAGGAATGGATTCCAGCAACCCATAATTAATTTGTCGCAATTCAAAAATACCGCTTAAATCCCGGATTACTCCGATCAGACCTTCAGTTGTAACCCTGAGGGGAAAATCCAGTAATTCATCCCCACGTTTTATGTTTACTGTTACTTCTTTATCGGATAACTTAGCCAATTTTCCCCTGTACTCATCATGATACTCAAAACGAATAGAATCAAACCCAAAGATTTCGTCACCTACCTTCAGACCGGCTTCTTTAGCCGGAGAATTTTTCATGAAACCTGTTACGAACAGTGGGGAAAAAGGTATTCTTGGTTCAATGCTCCCTTTGCCCTTTATAAAAGCAGGAATAACCTCTTCCGTTATCTCCACTTCCAATAACTTACCATCCCTTTCAATCTGAATGGTTTTCCGGTCATTCAATACAATATCCGGAATAATTTGATAAAAATTATCAATCTTCTGGTGATCAACTGAGATTATTTTATCCCCATTCCGAAGCCCCAATTCCATACCCACCGAATCAACCAGAATTCCGTATTTGACATTTTCAGTTGGCAGGTATTGCTCTCCCCAAACATACAACACGCTTACATAGATGAAAACAGCAAGCAGGAAATTCACCATCACCCCTCCTAACATAATAAGAAGCCGTTGCCATGCAGGTTTAGACCTGAATTCGTATGGTTGAGGAGGTTTTTTCATTTGCTCTTTATCCATCGATTCATCAATCATCCCTGAAATCTTTACATATCCTCCCAGGGGTAACCATCCGATTCCATACTCAGTCTCACCCTTTTTAAATTTGAATATCGAAAACCATGGATCAAAAAAGAGAAAGAATTTTTCAACCCTTGTCTTGAATATTCTGGCTAAAATAAAATGCCCTAACTCATGTAATATAACCAGGATAGATAAACTCAGTATGAATTGTGTGATTTTGACCAGTACTATCATTCTAAAAATCTCCCCTGTTTATATCCTAACCCGGGTAAACCCCGTAGGATAATTATTCCAACGGGGTAAACCGG
>CAZEWS010000067.1:13285-14072 GCA_964515985.1 uncultured Rikenellaceae bacterium | reverse complement strand
AAGCAGCGAGCAAGCTCGCTCTTACACTGACATTCAGCTCAGCTCGCATCCGTTAGCCATTAAAATTCAAACAGAAATGCTTTTGATCACAATTCTCTTTCTACGGTTAGACTAATTCTTTCAAGAGCTATGGAAGTATAATTTTACTTTTAAACATTAAAAAGGAGTAAAAATCATGAACAAAAACCTATATCAGAAAAGTTGTCCTTTGGGGGTAAGTCGAAGAGAATTTTTATCCGCCTGCAGTGTGTGTGCTGCTCTTTGCGCTACAATACCTTTGGCAGGCTTCAATTATGCAAAAACTATCGAGTCAAATAAAAAGAAAACAATCCGTATTATTTATTCACTTCATGCTGTTAAACAACCCGAACCGGATTGGCCGAACGTTGGATTCGATTTTGCTCCGGTTATGCAACGGATCAACAATACCCTGGAGAAGGAGTGTCCCGAATTTGACTTTGTATCAACCCAGGCAAGAGGACCGGAGGAGGCGGAAAAAATTCTCGAGCAAGACAAATCTGCAGCCATCCACGGCTATATTGTTTACCAGATGAATTGCTGGAACAGAGTTATCCAGACCATCGCAAAATCTGGTAAACCGGTGCTTTATGCTGATTTTCAATATGGTGGCAGTGGTGGTTTTTTGGTTTATACAGCAGCTTTTTTACGTAATAAGATACCCAACTTTGGATTTGTTGCTTCATCAAAAATGGACGATCTGGTTAAAGCAGTGAAATGCTTTGGAAAAATCGATACTGCGGATGAATTTGAGGTAGCAACAACCAGG
>CAZEWS010000067.1:8045-13218 GCA_964515985.1 uncultured Rikenellaceae bacterium | reverse complement strand
AAAGCCGGTGACCAAACATTTAAAACCGACAACCTGGAAACACTCTCTTCGCAGGACTGTTTGTCTCGTATGAAAGAATCAAAGATCCTGGCGGTGCGTGACCAGAATTCCGGTTCTGCCGATCCGATTATGAACATCCCGATGGAAAAAGTAGCCTTTGCCGAAGTCAATACGGCATGGGAAAATGCAGATAAGGACGAATCACGGGCCATTACCGAACGCTGGCAGAACACAGCCAGTGAAGTTATAAATGTTCCGTTTGAAACACTGGAAACATCGGCAGCATTTTATCTGGGTATGAAGGATGTTCTGAAAAAACATGATGCCAATGCCATTACCATCAATTGTCTTGGTGGATTTTATGGTGGGCATATCCATGCGTATCCATGTCTCGGTTTCCATGAACTAAATAATGAAAGTTTAGTGGGGGCCTGCGAATGTGATATAAGGTCCACTGCAACAATGCTGGCTTTTTCGACACTCACTCAAGGCCGTCCTGGATATATTTCCGATCCGGTGATCGATACGGCCAAACATCAGATTATTTATGCTCATTGTGTGGCATCCAATAAAGTATTTGGACCCAACGGTCAAACTAATCCGTTCACAATTATGACACACTCTGAAGACCGGATGGGCGCTTCGGTCCGGTCAATTTTACCGCTTGGATATATGACAACCACTCTTGAGATTTTACCTGACAAAAAAGAAATTCTTTTCCACCAGGGAAAAACAGTCGATAACGATCCAGATGACCGGGCATGCAGGACCAAGCTCTGTGCCGAACCTGTGGGAGATATAGAAAAGCTCTTTACTATGTGGGACCAATGGGGTTGGCACCGAGTCACATTTTATGGAGATCTAAAAGAGCCTGTTTATGCACTGGCTGACCATATTGGTTGGAGTGTAGTTGAGGAAGCATAATCTGTGGTGAAAATTTAAGTGCGGAAAACAGGAAGTGTATCAAACGGGCTCTGGATATTATATTTATTGAAAATAGTAGTATTATATGGAATACGTTTATATTTGAATATATGAGTATTATGCTGTAATTTGCGGTAGAATATAAGGTCAGGCAAAGGTTGCAACTACCCTTTCCCCAGAGGGCAAGCCTGTCACCACATATGAAGGGACATTATCCTTTACAAAAGGGACAGGCAAGTACGAGAACATCCAGGGGGGTTGGACCTACAAGTGCAAGACAGTTTCAAGGACGATAGGTATTTGTGAATGGGAAGGCGAATACTTCATTAAAAAGTGAGGCAATAGCCTCATTGTTTTATCCTTATATAGGACAAGTCTTTGTAAGCCCACAGCTTCTTTACACGTACTGTAGGAAATTCACCAAGTAAGCATAATAGCGCCTAACAAGGGCATTAACCTGACCAAAGGGCTCATTGCAAATCCGATTATTAAGTGCTTTCTATTAAGTTTATTTTAGGTCCGTTAGTTCTGTGTGTACAAGCCTTTGGCAAGTTATGCCCCAGCCGTTAGCCCAATAAAAAATAAAAAGAGGATTATGATGAAAAATTACATTAGCTATGCAAAATTTGCTCCACTCCTTATTTTAGTAAACATAATTTTATTTTTCAACGTTTCTGCTAAGCCGACTGACACTTCACCAGGAACGAGCAAATTGCTTGATATGACCTATACTTTTGACGAAAATACAATTTACTGGCCAACAGCGGAACCATTTACACTGGAAAAATTAGATTGGGGAGTTTCAGAAGGTGGTTGGTGGTATGCTTCAAATAATTACGGTGCTTCTGAACATGGCGGTACACATGTAGATGCTCCAATTCATTTTGCCGAAAAGGGAAAGACAATTGATCAGATTCCTCTTGATGATTGGATTGGTCCAGCAGTCAAAATTGATGTTGTTTCAAAATGTTTGAGCAATAGAGATTATCTGTTAACGGTTGAAGATATAAAACAGTGGGAGACAAAATATGGCATAATTCCGGATAATGCATGGGTGCTCATGTATACTGGGATAGATACAAAATTTTATCCTGATAAGGAAAAAGTATTGGGAACTGCAAAAACCGGAAAGGATGCTCTTCCTGAATTAAGTTTCCCGGGATTTTCTGTACAAGCCGCAGAATTTTTACTTAATGAAAGAAACATCAAGGGCATAGGACTGGATACCCCAAGTATAGATTATGGAAAATCAAAAGATTTTAAGGTACATCGAATTTGTTTTGCAGCCAATAAACTGGCGATTGAAAATATTGCCAATCTTGATAAATTGCCTGCTAAAGGAGCGATCCTTTACGCTATACCAATGTTAATAAAGGATGGCACTGGTGCACCTGCTCGGGTTTTTGCTGTGCTGCCCTAAATATTTAAAAGCATTAACGCTGACCAAGGGGCGGTGTTTAGTTAAATTTTAAGTTTTTTAAAGGTTTTTGTTTTTAAGAAATTTTGTGGAAGCTTTTAGCGCAGGTGACCGTCAGCGTTAGACCTATATTTGCTATCAATCAAATTATGCCAAAATCAATTAAAATTCAATTTAATTTAATATTCTTTTTTAAGGAGAAATGACTATGAAAAAACTGCTCTTTCTATATATTTTTATATGTTTGACGTCACATGTTTTGTCACAAGAGATAGACAAAACAGAACTCGAAAAGGGCATAAACTTCATCGAAACAAAAATATATTCAGATGAAGAGAATGCTGAAATTTTGAAACTCTTTGAAGGGCTACGCGTCGCTGATGTTTCTGATGGTATGGACATGGTTGGATTACCAGGCACAGGTTTAGTAGATCCTGCAATTCATGCGGATTGGATTGATTTAGAAAATTTATCGCATCACGTTAGGGGTGTTGCTGTTACGGCTCGATATGTCCCAACTCAGCGACCAGATAGACCTACGTCAGGGGAGGATTTTCAAAACTGGGAAGGTCATTTTTACGGCACCTATTCGCACGAAGCTTTCGCAGAAGTAATTAAACCAGGGACAGTCATCGTCATTGATGATGTTGAGGAAAAGGATATTGGTTCTATTGGCTCTTACAATATTTTATTCTGGCATAGTCGAGGTGCAGTTGGCGTAGTCACAGATGCAAGCGCAAGGGATACAGATGAAATTGCTATAGAAAAAGTCCCTTTATATTTACGAAAAAAAGGACGTGGCATACGCCCAGGTAGGAATGAGTTAGAATCTGTCAATCGTCCGGTGGTAATCGGTGGCGTACTTGTTTGTCCGGGAGATATTATTGTAGCTGACGGTGATGGGGTTATTGTCGTCCCGCGAGGGGTTGCGGAAGAGGCAGCAAAATATGCCCGCGAGATTTTAAAGCGGGACAAAGCTGGCAGAAAATATTTGTATGAAAGTTTAGATATGCCTTTGGATAAGACAGTTAAATAGTAAAAATTTGTATTCTAAGGTCTAACAATCGCTGGAGCTGACTCGCAGCCTAAGCAGCGAGCAAGCTCGCTCTTACACTGACATGCAGCTCAGCTCGCACCCGTTAAACACTTTTCTACACCAAAATTATTACCTGCAGAAATCAGTCTGTATGGTCATAATTGTGAGGATTGCAGTTTTCGTGCAAAATATAACAATAATCCAAAATTATTTTTTTTAATCTAGCAAATCACCAGGTGTATCAAACTGGCTCCGGATATTATATTTATTAAAAATAGCAGTATTATATGGAATCCGCTTTTTGTTGTTTTAGTTGGAATTATATGGTAATTTGCGGTAAAATATAATGTTGGAAGGAATAAATAATGATCGAATTCACTGGTTATATCAAAGTTGAAGGTAAGGTAAAGTATAAAAGAGTTTCAGGTAGCTATAAAATATTCACTGAGGCGAATGGAATGAAATCATGGTCTGGATCACTTGAAATTCTCTCTGGCGAACCACCAGAATTGATTGATGGTATTCTTTACATGGATGAAGGTAAAAGTGGAAAGATATTAATTACGAATATTAGCTTACCATCTGAATTTATCAAGTTTCAAGGAAGTGGACCAATTAAATAGTACTGGATGATAAAAATTTAAGAAAATTTTCATAAGTTTTAACTAATTATGAGAGATCCTTTTCCAACAACAGAATTCAGTTGACACAAAAAGCCGGCGGGATTTTATCGTAAATTGTTAAGCTTTCGGCGGCTTTTTGTGCTGCTGATTCTGGGGTTAGGCATAAGGAATAATGACAATACAATAAAAGTAAATTCGAAAAAATATGTATTGTTCCTTATAGAAAAAATAAAAGAGTATTTTGATTATTTTTTGTAAGTTTAGAGAAAAAGTAAACATGAACTATAGAACATATGCTTGGCGATGAATCCAATTGTATAGAAATACTATAATTAGGAGATTATAAAAGATGAGAACATTTAAAGAGATAAAAGAAATAGTCCTAAAAAATAAGAAAGAGCTAAAAGAAAAATATGGACTAAGGGAGATAGGAGTATTTGGTTCTTATCTCAAAGGAGATCAACATGAGAATAGTGATATAGATATGCTTGTAGAGGTAGAAAGACCTATGGGATTTGTTAAATTTATAAAACTTGAAAACCATCTTTCACAGTTACTTGGTATAAAGGTAGATTTAGTAACTAAAAAGGCATTAAAACCTTATATAGGTAAACAAATTCTACAAGAGGTTCAGTATGTCTAAAGATAAAGAAGATAGAGAACTTAGAGATTATTTGAATGACATCTTAGAGATGATTGAAGACATTCGAAACTTTACTGAAGGTATATCTTATGAAGAGTTAGAGAACAATAAGAAAACTCTATATGCAGTTATAAGATGTTTAGAAGTTTTAGGGGAGGCAGTAAAAAAGATTCCGAACTACATAAAAGAAGAATATCCTAAGATCGCTTGGCAAGAAATAGCTGGAATGCGGGATAAACTTATTCATGAATATTTTGGTATAGACATAGAAATGGTATGGGATACAATACAAGAGGATTTGTCCTCACTAAAAGAAACAGTTACAAGGATAATCAATGGGTTACACTGAAATTGCAGACAAAAAATGCCTAACAATTGCATGCAGCGGACGCAAGGGCTCTGGGGTGAATCAAACATCAAGAGTATTCTCGAAAGCTTGGATTAAATATTAACATCTTGTATACTTTCATCATTGCGCCGCTGATGCAGGTCGTTATACGCAAGATAATTATCAATTAAGGAGAGTTACT
>CAZEWS010000067.1:0-8035 GCA_964515985.1 uncultured Rikenellaceae bacterium | reverse complement strand
CAAGCTCGCTCTTAGACTGACATGCAACTCAGCTCGCACCCGTTATACCTTTTAGAACAATAGCCCAGAGATTTTGTCTTAAAAAATTAAAAAGTAGAATTATATTCTCAATTAATAGGTGTATAATTACCTATTTCGAATTGACATAAGTAGAATATATGCAATACTGTACATACAAGCCATTAACAGGATTGGAAAGAATTTATTAACTTTACAAAAAGGAAATTTATAGCTTATGAAAGATTTAAATTTATACAGCCAAATAAACTCACTTCCGAAAGATTTAAAACAGGAAGTGTTTGACTTCATTGAATTTCTCAAGCAAAAAAGAAAATCAAAAAAAAATATTAAGGAAAGAAAATTTGGCTACGTTAAGGGTTATTTTAAAATAAAGCAAGATTTTGATGAACCAATCGAGGATTTTAAAGAATATTTGTAAACTATGAATTTACTTCTTGATACACATGCTTTCATGTGGTTTATCAATGGAGATAAATCATTACCTGCTAAGGTAATCAATTTAATTAAAAATATTGAAAATAAGTGTTTTATAAGTATAGCAAGTATTTGGGAGATTGCAATAAAATTTTCATTGGGAAGGCTTGATTTAGAAGGTGAATTCGGTGAAATATCCAATTTTCTGAATGAGAATGATATTGAAATAATACCAATAACATTTGAACATATTCAAACATTATTACGTCTGGAATACTATCATAGAGACCCATTTGATAGGATAATCATTTCTCAAGGGATATATGATAGTTTGGTTATTGTAACTAAAGATGAAAATTTCAATAATTACAATGTTAAACTTGTTTGGAAGTGACAACCTGTGTATAATAATAACTAAACACTTTGTGGAATTTTTTTACAATTTCATATGATACTAAAATCATCCTTTCAGCATTAAATAATTCAAAGATATTAACTTGTAAAATCCATACAGGCCTTAAGACAAATCTTCGAGCAATAAGTAAAGAAAAAGTATAACAACGTAACTAACCTGACCGAAACAGTCATAAATAAACGAATGTCAGGATATGTGCATCAGGTTAATTTTTTAATCCAATCGTACATAGCGCAGTATGTTTCGGCAGGTGAACCGTAAACCGTTATGTGTATAAAACTTATGGTAAAATGATGAACGAAATATATGAACAATTGTTGTTCCACCATTTCAATGCGCAATAACAGGAAATATATTCACCCTTTAGTGTGCAATTGAAATCGAAATATAATCCCGTATATTTAATGTACAATAAAAACAGACTCTATTAACAGGAGGAAAAAGCAAATGTCAAAAAAATCAAACCTGCTGAAAAGTTTACTCTTCCTTATGTTCTTTTTTATGATATTTCCAACCTATGCGCAAAAAAGATCTTTCAGTATGGAAGAGATCATGTCCTATCCATTCCCAACTCAACTTACGGCATCTTCTAATACTGATAGAATTGTATGGGCGTTTAATGAAAAAGGGCATCGTAATTTGTTTGTGGCTGAGGGGCCCGATTACCAAGTCCGGCAACTAACCTTTTATCATGCTGATGAAGGTCAGGGATTAACCAATGTGAAAATTTCATCCAATGGCAATTGGGTGATCTATATAAGAGGTGGAGATTTTGGCTCAAACTGGGGAGACGAGGAACCGGTTAATCCGCAATTCCTGTCAAACCCGCCCGCAGTTCAGATTTGGAGTATTCCATTCGAGGGGGGGGAACCCATACTTCTTGGAGAGGGATTGAGCCCTGCGATATCTCCCAATAACGATTATGTTGCCTTTTCGCGCTCAGGTCAAATATGGAAGATAAAAATTGACGGCACTGAAAAAGCCGAAAAACTTTTTACTGCAAGGGGGAAAAACGGATCACCGGTATGGTCACCTGATGGTAAACGTATAGCTTTCGTTTCATCAAGGAATGATCATTCATATATTGGTGTTTTTACAGATGAGAATAGTCAAATTATCTGGCTTGATCCTTCATACGACAGGGACGGATCTCCGTGCTGGTCTCCCGATGGTAAAAAAATTGTATTTATTCGCCAGAATGGCCGCGGAGGTAAAGTAAAGCCAATCCTTGAAGCTCGTCACTATCCATGGGAAATCAGAGTGGTTGCTTTAGGTAAAGCTGGTTCAAAGCGTATCTGGAAAGCTCCTGAAACTTTACGGGGGAATATGCCTACAACCCATGGGAGGGCAAATTTACACTGGGCGGCAAAAGGCCGTATTGTTTTCTTGTCATATGAAGATGGCTGGCCCCATTTATACAGCATATCTGAAAAAGGGAGTAAAGCATTATTATTAACTCCTGGTGATTATATGGCAGAATATATTCATTTGAGTCCTGATGGCGAATATCTGGTTTTTGCAGGAAATGCTGGTAATGACCCATTTGATATTGACCGCAGACATATTGTAAAAGTACCCGTTGATAAAGCAAAACCTGAGGTTATGACTCCGGGAACAGGCTTGGAATGGACTCCGGTTATTACAGGGAAAAGTGGTGATCTGGTCTGTTTAAGCACGACTCCCAAACGTCCTCCCTTACCGGGGGTAATGGATCAAAACAATAGAAAAATTAAATTGTTGGTTGAGGATCATATCCCTTCCAACTTTCCAATTGAACAATTGGTTGTTCCAGAACAGGTTCTTTACAAATCGGAGGACGGATTAGAAATTCATGCAACTTTGTTCAAGCCTAAAAATATGAATGGCAAAAGTCCTGCCATCATTTTTGTGCATGGCGGTCCGCCGCGCCAAATGCTTTTGGGCTGGCATTATTCTTCCTACTATTCCAACGCATATGCAGTTAATCAATACCTGGCAAATCAGGGATTTGTTGTATTGTCCGTTAATTACCGCCTGGGGATTGGTTATGGTTATGAGTTTCACCGTCCCGTTGATGGCGGTTCAAGAGGGGCTTCCGAATATAAAGATGTGAAAGCAGGTGCTCTGTGGCTGGCTAAACAAAAATTTGTGGATACTCAAAAAATTGGGATCTATGGCGGCTCATACGGAGGATATTTAACCGCGATGGCCTTGGGGAGAAACTCCGACCTTTTCGCTGCAGGGGTTGATATTTCAGGTGTTCATGATCGCACAAACAGACGATCGAGTTCATCGGGATCACAGGCAAAATATGAACAGCCTCCCGATTTTGAAAAAGCCCGCAAAATTGCATGGGAGTCATCACCTGTTTCTTCTGTTTCAACATGGAAATCTCCGGTATTGATCATTCACGCAGATGATGATCGTAATGTGATTTTTAGTCAGAGCACAGATTTGGTACAGCGATTAAGAGAACAGGGTGTCTATTTTGAAACTCTGGCAATCCCGGATGATACCCACCATTTTTTCTTGTTTAAAAACCAACTTAGGGTAAACAAGGCTACGGCTGAATTTTTTATCAGATTTTTAAAAAAAACAAAGTGATGCTCTTGAAATCAATAAAGAGGCTGAACAATAACCTTTGGTCTGAAATTTTTAAAATAGCATAAAGGGATAGCGTGATGAACAACCGCTTTAATAAATTAATTCTCAGTATACTTTTCTCAGTGTTAATATCTCAAACACTTTTTGCGCAATTATCGGAAGATAAAATCACAAAGATCGATTCTTTATTCGCCTCCTGGGACATGCCCAATCATCCCGGCGGATCAATTGGAATAATGCAGGATGGAAAATTGGTTTATTCCAAAGCATTCGGGCTTGCCAGCCTTGAATACCTTGTCCCAAATACTTATGATACTCAATATAACATCGCATCGGTCTCCAAGCAGTTCACAGCTTTTGGAATATGCCTGATGCAACTTCGGGGTCAGCTTTCAGTTGATGATGATATAAGAAAGTATTTACCTGAACTGCCCAAATTCAAAAATAGTATTACCATTCGCCACCTGCTGCACCATACCAGCGGGTTGAGAAGCCTCCACACCCTATTGAGATTGGCAGGATGGAGAGATGACGATTCGCGAACGAATGAAGATCTGATGCGCTTTATGAAAAAGCAAAGAGATTTAAATTTTGTTCCGGGTTCTGAATATATGTATTGCAATACCGGCTACATTTTTATGGCAGAAATAATTGAAAGAATCAGCGGAGAAGAGTTTACCGAATGGATGGATAAAAATGTATTTAAACCTCTCGGAATGTATCATACCTATGTTGAAAGACATTACAATAATGTGGTTAAAAATAATGCTACATCATATGATACCACCGGCAACGGTGAATTTAAGCGTGAGGTTGAATATTGGGGCTACGTGGGGTCCGGTAATATTCATACCAATGTTTCTGATTTACTGATTTGGCTTGAACAATTACGAAATCCTGATGCGAAATGGAAAGATGAAATGGATTTAATGAAAACCACGGATAATTTCAATAACGGTAAACACAATAAATATGCTTTTGGGGTTAATATTGATCAATACAAGAATGAAAACCGCATCACTCATGGAGGTTCAATCGGTGGCTTTCGTTCTCGTGTTTGTACCTATCCCGACCGAAAATTCAGCATTGCAATATTGACCAACTTTTCATCTTCCAATCCCGCTAAAAAAGCTGAAGCGATAACTGATATAATCCTTGATAAAAAGCCAACAGAGCCACGTATTAAACCGTTCAAATTAAGCAATGAGCAATTTGACAGTTATACGGGTAGGTACTTATTATCTGATTCTTCTTCAAAAATGCTTGATGTTTATAGAATTGGGAAGAGTTCTTTTATTGAAGAATACCGGCAGAATAAAATAAAAATAATTCCGGTTTCCAAAAATAAATTTGTTGATGATGACAAGAAATTAGAAATCAGCTTTCATATAGGTTTAGATTCGGCCTTGACAATTGAATATATGAATCAGCAACAATGGGAAGGAAAAAGAATTAAAAAATTCATAGCAGATAAACAATTATTAAAAGAAATATGCGGCACATACTGGTCTCAGGAACTTGAAACCCAATATGTTATCTATTTACAGGATGGGAAATTAATGGGACATCACGCCCGCCACGGAGAATTTAGTATACGATATGTGCACGATAATGAATTTAATGGAAAACCTTCCTTTTTTAACTTTTTCAAGGTCGAGCGTAACAAAAGCGGCAATATAACTGGTATTTATGTAACCAATAGCAGGGTGAGAGATCTTTGGTTTAAAAATGAAGAATAAATTTGACATTGTCAAATTGTGATGTATTAAAACAAGGACAATAATTACAATATGTGCACATAACAACTGCATTAACTTGACCGCATGGCTCTTGCGTGATTTTGCTATTCTGCACGTTGTCGCAAACACTCAAGGAAATTGAAATTCTGTACTTTTAATCCTGCGGCAAGTTATGCAAGCCGTTAACACCCTATTGTAATATTATAGGGCAAAGTCTAAAACTTAAAGAAAGGATAAGAAGATGAAACAATCAAATCATGTATTTAAAAAATCCGCCAAAAAATTAATTGGATTATTCATTAGTTTCGTTTTGATCTTTACTCTTGGTGCTACATCTTCGATAGCACAACAGAAATTCAATATTGCGGGAAAGATGACATTAGCTAACACCATAAAGGACACTATCAATGTTGGAGACACTGAGGGCCACATAATATCCCTGAGTGAGTTTGAGGGGTTTAATGTTAGTACCGGTAAGGAAAAATTCATGGATGGTGCTCTGGTTTTTGGCATGGGATTCGCTGATCTTGTTATGGGCAACGGACCTTATCAGGACTATGCAAAAGTTTCCCTAAATGGCGATGTCGTCTTTTATAAAGGTCAGGCAAAGGTTGCAACTACCCTTTCCCCAGAGGGCAAGCCTGTCACCACATATGAAGGGACATTATCCTTTACAAAAGGGACAGGCAAGTACGAGAACATCCAGGGGGGTTGGACCTACAAGTGCAAGACAGTTTCAAGGACGATAGGTATTTGTGAATGGGAAGGCGAATACTTCATTAAAAAGTGAGGTAATAGCCTTATTGTTTGATCCTTATATAGGACAAGTCTTTGCAATCCCGCAGCTTCTTTACAAGTACTGTAGGAAATTCACCAAGTAAGTAAAATAGCGCCTAACTAGCGGTTGCACCTGACTCGCAGCCAAAGCAGCGAGCAAGCTCGCTCTTAGACTGACATGCAGCTCAGCTCGCACCCGTTCGGTGGAATAAAAGATGAAAAACAAAATATTAGATAAAATTTCTGGAGAAGAAGCATTAACGATATTAAGACAGTTAGCAAAGAATGATCCAAAAATTGGAAAACAAATTGAAAAGGAAGCAGAAAAACTTCTAAAAGGTAGACTTAGAAGAAATTTGTGAAGATGTATATTCAGTTTTAGATGGAATAGACGTCGAAGAATTATGGGATCGTTCAGGAGCTAGCAGATATGGCTATTCATCCCCTGAAGATATGGCAGTGGAAATGATGGAAGAAGAATTGGAGCCATATAATAAAGAAGTTGTTAAATATTTAGAATTAGGTATGGCTAAAGAAGCTAAGCTATATTGTATGGGCGTATTAAAAGGAATATATCAATATGAACAAGAGTCAAAATCAGAGTTTAAAGATTGGGCAGCAGATGTTGCTGGGGAATGTTTTGGATATTTATTAGAAGAATGGAAGAAAAGAATAAATAATAAAGATGATCTAATTGAGATAGATAAATTTTTAGAGAAAGAATGTAGCAAGTGGGCAAAATGGGCGGTAAAAATATAACCACCGAACAAACGAATTGAGCTGACCAAAATTCCGCTGTCGCTCCATTTTGGCAGCTCATTCTTCACGTTATGTGTATAGATGTTGAAAAGGATAAAATGAATAACCAAAAGCAACCAACTAAAAATAAACGCCATTAAAAAAGGCGTTTATTCAAAACGTTATACCGCATGCTGAAGACAAAGTAGTACATTCATGAAAATCACTATCTTTGAAATATGATTACAAAGAATGAAATATTAATAAAACTGAAAGAGCTAAAACCAAACCTCTACAAAGATTATTCGGTTAAAGAGATTGGTTTGTTTGGTTCTTTTTCTGATGACTCATTTACTGATGCTAGTGACATTGACATTCTGGTCGAACTTGAAAAACCAATTGGCTGGAAATTCTTTTCATTAGAAATCTATCTTGAGAAATTATTCGGTCGCAAAATTGACTTAGTGACAAAAAACGCATTAAAAGAGCAAATCAAAGAAAACATTTTAAATCAAGTAAAATACGTATAGGTTGAACAAGGAGAAGCGGATATATTTAATGTATTTACAAGACATTCAGCTCGCAATGAATAGAATCGCTGAATATCTTGTCGGTTTTGATTTTGCAATGTTTAAGCGTGACTACAAGACTGTTGATGCAGTAATCAGAAACTTTGAAGTAATTGGAGAAGCAGCTAAAAACTTGCCAATAGAATTAAAGGAAAAGTATCCTGAAATTCCATGGCAAGAGATGTATTATTTAAGAAATAAAGTTTCTCATGAATACTTTGGAGTTGATTATGAGATTATTTGGGATGTTGCGACCAACTACCTTCCAGACAATAAACTCCAGATTGATAAAATAATTGATCAAGAAAAATAAAGCACTACGGCATATGCGGTCATAGCCAATTGGCGGTGAAGTGGTATTAAGAAAGTGAATTGATAAAATTAAACGAAATACAAATTAAGAAAGTTTGGTACGGAAAAACGTCAACATGCCATACCGCAAAACTTTGAGAATAAATAAACACATAACAAATCGGTTCACCTGACATTTTTCCGCTGCGCTCCAAAATGCAGGTGAACTCAAACGTTATACAGCTCGTTAAAATAACCAATAAAATTTGATAAATGTACCAAAAAACAGTACATTTGTATAAAAATAATTAAAATCCAAAAATGATAGAATTATCCGTAAATAAATTTAGAGCAAATCTTAAATCTTATGTAGATAGGGCAATAAACAACCATGAACCACTTAAAATAACACGTAGAGAAGGAAAAAACTTTGTTGTCATTGGAGTTGAAGATTGGGAAAGAGAACAGGAAACCTTGTATGTCCTTCA
>CAZEWS010000066.1:745-14111 GCA_964515985.1 uncultured Rikenellaceae bacterium | reverse complement strand
CTGCAGATTCGATTTCCCGACTGAAATAAAACCAAGTGTGAGGTGGTTCTGAAATCGGATTTATGTCCCGTCAGGGACTAATTTTCGGGACACCCATCACCCATCCATCCCCTATAACTTCTCACTGTCTGGTAACGAAGGAACAACCTCTTTAGGTTGTAGAATATACTTGTATTTTTGAAAAATAAAGCAAAAAAATTTACATTTGAGAACCAAACAGGGCCTTAAAAATTACTTTTTATAAGGTTACAACACTTTGATAAAAGCAATTTTTAAGGCAGTTATTAAGTTATTGGTTAATAGTAAATTTTATCATTATGAATATTCACGAATATCAAGGAAAAGCAATTTTACGGCAGTTCGGCGTTACTATTCCGGAAGGAACGGTTGTTAAATCGCCGGATAAAGCTGTTGAGGCAGCAAAAGAAATCCAGAAAAAAACAGGAAATAATACTTGGGCAGTGAAAGCACAGATACATGCAGGAGGCCGCGGAAAAGTAGGCGGTGTAAAAATAGCCCAAAGTCTGGATGAGGTTAAACAATATGCAAAAGATATTCTGGGCATGACACTGGTCACTCACCAGACCGGACCGGAAGGTAAAATTGTACATCGTGTGCTTATTGAACAAGGGGTTTATTATCCCGGACCGGGTGAGCCCAAAGAATTCTATATGAGTGTCCTGTTAAATCGTGATACTGGCAGGAATATTATTATGTATTCCACTGAAGGAGGAATGGACATTGAAGCCGTTGCTGAAAAGACACCTCACTTGATTTTCAAGGAAGAAATCGACCCAAAAGTTGGGATACAACCCTTTCAGACCAGAAAAATTGCCTTTAATTTAGGATTATCGGGGAAGGCATTTAAAGAAATGACAAAGTTTGTGGTTGCTTTATACAAAGCTTACCTTAACTCCGATGCATCCATTTTTGAAATTAATCCCGTTCTTAAAACCTCCGATGACCTGATTCTGGCAGCCGATGCCAAAGTGAAACTGGATGATAATGCACTGTACCGTCATCCTGACTACGCTGAGATGCGTGATATCACCGAGGAAGATCCGGCGGAAGTGGAAGCCACCCAACATGATCTGAACTTTATTAAATTAAACGGTAATGTTGGTTGTATGGTTAATGGAGCGGGATTGGCAATGGCTACAATGGATATCATTAAACTATCAGGCGGTAATCCGGCAAATTTCCTGGATGTTGGTGGGACAGCCAATGCGGAAACCGTTGAAGCCGGCTTTAGAATTATTCTTAAAGACCCGAATGTTAAAGCAATTTTAATTAATATCTTTGGTGGTATTGTGCGGTGCGACCGGGTCGCACAGGGCGTTGTCGATGCCTATAAATCAGTTGGTGGCATTCATATCCCTGTTATCGTAAGGTTACAGGGAACTAACGCTGAAGAAGGGAAAAGATTAATCGATAAGTCAGGACTGAAAGTATATTCAGCAATCACTCTTGAGGAAGCTGCGGGTCTTGTCAAGGATATGGTGAAATAGAAGTGGAATTTACTAATACAAATGCCTCAAGGCATTTAAGACATCTTCTCTTTTGGGAATATATATCCTTTAAAAGACATTATATTCTTCCCGGCAAAACCAAATCGGATTGGTTATTTCCTGATAACCAAACAACTGGCAATAATATCGTGTAAAGCCTGTTTTTTTTCAGTCAGACCGGCTAGTATATAACCTATCATAAATATTGCTCCTGAAATGATCTTTCCGAAATACCTGCCGGTTGCTCTTCCAAAGGATATTCTGTTTCCCGACATATCGGTAACTTTCAAGCTTAATGCCATTTTCCCGAGCGTGGCTTGCTGTTTGGAAGACTCCATCAGGGCATAATAAAGCCAGCCTACTACCGTTATTACCATTATCAGCATCAAAACGGCTCCTAAAATACCGGCAATGCCGAGGAATATTTTTTCAGTGTCACCTTCCGCCTCGGCGATCCTGAAGGCGGAAAACACAATAGCTCCGACAAATGGGATGGAAAGGAAAAATCCGACGATACCCAATATAAAATCATCGATAATGTATGCTACAAAACGAAACCAAAAACCGGCATATTTAACCTCGGGTTGGTTTTCTGAATTTAATGTTTCCATAAGTTTTTGATTTTTTATTTATAGTTAAAAATACAAAAAATTTGGATTATTCTCTAACACTTATAGGTCACATTAATACGGAAAGTTATTTTGAAGACCTTCCAGCGTCCACTTGCCTGCACGTCCGTAGGCGGGAAAGAAAATCCGTCCGCCCGCTGTCAGCGGTCCGACGGATTGGGAGGGAAGAGAAACTTGTCTGCAAGGTTTCGGGAGGTCAGATTAGTGAGGGCTATGGACCGGTAATTATTGATCTTTTTCATGTCCATATTTACTCCTCCAATTCCTTAAACTCTCCTGCCAGTCTGGTGAATATATACAAAATCAAAATTCCCAGTAAGTAATGCGCAGCCAGCACATACCATACATATTCCGGATGTCCGGCATTTATGAAAACCCCATACAAAGATGTATATATTAGTCCGCTGAGAGCACCGCCAATTCCCAATGCCAGGAAATTTGATCCCATATATAATCCGGCTTTTTCCTTCGGGGCAATCCAGGTAATATATTCCTGTATCCGTGGGGAAGAGATCATCTCACCAAACGCGAACAGAAATATTCCAAGAAATACAAATGAAGCGGCACCGATCCTTGCATAAGCCATAAAAAGGAACCCCAGAATAGCGATAAACATTCCGAGAAGGAAAGTAGGCATAGCTTTGAATTTCTCGGCGATACGGGAAACAAAGACCTGGAACAGGATAATAATATATCCGGTATGGGAAATGGTTTCCCCGAGGATCCTCCATGTTCCGTCCTCATCTTTATGGGATAAAAAATTAGTGATCCCTGTGCCAAAAATGCTTTTAATACTGAGATAAAGACTTGCCGTATCCAGATTTTTATCGATATACATGGCCATTAAGTTAAAAAACGACCAAAACGGTAGCCAGAAGAATAATCCAAGGATCAGCAGAAAAACAGCAAATTTAACATCCGAAAGGGCTGTTCCCATATCCTTGAATTTTTTACCCAGGGTAACACCTTCTGTCTCCCTTTCCGGCTCCTTGTAAAAGAAAATGGTGATCAGTAACATGGCTACGATTGAAATGGCTGCAGCGAGGAAAGCATAATTCCATGATATAGCCCGGAGTTTTCCGGCAATGATAGGCCCGATGGAGGCACCTACGTTCACCATGGCATAAAAGATGCCAAATCCAAGGGTTTTGTTTGTTTTGTCGGTAACAGCCCGTACTGTGCCTGAAACCAAAGGCTTAAAAATACCCGCAGCAAGTCCAATACTGAGCATGGTGAGGGCAATACCCGGGAAGGATTTTGTTAAGATCAACAATAAAATAGATGGGAGATAGGCCAGGTATGATACAATTAATACTTTTTTAAATCCATAACGGTCGGCGAATGTCCCTGAAATGATGGGTATGGCATACGATAACAACAGGAAAATACTTTGGATTATACCCAATTGGCCTTTGGAATACCCAAGGTATTCCATATAAATTCCAAATCCCATGTATATTCCATAGTAGGCAAAACGTTCCAGAACTTCCACCGAGTTGGCTATCCAGAATACAGGGGTGAATGCATTTCTCTTTTCCACATAATACGATTAAGATGAAATAGAATATTGAACTATACAAATCCTCTTAGCGGTTTACTCGCTCACACAACGCCCTGTGAAATCCTGCTTCGCAGGAGTGGCTCTACCACTATTTCACAGGGCAAGCCACAATCACAACCCGCTCGTGAGGTTTGGCTTTGCCAAACGTTTAAACCGCTGAGAGGATATACCAATTTATTAATATACAGCAGCTTGTAGCTTGTGGCTATTAGCTTGTAGCTTAAGATATGAAAGCCTGCAAGATATAGAAAAAAATTAATTATTGAAAAGCTGGCGGATACTTCCGTCAAGTGTCGGACAAGCATTTTGTATGTTCCCAAACTTTAAGGTCAATACAATCGATTTTTACGTTTCTGCCTTCAAGCTGCACCACTACACCTGAATGTACTTTTTTCATCATACAATGGTTGGGTAAAAATTTAACTGTTTGTCCCACTTTAGGTGATTTCCCTTCAACAGCGCCCTCAAATGAAACCACCATGCATGTACCCAGTTCAATAAAATTGAAATCAGGATTCATTCTATGGCATGGCCCGACAATAACAACTGTAAGCAAACCATAATCGACTGAAATTATTTTCGCAAAATGAATGATGGGACAACCCAATGGCCTGTAGCGTATTACCTGTCCGGCAACTAAATCTGTTTTTAAGAAAGGAGCAAGGACTTCACGGCAAGAACAGTCACCATTTAATGGATTTAGAATAAAATCGGCTTCATAATTGTCAATTAAGCCAATGATCTTTTCCTGTATAGATTTATTTTTTTTGCTCCTGGTTAAAATCTCCAAAATAGTTTCTCTATTTGATTTGAATTGATGTTGCTCCAGGAATGGACATAAGTCAATAATGGCGGAGTTTTTTTTCAATGAAACGGCAAATTCATCACATCGTTTGTAACCACAGTCATTACAATTAAAACCAGGAAGAAGTTTTACTATACTATTCATTAAGATTTTTTTATTCACCGTCATAATATTGAAATCCGTCAATTTGCCTGAGAAGGCCACGATGATATTCTTTGGTTACACGTGTTTCTCCAACACAGAGAGTACAAATTGCAAAAGGTGCATTATGCCTTAATTCGTCTTCCTCTAAAACAGAATAATCTGATTTTATTATGAACTCAGCAAGCTCAACACATCCTTTACCGCTTAATCCGTTTGTTTCAACAATTTTGCAACGGGGATTCATCTCCATGACTCTTTCCCTGAATATTTCTCTTTCTGCCTGTGAAATAACATCTCCTTTTGTAACAGCAACAATATTCGCTGTACTTAAAAAAGGACCTACTTTTCTTGGGGTATTTGGCCCGGTAGTAGCATCAATAACACATATTCCCAGGCTGTTCCTGGTATATGGGGCACACCGGTGACATAAACCGGCTGTTTCAATTACAAGCAAATCGGAGTTGTGTGTTTTTGCAAAATCAATCATTTCTCCTGTGTTATAGATTGAAAAATGATCGGGGCACATATCCTTTGACAGCCCTACTAAAGTGGGTATTTCAAGTTTTTCAAACTTTAGGTTGTCATCGGTATAGAGACAATCTATTTTTGCAACAGTGGGATTAAAGCCTTTTTTAATAAGATGTTTTAATGCATAAATTAATACGGATGTCTTCCCTGCCCCAGGTGTTCCGGCTACAATAACCATTTTCATAAAAACATGAATTATAATAATGAACGTAAAAAATCAATTGATATAAGCCAGGGACTGCACCTGCGGAGCATTAATAAAAATACTTTTGGAAATTTCTTCACCAAAACGAACTTTCTCGCGAATATCCATTAATTTGGCATCAATATCTGATAATTGATTCGATATTATTTTTTCCAGTTCGGTTGTTTCGATTATTTTTTGCATTCCCCCGTCTTTCATAACAATTCTTTTAGTTGTTGCTAAAGCAAGAACAGGGTCATGTGTTACTACAAGGATGATCTTTCCATTTCCGGAAAGTAATTTTAACGCTTCATGTTTCTTTATCCCTGCGTTTTCAATTTCATCAACCAGCACAATGGGTGAGTTGCTAATCAATGCAACATCGGCTACCATTAATGCCCTGGATTGTCCTCCGCTTAATATGGTAAGGTTATTATCTTTTTTTATTGGCTCACCAGTCAATGTATTTGCTTTCCTGATAACTTCGTCTGCCAGATTTATATTTTTGCCACGACATTTGGCATGCAGCCTCAGGAAATCTTCGACAGACATATTGGCCAAAAAGTTCATGTTCTGTGAGAGTTGGGCTACTAGTTTCTTTTTTGGGTTTGTCCTGATTTCTTCATCGGGTTCGGTTCCGTTTAACAGTATCTTTCTCCTTGAAGGTGTATCTTGCTGGGCCATTTGCTCAATATCTTCAATAAGGCAACTTTTACCGCTACCGGTAAGCCCGACAATACCTGTTATTTCACCCTTGTTTATTTCAATTTTGTTCACAGGCTCGCTTCTGCCTGTTTTATCATAACCACCGATAATTGTGAGATTATCAATCATAACAAATAATTTTAAATTTTAATTAATAAGATAAGGACAAAATTATTTCCTGGAAGTCAGAAGTAAAACAGCTTAAAATCTTATTTTAAGTGGTCTTTGTGCTGCTTCTGCGATAAGTATAAATGCTTAGATAAATAAGAATTTTCAGATTTGAACAAGGTCATTTTTAATGGCAAACATGACCAAATTAGCAGTGTTTTTACAATCGGTTTTAAAAAGGATGTTGGAGCGGTGTTTATCGACAGTTCTTTTGCTAATAAAAAGTTTTTCTGCTATTTCGTTGTTAGAAAGGCCCTGGCAAATAAAATACAATATTTCGAGTTCTCTTGCAGTAAGGTCGAAAGTATTGTTTTCGGAGTTCTTTACATTTTCCTTTTTCTTAATAAGATTACATAATGTATCTACTGAAAAAAAACTATTCCCTTTAATAACTGTTTCAATTGCTTTTTTAACTTCATTTATATCTGATTCTTTTAATAAAAATCCTTTTACGCCTGCTTTAATCATTCTAAAGTAGTAATCATCATCATCATACATTGTTAATGCAATAATTTTAATGTTTTTATCTTTTATTAAGGCTTTTTCTGTTGCCTCAATACCATTCATAACAGGCATGGCAATATCCATCAGTGCCAGGTCGATTTTGTTTTTTTCTAACAGGGAAAGAAATTCAACTCCATTTGTGGCTTCATAAATTGTATGAATAAGATGGGAACAACTTTTATTTAACAATAATCTTAATCCGTTTCGGAATAAGTTATGGTCATCGACTATTGCAATATTTATAGGTTTCATCCGTAATAGTTTTTTATTTTACATGGCATTGGATGTATGCCGAGAATCCTTTTCCCGGCTTAGTTACAAAGTTTATTTCTCCATTCAGGGATTTAATTCTTGAAACAATATTAGACATTCCCATTCCCAGGTTGCCGGGATATTCATCCTTTAAATTCATACCAATGCCATCATCGGTATATTTTATGTTCAGGGAATCATTTTTGCGAAAAACATTGATTTTAATATTTTTTGCATTGGCATGTTTCAGAGTATTGTTAATTAATTCGCAGATCACCCTGTATAAGATTATTTCAATATTATGTAAGAATCTCATATCTTCAATATCTGATTTTATTTGTATGGTTACCTCACCAAAAATTTCTGTTTTTTTTGCAAAATTTTCAATTGCTTTTATCAGGCCAAAATTCTCAAGAACATGGGGGCTCAAATTATTAGATATTTCTTTTATACTTACCAGGGCCTCATTAGTAATAGTTTTCATATTTGATATAATATCTTCAACATCATTTTTGTTCTCAAAATGCTCAAGTGTAGAGAGGGACATTTTAATATTAGAGAGAATGGGGCCAAGTCCGTCATGAAGGTCTTTAGCAAAACGTGTTCGTTCGTTTTCTTCTGTTTTTATTATAGCGTTTAAAATATTTCTTTCAATCAATAATCTCGATGCTTCAGCCCGTTTTATCATATTAAAAATCCTTCTGATATAAATGAATCCGGCTGTGATTAAAAATGAGATTGTTACTCCTATCCAACTGTTAATTAAAGAAATTTCTTCCGTAATATCTTTATATATATAAGGGAAGTATTCAATTAGCCTTCGTGATGCCATTAATAGTAAGGCAAGTGTCAGTAAGATCCAGGATTTGTTGTATTTTGCCGCTTTAGTAAGATTAATAGCTAGTATCGCAGCTATTATCTGCAGACATATTGAGATGAGTAAAGCTGTTTTAATATACATTTTATTCTATTGATAAATAAGTTTGCTAACGATTATCAAAATTAAACAATATATGGTTCATACTAAATTATCCCAGTTTAATTCATCAGAATATTTACAGAAGAAACCAGAAAATTTTCTGTTTTCAAATTGCAAAATATACTTTTGAGACAGCCTCTGGATCAGGCGAAGCCTGAGACGGGGTGGTTGAAATTGATTTTGCAATTTATATAGGTCAACTCGTCCGACGACTCCAGTTCGTCTGATGACTGTAACTGATCCCGATTTCGTGCATTTTTTCCGCAATTACTATTCCTACTTCAATAAAAATTTTTACCTGGAACTGATTCTTACTATCTTTAATCCGCATTAATTCGTGAATGAATCGGGTTAAAATTTTCAAATCCCCGCCAATGAAATTCATCGGAGATTTTCACATACATTCACATTATTCTATAGCTACCAGCAAAGAGCTTCGTCCGGATTTCCTGGATTACTGGGCGCGGCTGAAAGGAATAAAAGTGGTGGGTACAGGCGATTTTACCCACCCCGGCTGGTTAAAGGAATTAAAGGAACAATTTGAACCTGCTGAAAACGGTCTGTTCAAAGTGAAACAGGAATACAAAAAGAAAATCTATTTTCCGGTTGAAGATGATGTCAGGTTTATCCTTACAGCAGAAATCAGTAACATATACAAGAAAAACGAAAAAATCAGGAAAGTCCATAATGTTGTGTTTGCTCCTTCTTTTGAGGTTGTCGAAAAAATACAAAACAAACTGGTAAATCTTGGTTTTAATATTACTTCAGACGGCAGGCCAATATTAGGGATGGACAGCAGAGATCTGCTCGAGTTATGTCTTGACTGTTCGGAAGACATCTTTTTTGTGCCGGCACACATTTGGACACCCTGGTTTTCCGTATTAGGTTCAAAATCAGGATTTGATTCGGTAGAAGAATGTTTTGAAGACTTATCACCAAATATACATGCAGTCGAAACAGGGCTTTCAACAGACCCACCTATGAACTGGACGTGCAGCTTCCTTGACAAATACACCTTGACTTCCAATTCTGATGCCCATTCACCGGAAAAACTGGGACGGAATGCCAATATCTTTGATACGGAGCTGTCTTATAAAGGTATTGTTTATGCCATGAAAACAGGTAATCCGGACAACTTTCTGGGTACTATAGATTTCTTTCCGCAGGAAGGGAAATATCATTATGACGGTCACAGGAAATGCGGTATCCGCTGGAGTCCGCTGGATACTTTACAACATGATGAAATCTGTCCGGTTTGTGGGAAAAAGATCACTGTAGGTGTGATGAACCGGATTGCCCAACTCGCCGACCGGGACAACATTCCGGAACGGGAAAACCGCCACCTTTTTTATAGCCTGATTCCATTGAAAGAAATTTTATCAGAATTAGAAAGTGTTTCACCTGATTCCAAAAAAGTGGCTCAGCATTATGAACAACTGGTTCGTAAGGCAGGTTCGGAGTTTAATATTTTGTTGCACTATGATATTGAAGACGTTAAAACCATTGGAGGCGAATTGCTGTCCGAGGCGGTTCGCCGGATGCGAAACAGGGAAGTTTATATACAAGAAGGGTTTGACGGAGAATTTGGTGTGATCAAAGTCTTCAAAGATGGTGAAAGCAGAAATTATACACAATCAGCATCCTTGTTTGAAGAATCAGGAGGCGAATATCATACGAAAAACAATCCGTGTCCGTTAATATGCTTTAATCTGGAGGCTTTCCGGAAATTAAAACAAGAAAAGGCAGAAACGAAAGCCGAAGCTGTCGAATCGTCCATACCAGAACTTTTCTCCGGGGGAAACGGTATCCTTTCAGGATTAAACGATGAACAGGGTAAAGCAGCTACACATTATAGCGGTCCCGCCTTAATACTCGCAGGTCCGGGAACAGGAAAAACAAAAGTCCTGACTACCCGTATAGCATATTTAATCCTGAATAAAAATGTAAATCCCGATGGCATTTTAGCCATTACTTTTACCAATAAGGCTGCCCGGGAAATGAGAGACAGGCTGTCGCAGCTGTTGGATAATCAAAACCTGAAGAGACTCAGGATCTCCACTTTTCATGCTTTCGGTTTATCGGTAATAAAAGAGTATTTAATAAATTCAGGGTTACAGGATAAATTTACTGTTATAGATGAGGATGATAAAAAGCAAATTCTATCAGGATTAGATGTTAAAAAATCCAATATTACCGAAACGAGTGAAAAAATCACTGAGATAAAACAAACCTTAAAAAATGAAGACGAGATCGATGATAGGGTACTCGCCGGAATATTCAAAAAATACAACCAAACATTAAGGCGCTCGAATATTTTTGATTATGATGATTTAATCAGTTTCCCGGTTCAGCTTTTCTTAAAATATCCTGACATATTATCTGAATATCAAAAAAATATACAATGGATATTGGTGGATGAGTATCAGGACGTTAACTTTTCGCAATACAGGTTGATCAGAATGTTGATGCCAGATCCAGACTCAAATCTTTTTGTGATTGGCGATCCGGACCAGGCTATTTACGGATTCCGGGGCGCTAATGTTCAATATATTCAAATGTTTAAAGATGACTATCTGTATGCTTCAATTTTTAAATTAAAGAAGAGCTATCGCTGTACAGATTCAATACTTCGGGCTTCGGGTAATGTTTTGAAGGAGAGCCGGAAGTTTCTTGAAGGATTACAAAAGGGGGTTAAGATAAAAATTTCAGAGAATGTAACCGATAAAAGTGAAGCCGAATTTATTGCCCGTACCATAGAAAAAATGATTGGAGGAGTAGGATTCTTTTCGATTGACAGCCAGGTTGCTGAAGGGCATATCGAAGAGGAAATTGAAAGCCTTTCAGACTTTGCTGTTTTATGCAGAATCGGTAAGCAAATGCCGGTTATTGAAAAAGCGTTAAAAGATCATAATATCCCATACCAGAAAGTTGGTGAAAATCCTTTCTTCAGGCAGGAGCCGGTTAAATCCGTATTGGATGTTTACAGGCTTGTCACAAATACAGGAAATATTTTTTTGAAAGAAAGGCTTCTGAAACAAAAAATTATTGATGAGAGTAGTTTAGCGTGGTTAATGGGAACCATAAGCGGAAAAACCCTTGCCGGGAAATTGGAACATATTTTCAACAACCATTTCCAAAAGTATTCTGAAAAAAACAAATACATGCTGGCCCGGCTTATTGAGATAGCAAAAGAATACGAAGGAAATGAGGAGGATTTTTTACAACACATTTTATTAGGGACAGGAATTGATGAATGGAAATCAAAAATTGAAGCAGTTAACCTGATGACTCTGCATGCTTCAAAAGGGTTGGAATTCAGTTGTGTATTTATTGCAGGTTGTGAAGAGAACCTGATACCTTATTCCCTGTTTGAAAAGAGCCGTATTGATCCTGATGAAGAAAGAAGGCTTTTATATGTAGGCATGACCCGGGCAAAGAACTATTTATTTCTTTCTTATGCCAGACGAAGGTTTTTAATGGGGAAAGTATATTTTCAGAAAAGAAGTTTTTTCCTCGATCAGATTGAGAAAGAACTAATAGAAATCCAGAAACAGGAAATAAAAAAAATAGCAAAAAAAGACGAAGAGCAATTGAAGCTGTTTTGATAAAGATAGCCGCCAAGCGGTTCGCAACCGCTAGGCGGCTAGTGGCGTCAGGCAGGGGTGGATCAGGCGAAGCCTGAGACAAAGCGAACAGAATGTCTCACGAGCAGGTTGAAGCGAAGGACTTGCCCCGTGAAATAAATCGTAGATTTAATGCGAAGCATTATTTCACGGGGTAAATGGGAGCGAGTAACCCTGTCGGGGTTTTTCGTTGTGATCCCGGTTTATTATAAGTTACCTGGTCAGCAGGTTAGGTCGTGTCGACACGATTTCAGGATGGTAAATATTTCGAAAGAAATACTCTTAATGAACATACCGTAACCTCTTTTCTTATTTTGTATTCATCCGATTCTGGAGTAATAAAAAAATTATTCCTGAAATATTAAACTTTAATTTTAAATTTTCGGGAATATCAATCTTTATTTACTTTTTTAGGCATTGAAAATACATAATCCAGTTGGTTTGACCGGCTGTGTAAAATTTCTAAAAACCGGTTTATATCGCCTTCATAGTCTATAATGTAGTCTTCGTGAAGCTTTTTCGTTACCAGATTATATAACCTGTTTGTAGTTATTGCCAGTTTGGAATCGAATACAGTGAAGCAAGTACCTAAATATTGCGAAAAATTACTAAAAATATAATCAAGCATCATTAGTAGGAGATCTGCCTCAAGCTTTTTATTTTTTGTAATTTTTACAAAATAGTTAATATGTTTAGAAGCCTTATCAATACCCGATTTTAATTGTTTCTGTAAATTTCCTCTATAATTGGAATATAATGCAGAAAATACAGCCTCTTTTGTTTCTTCAAATAAATCGGTCTCTACTTCTTTTTTTACTAAATATTCCAAATTAATGTAATCATAAAATTCTCTGTTTTTCCTTGCGAATTTTATAATTATCTTATGTAATTCCCAGGGTGGCAGATTCGCCAAGGCTTGCTTAAATCCTTCAGTTATTACAGGCATTATATAATTAAGTTTTTACTATAAAATATTACTTTAGATATCGGTAAATTTAATGATATTTATAACGAAAATTCAGCTACAATTTTTGTTATACAAGAAATCATTTAATATGAGTTACATAACTAACATAAAGCACTTTCTTGATGAAAACGGAGACTTTGCTAAAGAAATGCCTCAGGAAGCTAAAGAATTGGCAGGTTTTCTCGCGTTGATTATAGATTCAGCCACATCAACATTGCCTGAAACTTTGGTAAATACTGATATTCGTTGTTTTAAGGCCGGGTGTGATGAAACGGTAATTGTCGATTTACCGGATGTAGATAAAGAAAATTGATATCCTTAATCATTTTAGTGTTTCATTCGGGGCTAATCTTTTTCTTAGTAAACCGGCCATTCAGGATCTTAATAATATAATAGACAGTCTGTTTGCTTTGGGTTTTAGTCGTATTATCATTATTGGTCCACCCACAGAATAATGCAGGCAATTTATTAAATTCCGATCCGGTGGAATTATGGAATAATTCCGGTATTCTTAGAAAATATCGCTCGTTTCGTTCTAAAAAGTCTTTTTTAAATAGCTGGTGTGGAGTGTGTATTAAAAAGGAAACATGCGGCGGATGCCGTATTTTTTCACCTGATTTGCTTGGAGGTGAAAATAATTGTCCTGAACTTCAATTGCTACCACTCAACCGGATTGGTAAAAGAGGCAGGCTTTTAGATGTAAAGAGATATTTGAATGAGGTATATGGAATTACTGCAAAGGAATATATGAAAAGATATGACGTTGGCAGTAAAACTGCAATGAAAGAGTTAAATTTTATTACAGGGAT
>CAZEWS010000066.1:0-735 GCA_964515985.1 uncultured Rikenellaceae bacterium | reverse complement strand
CTTCGCTTAGTTCGTTAAGTTCCTTGTTGGATATTGGATATTCAATTTTTCATCAATTAATTTGTTTACTATGTTCTATTCAACCACCCCGTCCCTCGCTTGCCCTGTAAAATTATGAAATTAAGCGGAGCTTATTTTGCGGGGCTACCGCTCGGTCCACCCCTCCTTTCCAAGGGGAATTTTGGACTAGCCGCCAAGCGGTTTTCTTCAATTTAATAGTCTATAATGATACATGATAACAACTCTTGTGTTTCAACTGGCAAATCATTTAAATCTGGTGATTTGACAGGGAGATATTCCATGTCTTCAGGAATACCATATATATTAATCACACCCGATAAAAGCCTGTAATCCCCTTGAATCAAATAATCCCTGTTTGATTGCAGTAACTCCAACAAAGAATCATTTGTGCTTTCAACATCCATTTCTTCATCATCGAAGTATTCATAGTTTATATTCATGTCCCAAAGAAGATACAATTTGCGATATACAGGAAAGTATTGGATTTACATCGAATGGAGTGCCATATGCATCTTATGAAGAGATAAAGGAATGGATAACCGTAGATGAAGATAATGGCTATTATGTATAATAAAAATAATAGGGTAATTGTATCTATTTATTGCCGGCTCGACCCTGTCGCACTGGAAGATTGGGATGATGATTATTATGAAAATGATGAATACTTCGATGATGAAGAAAAGGGAATGAAGGGTGACCCCTCCGGCATTTATT
>CAZEWS010000065.1:12457-14179 GCA_964515985.1 uncultured Rikenellaceae bacterium | reverse complement strand
TCTTTTCAAACCCCGCCTTAAAAGGCGGGGCTATTGATAAATTAATCACCAAAAGCTTATGAACTAAGCCCCGATACCCGATAGCTATCGGGTATCGGGGCGATCTCACGTAAGTAATTAATCAGGCTAAATGCCTAAAATGAAAGAAAAATTAAACATACAATCGAAAGTCGAAGAGTCTAAGGGTCTAAGAGTGGGAAATTCTAAGAGTTGCATTTTAACCTTTTAGACTTTCGACCTTTTAGACATTCATTATTTTAGGCAATTTAGGCAATCTGAATTTTAGGCATTTATCCTGAGCACTCAGAAGCTTATTCTTCACTTTAAACAGGCTATTCAAGTCTTCCTAATTCTTCAAATAATTTAAAGGTTTCTTCCGCTTCTTTCTGACTTAATTTTTGTATTGCAAATCCCGTATGCAGGAGAATATAATCTCCCACTTTTATGTCGTCAACCAATTGCAGGCTGGCATTAATAATAGTTTCGCCTAATGAAACAGTTGCCATATCTCCATTGATGGTTACTATTTTTGCCGGTATACTTAAACACATTTCATTTCCCTCCTTTTAGCAGCTATTACAAGTTGTCCGAGTGCAAGTCCTCCATCATTACAAGGCACCTTTGTATGAGTAATAACCTGAAAATCATTATTTTTCAACAGATTTTCAATTTTCCCTGACATATACCTGTTTTGAAAACTTCCTCCGGATAAGACAACTTTGCTGATATTCTTTTCTTGAGCAATTTTCTGAACCGCAGCAAAAATAACAGAAATTATTGTATTGTGGAATTTTGTTGCAATAACCGGTCCGGGTTTGCCCGATTGTATATCCCCGACGATTTCCCTGATTGTCCCGGTCAGGGAAATAACTTCATCAATATGGTAGTTGTATTCCTCGTTTACATTTTCGTCAATGATTGACTCAAGACGCATAGGTGCCTCAGCATGGAAATCTGCGTGTGTACAAATATTTAGTATGGCAGCCACTGCGTCAAACAATCTGCCGGCACTGGAGGTCAGCGGACAATTGATGTCTTTGTCGATTATCTGAAGCATTAATTCAATATCCCGTTTTTTAATCTTATTCAGAAACGGAAGATCAAGCTTCAGGATATCCGAACCAAACGTCTTATATAAGTATGCAACACCCATACGCCACGGTTCTTCTGTTGCTTTATCGCCCCCTGGCATAGGAACATATTCAAAATGAGTGATACGTTCATAATCAGCCAGGTCGCACACCAGAAATTCACCACCCCATATGTTGTCGTCATCGCCCAGGCCAATCCCGTCAAAACTCACACCGATCACTTTTTCATCCAATCCGTTTTCTGCCATACAGGAAGCGATATGTGCATGGTGATGCTGAATCTGGATTAACAGTCCTTCTCTTGCCTTTGCATACTTTGTCGACAGGTATTCCGGGTGGTAATCGCATACCAGGGTGATTGGCTTTACCCTGAAGATTTTTTCAAATTGCGCAATTGACTGGGTGAAAAATTCATAGGTTTCCAAATTTTTCAGGTCACCAATATGTTGGCTCATAAATGCCTGGGTTCCTTTTCCAAGACAGAAACAATTAACGAGTTCGGCACCTGTTGCCAGGATACCGTCAACATCAAGCTTCAAATCAATGGGCGTAGGAATATAACCCCGTGAACGCCTTATCATCCTGTTTTTCCTGTTGACCGGTTAAGAGAAGCCAAGAACAGGGATGGAAA
>CAZEWS010000065.1:1010-12447 GCA_964515985.1 uncultured Rikenellaceae bacterium | reverse complement strand
CACAACCATTTGAACCGAATCGTCCGTCCGGTTATAAATATCCCTGTTGTAGGTTAATAAGGCATCGGAAACAGGTAAGAGTTTTTTTTCTGCCGTGTTATTATCTATAATTATCGGTTCATCTGAAAGATTTCCGCTGGTTAACACGATAGCAGGAAGCTTAATTTTTTCAAAAAGCAGATAATGAAAAGGCATATAGGGTAGCATAGCTCCAATGGTTTGGAATCCTACACTGACCCCGGGAGCCAGGGGTTTTTTAGTCTTTAAAATAACAATGGGCCTTCTCCACGACAATAACTCCTTTTGTTCGGTAGAATCAACTTCAGCATATTTCTTCAATTCCTCCAAACCGGAAAACATTACAGCAAAGGGTTTTCCATCCCTGTTCTTGGCTTCTCTTAACCGGTCAACAGCCTGCGTATCTGTAGCATTACATGCTATAAAAAACCCTCCCAATCCTTTAATAGTAACAATTTCGCCCCGGAGTATCGTTTCAGAAACCATGGTTGTAATCCTGTCGATTCCCGTAATTCTTTTCCCCTGGTAAATCAATTCATAATATGGACCACAGTTATTGCATGCAACCGGTTGGGCGTGGAACCTCCGGTCCATTATATCCGAATATTCACCTTTGCATAACTCACACATCGGAAATACAGCCATGGTGGTTTTTTCCCGGTCGTAGGGTAAATCATTTATGATTGTAAATCTGGGACCGCAATTTGTACAGTTAATAAATGGGTAGTTAATCCTGTGTGTCTGATCCTTCATATCATGAAGGCAGTTGTCGCAAACAGCAATATCAGGACTTATCTCTGTTATTTCTTCCGAAACATCAGTGCTTTTAAAAATTTCGAAAACTGAAGAATATTTAGGTTTTTCTTCTTCAACTGCCAGGGATGTAATATTTGATACCTGCGGTGCTTCATTTTTCAGGGCTGTCAAAAATTGTTCAAGCCTGACTGGTTCCCCTTCAACTTTAATTTGCACACCGTCGTTCCTATTCTCCACCCACCCGGTCAGCTTATGCATTGTTGCAATACGATATATGAACGGCCTGAAACCAACCCCCTGGACCAAACCCTTTACCTCGATCTTATATGATTTAAGTTTTTCGATTTCTATGTAATATCGTTAAACCTGGCAAATATACTCCAAAACTTGAGCTTGTAAAATTATCAAAATATAAGCTGTTCAGTAATTTTTTTTTATTAAAGACAGCATCATTTTGCAATTGGATCAATAGATAATTTGGAAATTTCGATACGTTCTATTATTATTACTGTCATGGATCCAAAAGTAACCTGTTTAATAGTCAGGGCCTGACTTCAAATCAGCCCCTGACTAATATTGAAGACTTTTTTTGCATGACTACACCGATAAAAATATTGATTTACGGCTACGGAAACTCCGGCAGGCAGGACGATGGGCTGGGCAATGAATTCATTAAGCGGATGGAGAAATGGGTCAGATCAGAAGGGTTAACGGATATAGAACTAGCTTCCGATTTCCAGCTAAAAATGGACGATGCTTATGCTATATCTGATAAAGATGTTGTTGTCTTTGTAGATGCATCAGACGAGCCGATCGAAAGTTTCAGTTTAACCCGGGTTGAGCCCTCGGGATTAAAAACTGCATTTACCACCCATGCTGCCTCGGCTTCTTTTATCCTAAGCCTATGCAACAAACTTTACGAGACCAATCCAACAACCTATTTGTTGCATATCAAAGGTTATGAATGGGATTTCAAAGAAGGGCTAACTGAAAAAGCAATGGAAAACCTTGGAAAGGCACTAAAATATATTCAGGAAAAACTTAGGCAAAAAAAATTGTAAAATGAAATAAATGACTAAAATGAGCTAAAATGAACTAAAATGACTAAAATGAAAAGAAATGGGGAAAATAATAATCCGAAAGAATTTGCAAAGGAATTGGAAAAAGAACCAAAGAGTTTGTCAAACATTTTACATGATGTCAGGTGTTTCCACCTGACATTGAATACTGGAGTAATTAAAATCTTGCCATATCATTAACTGTCGGATGGAAACATCCGACAGCATCGTATGCCTCAAATGAGCTAAAAGCCTCTCACAAAATCCTCTTATAGCCCAAGAAATTGTATTCCAATACCGCTTAACAGGATGGTTGCCCCGGCAATAGCGTGGGTAAATCTCTCCAATCTTCCCAGTGGAAGGTAATTCAGGCCAAATGAGCCTGCCAGGACAATTCCCAACATGGTGGTTATGGTTACCACTGCAAAAACAGTTGATACCAGGATCATTCCTGATATGCTGTTTGTGGCTGCAGGATACATTAATATGGGTATCAGTGGTTCACATGGTCCAAGCACAAATATGACAAACAATACCCACGGGGTAATTTTCTTTTTCTTTGGTTGGTCATGAACGTGTAAATGACGATCCTGGTGAGTATGGTCATGAGAATGATAAGTTCCATCAGAATGGACGTGGATATGCTTATGGGATTTTTTTCGGTAGGCTTGTCTCATCCCCCAAATAAAATATACCAGGCCAAAAGCAATGAAAAGCCAGGCGGCAATGTTTCCCCTGCCCGATTCGATAAATACCAGTTTATTAACCCCTATTCCAAATGCTATACCGACAGATCCCAGCAATATTGAGCTTCCCACATGACCTAAACCACACAAAAATGTAACCCATGTTGTTTTAACAACCGACCACTTTCTGGCCTTTGCCATAACGATGAAGGGTAAATAATGATCCGGACCAAACAAAGTATGGAAGAACCCGATTGAAGCGGCTGTGATCAGTAATATCTCCATCCTGCAAATATAAAAACATTAAGTGAAGAAATGAAGTTTATGGTTTATGGTTTAAAGTTTGAAGTTTTTTACCAACAAAAATCAATTTGTTGTTACTAATTTTTTAATATAACATCTTGTCCTTTTATGTTGTTTCGATTCATAATCGTTCCACAAATGCTGCACGTTTAGATTGTCTTCCAATTCGCGTGTCGTTTCCACATTCGTAATGTTGTTATTAATAACAGTTTGCATTATTTTTTTGAAGATAATGGCATTCAATCCTTTATTTTGATATTCCGGTTTAATTGCTATAAGTAACAGGTCAATGGTGTCGTTATTTTGTAATGCACGTATAATTCTCAGATAACCGAAGGGAAACAGCTTTCCTTTCGATTTTTTCAAAGCATTTGATAAGGAGGGCATTGATATCCCGAAAGCAACCAATTCATCTTCCTCGTTCAAAACAAACGAAATATATTCCGGACTTAGTAAAGACTGGAATTGCTTTTTAAGATTGACAGCTTGTTTGGGGGTGATTTCAGTAAACCCATATAGGTCTTTATATGTGACATTTATAAGTTCAAAAAGTCCGTTGAAGTATTTCAATACATCCTTTATGTTTTTACCATCTGCTGTATGCAATTTGTACCTTTTCGCAATAAGCTCAGCGCCTTTTGAAACTTTTTCAGGGACCTTTTCAGGAACTTTAATGTTGTATTCTATCCAATCTACGTCTTTTTTATACCCGCATTTTTCAATTAAATCCGGATAATAGGAATAATTATAATGAGCAAAAGAGGTTGGAATTTCATCGAATCCTTCTACAAGAACACCCGATGCATCAAATGAAGTAAAACCAAGCGGGCCATGTAAATATTCCATATTGTATTCTGTTGCCCATTGTTCAACTGTATTTAATAAAAGTCCCGGCACTTCTTTGTCTTCAATAAAATCCAACCATCCGAATCGTGCGTACTTAATTTTATGCTTTTTATTGTATTTGTAATTAATTATTCCTGCAACTCTTCCAACAACCTTTCCATTTCTGCATACAAGCCAATATTTGGCTTTACAAAATTCAAAGGCCGGATTTTTTTCGTGTGAAAAAGTATTTAATTCAGCCGAATGTAGAGGTGGAATATAATATTTACTACCGGAGTATAGTTTATCCGGGAATTTTATGAATTCCTTTAATTCGTTTTTACTTGAAACTTCTTTGATTTTTAATTCCATAACAAATTATTTCTTGTCCAACTAAGCTCTACCTAAGTAACTACTTCCAAACAGAAGAAAAGCTATTGAACAGATATTTTTTATTGGTTTCAAATTATTTTCTTTCTGACTTTTTTTGTTTTGTGGTCAGCTTGCATATATAAAATTTATCTTTTTTCTATTCCTCTGATGAGTATCTTCACCAATTCTCCCAGCCTGTTTTCAAGTTTATTATATTTGTTATTAAGAAAAAAAGGTCTTTCAAGCCCCTTTAACGCAGTGAGTATCGCAGGAGCAGTAAACTCTACATCATCAATTTCAAATTCATCATTATTAACACCTTCGATCAAAATGGTTTTTATGAGCATTACCTCTTCATTGTCGTATTTTTCTCTGATCTTTTCAATAAAATCAAGGTAATTTATATAATCACTTTTTAATGCCTGATAAAAATTAGCAAGATCACCGATTGTTTTCATTCTAACAATTATGTAGTTCATCAGTTTTTCTTTCGCATTAATCCCATTGCTAATAGCTTTGATTAACTCGTTGCGCAATGTATGAAATTCTTTTTCAACAACTCCCTGGAACAGTTCTTCTTTGCTTTTAAAATAATAATAGACTGATCCTTTTGCTTTATGCGCAGCCCGGGCAATTTCATCAACAGTGGTTTTTTGAAAGCCAAATTTACTGAATATCTTTGCAGCAACATTTATTATTCTTTCTTTTGTATCGTCTATTCTCATCTTTGTTCTTTTTGACCAAAATTGTTTTATTGTACAAATTTAATATAATTTCTTATATTGATACAATATTTTAAATAATTTCACTTTCAGTGTATATACTTTTAACCGTGTCAACCGACTTAAAGCGAAATAAACCATGTTCAAGGGGAAAAAGACAGGTTCTATTTTAATTTTATTTTATTTAGATTAAGCCTGCATTATTACTTACGTGAGCTCGTTTCACTCGGTTCATGCAGAAGATATGCCAAGGGCATCCCTTTGGGAAAAGAAAAAAGACAAAAGTAAAAAGTTTTTCCTGCCAAAGGCATAACCCGCAACTTGAATTAATTATTTAACTTTGTATTAATGCTGTCCCGGGATTATGGGGTATCACTTTGCGCATCAACATCAATACACTATATAATACGAAAGGATGAAATATTTACTTTCCTTTTGGTTTATTTTTTGTTTTCTCCTAATACGGTTGGCTTATCCTCAAGCTGACAGCATTTCTGGGTTGATTGAAAAAGATGCCTTAAATGCAAATGATCTTGTATTATTCGCTGATTCAAGCAGGATAAGAATCATAACAGCAGGACGAATCTCAACAAACCTTGAGGATCTGCCATTTACTGTTTATGTTATCACCCATGAAGATATCATCCGTAATCAATATACTTCACTGATAGATGTTATACGATCTTTACCCGGAATAAAAACTTCTCAACCCGGGTCAGGAGAACTGGGAGAAAGCTTTCAAATCAGGGGATTAACAGGTAACTTATATACAAAGATTCTTATTAACGGACTCCCTGTTAAACCTTCTGTAGTTTCCGGTATGCCAATCGGTTCTCAGTTGCCAATAAGGCAAGCTGAAAGAATTGAGGTGATCTATGGAACTGCTGCCGCCGTTTATGGTGCAGATGCAGTCTCCGGTGTAATAAATATCATTACCAAACGAGCAGATCGAGGCACTTTTGTCCGTGGTGATATTCGCCTGGGTCAGGATGAATTTAACTATATAAATTTCATGATTGGCGGAAAAGCCGGAAAGGACAAAAACATCCTGCAATACAGCTTCTACGGAAATAAAACCGAGTATAATAACATGAATATCAAATATAATGATCAGGATGTATATAATCCCTTGAATTACTATCAGAAACAAAATGTAAAATTCGATATCGGAGGCACTTCATATGAACCCCTGGAATTAGATGAAGTTATTCTGGTGCAGCATGGAATGAATCCGGATGACTTTAAAAGCCAATATTACGGCAAATATTATGAAGGCAGTTTAACACGACCTGATATGGAAGAGCTTTCTTCAGCATCACATATGATTGGCCTTCAAATGGAATACCGCGGTATCCGGTTTACATATGATAATATGTACAGGAGAACGCACAGTTCGATCGGATTGTCGCCCGTTTTTTATAAATACAATAACCCTCAGAATTTTTGGGGCGAAATCATACAACGAACAACACTGAGCTATTCAGAAGATTTTGGGAAATTCTCCACTACTTCCAATTTATCAAATCTGACTTACCGGATGGATAATAATTCAAGTCAGGGCGTTACATTTTTATCATATACCGATAAAGTTTATCGATACTCCGCATCTGATGATATACTGTTTGAACAAATTTTCACTTTTTCTCCTGTGAAAAGTATGGAAGTAGTTGCCGGTATTTCATATCAAAAATCCGGAAATCTTCCGGTAACCAACTACTTGTCTGCCCCTTTTTATAAAAAGAATTACAAGTCGTTTAGTAAACTCGTTTCCACCAGAGACACACTATTGGGTAATTTTGGTTATAACCCGATAACATTCAGTAATTTATCTGAATTTCTTCAGTTTTATTATATAGTAAGTAAATTCAGGGTAATGGGAGGAATCAGATATGACAAAAACACTTTGTATGGGAACCGTTTAAGCCCTCAATTAGCTGTTCTTTATAAATATAGTAAAAAAATGGCTTTTAAGTTTTCGGTCGGCACAGCATACAAAGCTCCACCATCATCAATTACCTTTCAATCATTAGCCTATCCCGTAGATGAAAGTAGTTTTAAATATCTTGTTGTTCCTAACAAGGATTTACTTCCGGAAAAATTTGAAACCTTTGAATTGGGTATCAACAGGCTGATATTTAAGAAGGTACATTTTGACCAGTCTTTTTATTTTTATCAAATCACCAATCATATAGTGACGAAAACATTACCGGTAACAACGTTCGATCTACCGGGAGTGGCCAACGATTCTGTAGATACAAGAGTTAACAATACGGAATCATTATCTCGTGTATATGGCAGCCAGACAACCTTCAGGATAAACAATCTTTTTCCGTCAATCAAATTAGACCTTGAATTAAGTTTAACATTCCTGAATCGTATTGACCGGTTGCCGGGCGTAAAAGACATTGTGCAAGACTATCTTAAACTCCTGCCTAAACATCATGGAAAGCTGAAAGTTTCATTTTATCCGGTAAAAAATCTGTACGTGCATGTTGAAAATGTTTGGATGAGCAAATGGATGCGGCTGTTGATCCCATTTGAAAGCCTCTATAATGAACTGTTCAAAAATATTGACGGATACTATACAATGAATGTTGTGACCAGTTATAATATCAGCAACAATGTACAGGGCTTCGTAAAGATTACAAACCTGTTGGATGAAAAATACGGAGGGCTAAATGCAACAATCCTCGATGAGAACCTGATTTATAACCCTCAGTTAGGCAGAAGTATCAGATTTGGATTGTCGTATAATTTGAACTAAGCAATTTTTAACGATTTGATTATTTATAACTAATCAATGTGTTGAGATTAAAAGAAACAGAATGTTATAAAATGTTATACGTTATAAGTTATATGTTTACCCTGTGAAATAATTTTGCATGCAAAATTGCTTGTCCTGTGGAATTTTTTCGCACCAACTTTTGTTGTATTCCACAGGGCAAGCATTTCACAGGGTGAATTGATATGCCTGCCCCTGTGAAATATGCTTTTATCATTCCACGGAACGTGTGGCGGCGGCAAGGTTAGAAAGCATGTAGAAATTATTAGATCAATTAATTTAAAATTTCCTTGAAGTGCTTTTATTTTAAGCTGTATTTTGAAATAACTTTAGTAGCTTATAACTTATAACTTTTAACCTATAACATATAACAAAAAAAAGACACCCGAAAACTGACTTGCTACGATTATTTTAAAACTATATGCTAAGGGTCTACTATATACAAAGCACAATACTTCTGTTTCTTTTAAGTGCGGGGATCAACTTGTATGGTCAATCGAATGCTGCCCAAACAATTGAAACCAATTCAATACGTTCTGACTCGGCCAAAGCGGTTATATTATACCAGAAAGCATATAACCTGTTCAAGCTGGACAGTGCTGAAAAAGCCCTTACCTATGCCAACGAGTCATTGAAATTTGCCCTGAGAATAAATAACGAAGAAGCAGAAATATCCAATCTGATCCTTATTGCAGATATATATACAAAGGATAGTAAGCCTGAAGAAGCCATCCCTTACTACCTGAGGGTTGCAAATATCCTTGAAAGTCAAAATGACACAGACAGGTTATTAAACATTTATTCAGCAATAGCCGATAATTATTTTCAGGTAAGTGCTTATGAAAAGTCAGGGGAGTATTATCAAAAAGCATATATTATTACAAATACTGCTGATTATGAAAACAGGGCCCGCCTGCTTGAAAAGACAGGTATATCAGCATTTAATGATGCAAATTACGATTCGGCTATTACCTGTTTTTCAAAACTATTAACATTGGAGCAACAGACAGGTAAGAACGATATCAAATCATTGTACCTTTTGGTTCGTACTTATAATAAATTGAACCAGTATCAAAAGGCATTGACGAACAATCAAATTCTATTTTACAGGTTTGAAAAGCAGAACGATTTATTAAAAATGTCCACAATAAAAAACAATATTGCTTTCAATTACACTCATTTAAAAGACTATGAAAAGGCTGCCGAATCGTATATTGAATCAATACAATATGGAGAACAAGCAGGAATAAGTAAAAGCGATTTTGCTTTACTGAAAACCAACATTGGTATTTGTTATCAGAATTTGAAAAATCCTAACGAGGCCATTAACTATTTTCAGCAAGCATTAAATATTCTAAAAAAAACTGATTTTTTTTCTGAAAAAGCAAGAGTGGAAAATATTCTCGCCTTAATTTACTTTGATAAAAAAGATCTATACAATGCCGGATTTTTTTCCAGACAGTCGATAGAGTCAGCTCTTTTATCAAGAGATAAACAACAATTGGCAACTTGTTATAATACCTATTCAAAAATTCTTAAAGAAGGGAACGATCACATTAAAGCGTTGGATTATTATGAAAAATATCTTGGTTTAAGGGATTCGTTGTTGCTGGAGAAAAAACTGGAAGAAAAAGAACTTGTCAGTAAGAAATACCAGCTCGAAAAATCAGAAAAAGAGCTTAAGCTAAAATTGAAAGAAGAAGAAATGAAGGAACTCGCCATAAAACAGCTTACACTACAACTTGAAAAAGAAGCACAGGAGAAAGAATTACTGATAAGTGAAAAGGAGGTTGAACAGCTTGAAAAAGAAAGACTAAGACAATCGTTAGAGATTTCAAAACAACGTTATGAAGCAGCTCAACAAGAAAGAGAGAAAAAAATACTCGAACAGGATAACCGGATTAAGGATTTCCAGCTTGAACAAGAGGCAAGAAAACAAAAAGAACAAGAGCGGGAAATTGAATTGCTTGAACATCAAAAACAGCTCGATCAATTGAAAATTGAAAGGCAGGCAACGGCAAAAAAAACAATGATATGGATGATTATTTTCGTTGTAGTTATTACTGCTGTTATTTTGGTCAGCTTAATCTCTGCAAGAAAAAGGAACCTGCTTTTGGCTAAACAAAAACTGGAGATCGAGGAAAAAAATATTGACCTTGAACAAAAACACGAAGAGATCATCACGCAGCGTGACGAGATAGAGCTTCAACGTGACAGGCTTTTTGAACAAAAAGAAGAAATACAACACATAAACAGTGAGGTTACGAAAAGTATTGAATATGCCCGGCGAATCCAGTCATCAGCGCTTCCCGACCAATCGTTTCTGGAAAAGTACGTGACGGATCATTTTGTATTCTTTAAACCCCGTGACATTGTCAGTGGTGATTTCTACTGGTTTGCCAATGTTGAAAATAATACGGTAATTGTTGTTGCCGACTGTACCGGACACGGAGTTCCCGGAGCATTTATGAGTATGCTGGGGATGTCCTTGTTAAAGGAGATAATTGTTAAAGAATACATAACCCACCCTGGTGTTATTCTACGAAAAATGCGGAAAGAAATTATAAATACTTTGAACCAAAAAGGAGTTTCCGGTGAACAAAGTGATGGTATGGATATGGCATTAATAAGCCTTAATCATGAAACGAATATAATGCAGTTTGCCGGGGCGTACAATCCGCTTTATATCCTGAGAGAAAAGGAACTCTGCAACAATAAAAACCTGAAAGGCTTTAAAACATTGGAAGGAGATGGTCATATTTTGCATGAAATATATGCCGATAAAATGCCAATTGCCATCTATGACCGAATGGATAAGTTTTTTACCCATGAAATTGAACTTTTAAACGGCGATTTATTATATATGTTCTCCGATGGTTATGCCGACCAGTTTGGCGGACCACAAGGCAAAAAATTCAAATACATACAATTCAAACGCCTGATACTTGAAAATGCAAATAAACCAATGACTAAGCAAAAAGAGAGCCTGAATAAGACCTTTGAAGAATGGAAAGGTGATTTGGATCAAATCGATGATATAATTGTGTTGGGTTTAAAGATTTAGTTGGGATCTAATGAATTGGGTTCTCGGTTCTCGGTTCTCGGTTCTCGGCCTGCTACGTTCACCCCGTTGGAAATTTCTACGGGGTGAAATGCGACGCTTGCCCTGTGAAATTTGAGGTACGAAAACATTTCATCAGGGAAGGAGCATATTTCACCGAGGTTCTCGGTTTATCTACTTTTGTCTTTCATTTTGACTGCTTTCCTGATATGAAAAAAACTTTTGAAATATCCATTTTACCCAAAATAGCTTCCAGTGAAGTATATTATAAACCCATTATTGCAAAAAAACTGAGGATACCTGAAAGAAAAATTTCTTTCATCCGGATCTTACGAAAATCAATTGATGCAAGGAAAGGAAACATAAAAATTAATTTGAGGCTGCTGGTTTATTTTAACGAACCTGCACCCGGACAGGGAAAAAGAAAATTTTTTTATCAGGATGTTTCAAACAGGGAAGAGGCAATTGTTATTGGCGCCGGACCAGCAGGATTGTTTGCAGCACTTCGTTTGATCGAATTAGGTAAAAAACCGGTTATCCTTGAGCGCGGTAAGGAGGTGAGCGAACGGAAGAAAGATATTGCCTTAATCAGCAAAGAACAAATAATTAATCCCGAATCAAATTACTGTTTTGGTGAAGGTGGCGCCGGTACTTTTTCTGACGGGAAACTATATACAAGATCCCGTAAGCGTGGTGATTTTAAAAGAATATTGAAAATTTTTCATTTCCATGGGGCTCCGGAAAATATACTGTACGAATCTTTTCCTCACATTGGTACAAACAGGCTGCCTGGCATCATAAAGAATATGAGGAATTCTATTCTAAACGCCGGCGGTGAAATACACTTCAACACA
>CAZEWS010000065.1:0-843 GCA_964515985.1 uncultured Rikenellaceae bacterium | reverse complement strand
CCAGGAACTAATCGATTCCATTCAGTATCACGGGATATTCAGGGGGAAATACCTTCCTGCAGCCAGTTATAGTCTTGTACGGCAGGTAGAGGGCCGTGGTGTATTTTCATTTTGTATGTGTCCAGGAGGGTTTATTGTTCCATCCGCCACCTCATCTGAAGAGATAGTGGTTAACGGCATGTCTTCTTCGAAAAGAAATTCTCCATTTGCCAATTCAGGTATTGTAGTGGAAATCCAGGAAAGGGATTTGGCTGAATTTAGCAAATTTGGCGTTATGGCGGGATTGCAATTTCAGCAAAATCTTGAACATCTTGCCTGGGAATATGGTGGGAAACGACAGACTGCCCCTGCTCAGCGGATGGTTGATTTTATTAATGGCAGACTTTCACAATCCCTTCCGGGAGTTTCATATGCTCCAGGGGTGTATTCCGTTTCGATGGATACCTGGCTTCCTGATTTTATAACCAGAAGATTGAAACAGGGATTAATAGCTTTTGATCAACGCATGAAAGGCTTTCTCACCAACGAAGCAACTGTTTTGGGTGTTGAATCCAGAACTTCTTCTCCGGTCAGGGTCCCGCGGGATTATCGTAGTTTACAACACCCCCGGGTAAAAAATCTTTTTCCCTGCGGTGAGGGTTCAGGCTATGCCGGAGGCATTGTTTCTTCTGCTATGGACGGTGAAAGGGTTGCTGAACGGATCGCAAATTAAAAACATCTTGACTCCTTTAAAGATGAGAAAAAAAAGGAAATGGCAGGGAGACTAACAGCATTTGAAAATTTACAGAAATAACCAGGATATAGGATATAAATATTTAAACCAAATGGATATACAGGCTATTC
>CAZEWS010000064.1:13559-14210 GCA_964515985.1 uncultured Rikenellaceae bacterium | reverse complement strand
GTATCCGGACGGTTTCTGAAAGGACTTTCAATTCCGGGTTTATTTGGAGTGGTTTTTTTGTTCGCTAATGGCTTCAAGAGGCTGATCGTCAATATAGGCCTTACCTTCCTTTATTAATTTTATGGCGAAATCATAAAGTTGATCAAAATAATCTGAAGCGTAATATTCCCTGTCTTCCCAGTCAAATCCAAGCCAACGGATATCCTCCTTGATAGATTCAACGTATTCAATATCTTCTGTAATTGGATTGGTGTCATCGAAACGCAGATTACACAATCCGTTATATTTTTTGGCAATACCGAAATTCAGGCAAATTGATTTGGCATGACCAATATGCAGGTATCCGTTAGGTTCGGGTGGAAACCGGGTATGTACCTTGCCTTCGTATTTGTTGGTCTTGAGATCATCCTCAATGATGTTTTCAATGAAATTCAGGTAAGGTTTGGATCTGTTTTTTTCTTCTTTCCCTGTTTTTTCTCCGGTTTTACTCATTTCTCTTTTACTGAATTGTGGATTGTATTTGTAAATTCATTTCATTGTAAGTTGCAAAAATACTATGAATTGTGAATTGTCCTTCCTTATTTATAAAAAATCAATTCATCTGATAAAAATCTTCGTGATAAGCTTCAATTTTAGCTATTTTTATAGTGG
>CAZEWS010000064.1:0-13485 GCA_964515985.1 uncultured Rikenellaceae bacterium | reverse complement strand
AATTTTTTAGGATTATTATAGCAACAATAAATATTATAAACCTGTAAAAAGCCAAAGTTTGACTCCTGAGAGACCCTAAGGGTTTTCAAAACCCTTAGGGTCTTTTCACAGGAAAACACCAGATTCCAATGATTCATAGGTATTAAAAGCTCTTGTTTGGAATTTGGATTTTGTAATTTGCTATTTCCTAAAGTTTTCCTGTAAATTTAGGGTTTAATTCAATTTCAAATTTTTAATCTTTCCGAATGGGTTTAATTCAAATAGAGAACATGGAATTCTATGCTTACCATGGGCATTATAAGGAGGAGCAGATTGTCGGAAACAAATTTCTGGTAAGTCTGACCATTGAGACGGATATGACCAAACCTTCCCGGTCCGACAGTCTGAAGGATACCGTTAATTACCAGGCAGCATACCGGTTGGTGGAAACTGAAATGGGAAAGACATCGCATTTACTTGAAAACATTGCCAAACGCATCCTTGATGCCCTTTATCGAGAGTTGGACGGAATAAAAAAAGCTACCATAAAGATTGCTAAAATAAACCCACCGGTAGGAGGGAAGGTCGACAACGTTAGCATAACCCTGAGTCGCTAATTAGAGTTTGTCTATTAAGTTAAAGAGATGTGAGTAAATTGAATGTCGAACAAGAGGGTGAGTTTTTATTTAACTTAGTCTGAAATTTACTAACTTTGCAAACTCAAATTATGGTCGGTTGGCCGAGTGGCTAGGCGGCGGTCTGCAAAACCGCCTACGGCGGTTCGAATCCGCCACCGACCTCACTTAAATAATTTAATCCCTTGTTTATCAGCAAGATTACCAAGGGATTATTTTTTAGTTGTGGTTAAAGTTGTGGTTATTGAATATAATTCTTTATTACTTAAACGTACAAAATCATTTTTTAAACATTAAAACCAATTCTTATTTTTTTATATTGTAATTAGTCAACCCCTAATTGGTAGACTTGCCGAAATCAATGAAAAAATTATTATATCAAAAACAACAGGCGGATTAAGAGTTGATAGTAAAATAGAAAAATACAAATTAATCACGGTTCACACGTGCCGGAGGTCATTTGCAACAAATATGTATTTAAGGGACATTCCAACAATTTCAATTATGAAGATAACCGGACATAAGACAGAACGGGCGTTTTTAAGATACATTAGGATTTCCCAGGAAGATAATGTTAAGGTTTTCCTTAAAAAGGTGCCTGACTTCCAACATAAATCAGATTTAAGAATCTCCTGATAGATACCTAATAAATAAGGGATTAATTTATAGCCTTTGTTGTCACTTTCATTTGAAAATTACTCCAACTTCACAAATAATTATTTATAACAATATTAACCATATTGATTATCAATAATTATTGATTTTACCTAAATTATATTAAATCTAATTAGATAAATTTATCTAACTTTATTTATTTTAATCAAAATTACCTTCACTAAGGAACTTTAAACATATATTCTGATGAATGATAATACAACTGAAAATAAAAGAGATTCAAATAAAAAATTGAATGAAAGTGCTAAAGAATTGGAAAAAGCTAAAACTCGAAGGAAAGTATTAGAACACTTTATTAAACATGTAGATCTTAAACGGACTGTGAAATTAGCGTCAGAAGAAATGCTTAAAAATTTTTATAAAAAAAATCCTGATTTGTTAGAGGAATGGCAAATAAGCGAAGAAGAAAAGAAATATTTAATCGAGCTTAATACATATTTTATTGAATATATAAAGGAGTGGATAATACCAATTCATGGATTAGAATATTTCAATATAGGTAATTTAAAAGAAGATATTCTTTTTAGACTTAAAAAACCAACTGTAATAAAAAGTCAACTAATTGAAAACGAAATTAAAACGGTAAAAGACTATATTAAAAATATAAATAATAAGGTATTTGAAAATTCTTTAAGTCAATTTTTTTCTGGAAAGGAGATCAATTTTGCAGTAAAACTTGAATGGGAAGATCTGTTGGAAATAATAAGAGCTGAAACTATTGCAAAGTATCTTGTCTTTTTAGAGAACCTAAAAATTAGATCATTCAAGCAAAAAAAATCTACTGAGGAAAAATCTCTCGAAGAATTATTTGAGGATAAAACGAAACTTGATGAAATAGATAAAAAGTTATTACAAAAGAAATATATCAAAACAAAGTCTGATGGAAAATTTTCCTGGATAGGGAATCCACTTAACGCTACGGGTAATAAATTACGTTTAGTAGCTTTAGCAAAAATCATGAAAAGAAAATATTTCAAGGGTAAATGTGATGACAAGCAACTTTGGAACGCTATTACCAAATATTACAATTGTACTACAAGCTACCAAATTTTTAAAGATTGTTTAGAAGGTAATACTTCAAAGTACCTATCTGAATTTATTTTTGTTTAATTAATCTTTCCCAAATATTCTTACCCAAACTTACCCAAGTAAAATAGGTAACTAAAATCGAAAAAGGTAATAATACCTTAGCCATTTTAAGCAGCAAAATAAATGGCTATGCAAAAATTGATACTCGATCAGATTTCTATTGATGATCTAACAGAACGAATAGCTGAATCAGTCAGGGAAAAAATAGAAGAAATACTTCCCAAACCAGATCCCCAGGAAAAATATCTAACGCGAAAAGAAACTGCTGAATTATTACGTATTTCTCTCGTAACTCTTGGTGAGTGGGGAAAGAAAGAGAAAGGGTATTTAAAACCTCGGAAGATAGGGAGCAGAGTAAGATTTTTAAAATCCGAGATTGATGAACTGATGAAACAAGGAACCCATAAGAAGTATTGTAGGAGTTAAGTTATGGAAAAAGCGCAAGAAAAAACCCTCCGGGGGGAGGGCGAGGAAAATGCAGAATTTCAAGACAAAAGTACAAATTTTAAACTTAATCCAAAATTTGATCTTGAAAAATTCGATATCGAAATAAAAGCCGAAGCCGAAAACCTGATAAAACAAAGTTCTGAAGCAGAAAAGGAAAGTAAAAATATTTTTCCCGTTGATGTTTTCCCCGTACCTATTCAGCAAATAGTTAAAACCACAAACGAAAATCTGGATTTCCCTATTGATTTTATCGGTGCTTCAATCCTTTATACTGCATCCGTTGCCATTGGTAACACATTCCGGGTTGAAAACTTCAAAGTACCTATCTGAATTTATTTTTGTTTAATTAATCTTTCCCAAATATTCTTACCCAAACTTACCCAAGTAAAATAGGTAACTAAAATCGAAAAAGGTAATAATACCTTAGCCATTTTAAGCAGCAAAATAAATGGCTATGCAAAAATTGATACTCGATCAGATTTCTATTGATGATCTAACAGAACGAATAGCTGAATCAGTCAGGGAAAAAATAGAAGAAATACTTCCCAAACCAGATCCCCAGGAAAAATATCTAACGCGAAAAGAAACTGCTGAATTATTACGTATTTCTCTCGTAACTCTTGGTGAGTGGGGAAAGAAAGAGAAAGGGTATTTAAAACCTCGGAAGATAGGGAGCAGAGTAAGATTTTTAAAATCCGAGATTGATGAACTGATGAAACAAGGAACCCATAAGAAGTATTGTAGGAGTTAAGTTATGGAAAAAGCGCAAGAAAAAACCCTCCGGGGGGAGGGCGAGGAAAATGCAGAATTTCAAGACAAAAGTACAAATTTTAAACTTAATCCAAAATTTGATCTTGAAAAATTCGATATCGAAATAAAAGCCGAAGCCGAAAACCTGATAAAACAAAGTTCTGAAGCAGAAAAGGAAAGTAAAAATATTTTTCCCGTTGATGTTTTCCCCGTACCTATTCAGCAAATAGTTAAAACCACAAACGAAAATCTGGATTTCCCTATTGATTTTATCGGTGCTTCAATCCTTTATACTGCATCCGTTGCCATTGGTAACACATTCCGGGTTGAAATAAAAAGAGGTTTTCAGGAAAGTGCATTGTTATACCTGGCTATCGTAGCACGTGCAGGGACAAATAAAACGCACCCTTTGAGTTTTGCCATTCAGCCTATTATTGACCGGGATAAAAAGACTTACCGGGAATATGAACAAGCCAGGCAGGAATATGATACGGCCATGGGTTTATCAAAAAATGAGAGAAAAGAACAGGGAATTTACGAACTCTCAAAGCCGGTATGGCAAAAATACCTTTTATCAGATTATACACCCGAAGCCCTGGCAGAAGTTCATAAATTCAATAAACGTGGTATTGGGGTTTATTGTGACGAATTGGCCGGCTGGTTCAAAAATTTCAACCGGTATAATAAAGGATCTGAAATGGAGTTCTGGATCAGCAACTTTAACAGCAAACCAATAAATATAGACCGAAAAACAAATGAACCCGTATTTATTCCGACGCCATTTATATCCGTTGCCGGTACTATTCAAACGGGAATACTTAATGAACTGGCAAAAGATAGCCGAACACAAAACGGATTTATAGACAGGATTCTATTTGTAATTCCTGACAATATAATAAAAGAGTATTGGAGTGAAACGGAAATTAACCCCGTTATCATTCAAAACTGGACTGGGATAATTACAACACTATTGAATTTGTCCGTTCAGTGGGATGATACCTTAAATCCTGTTCCTGAAATTTTGCACTTTACACCTGAAGCAAAAAAGTTGCTTTATAAATGGCAAAGAGAAAATACAGATCAATGTAATAATGCCGAAAGCGAAGCAATAGCCGGAATTTTCAGTAAGCTGGATATGTACGTTGCCCGGTTGGCTTTAATCCTTCAAATGATGCGTTGGGCCTGCGATGAAGGCAATAAAGAAGCGATAAATACTGAAGCGGTGAAAGGGGCCATACAATTAATAGAATATTTCAGGCTGTCAGCCGTGAAGGTTTATTCAATCATTTCGAATGTTTGCCCGTTGGATAAATTGTCAACCGACAAACGCAAACTTTACGAAACGTTGCCCGATGCATTCACAACTGAAATAGCATTACAAGTTGCTGAAAAATTAGAAATATCTGAACGAACTGTAAAATATTTTCTTAATGAAAGGGAATTATTTGAAAATATAAAACATGGAAACTATCAAAAGAAAATTTAAAACTCCACTTGCACTTTTTGCATTTCTTGCACTTTTGGCATTTTTTTATTTTCAAAGTGCAAAGAGTGCAAATAGTGCAAAGTGCAAATCAATTATTTAAGAAATGGAACACCGATACATATTAGAGCCATACATATGAGAAGCGAATTTAAATTAATAATGCCTTGCCTTTTCGTCCTTTTCGTCCTTTTAGTCTCTTTTAACCTGAAAAACACCCCCCAAAGGACAATAAGGACGAGTAGGCAGCATATAAAATTTTCAAAAAAATGAATAGTCACCGATATATATTACAACCATACAAGGGAATGAACACCCGTTACCGTTGCCCCAGTTGTAACAAGGGAAAAACATTCAGCCGTTACATTGATAAGGAAACAGGCGAACATCTTGCCCCTGATGTCGGCCGGTGCAACCGTGAAAGTAATTGCGGATACCATTACACACCGAAACAATACTTTCAGGATAACAATATTTCATTTGATACACCCCTGCCAAAACTGTACACAAAGCCGAAACCAAAGCCTGTTTCATTTATCCCGGTTGAAGTATTTAAACAAAGCCTGAGAAACTATGAATCAAACAATTTTGCAAAATTCCTTTTAGGTTTGTTTGGGGTTGAAATTGCCAGTAAAATAATAAGCCGTTATTTTATTGCTACCTCAAAGTATTGGGACGGGGCAACAGTGTTTTGGCAAATTGATAGCCTGGGTAAAATAAGAACCGGTAAAATAATGCTTTACAACCCCGTTACAGGCAAAAGGGTAAAAGAACCGTTCAACCATATTACATGGATACACAAAGCCATTAAACAACCCGAATTTGAGTTAAAACAATGTTTATTTGGGGAACACCTGTTAAGGGCTGAATTATTAAAACCCGTTGCAATAGTTGAAAGCGAAAAAACGGCTATTATTGCCGGCATTTATTTACCCCAATTCGTTTGGTTAGCCACCGGCAGCCTTATCAACCTTTCAGCCGGCAAATGCCAGGCATTAAAGGGGCGAAATGTTATATTATTTCCTGATCTGAACGGATTTGAGAAATGGATTAATAAAGCAAAAGAACTTTCACACCTTGCTCGCTTTACGGTTTCCGATTTACTGGAACGCAAAGCTACCGAAGCCGAAAGGAAGCAGGGTTTGGATTTAGCTGACTATTTAATAAAGCAAGATTACCGCAAATTCAAACCTCAACCAACCGAAGCAATACAGGAACAAAACAAGGTTGAGAAATTACCAACTAAAATAAATCCTGAACAGAAACGAACTCCGAAAAGTGAAAAAGGTGAAAAAAGGGAACCCCTAACAAAACATTTTTTTTCTAACCCTGAACCATTATGTACGATTGAATTTAAAGAACAGCCCGAAAGCTGGGAACAGGATATTACCGAACTGGAACAATTCTTTAAAACGGTAACCTTGCCAAATAATCCGGTAAGGTTGAGCAAATGCGAAGTAATTACCGATATTAATAAATTTATTGATAGCCATATAGAGGTGTGTAAAGCTCAAAATGGCAAACCGACATATAAATCCTACTTTGATAGGCTTGTGGCACTGAAGGAGATATTAACCGTGAATCCGAATTGATAGGAATACAAACAGAAAAAGAGTAATAATTCTGTAAGCATACCAAGGAAACATTTTAAAATCATAAGGGTTCAGCAAATAACGGAGATTTTCTGTCCTGTTTAATAACCATTACATCGCAATCTCATTTGTATTTAATGTAATGTCTTTTATGCTCAATTATCACTTTTCCTTGGAGGATTAAATCTGATTCGTAAATTTGTTCATCATCCTCTTCATAAATTTTTGAGTTTGTATAGTCTATTATTAGATTTTTAACTAAATTTGTTATAGATATACTGATAATTCACATAGTTCTTTGTAAATAGTATTAAGCGTTAGCTTATTTTCTTGCCTTAGAAAACTGGTAGTATTCAAACCTAACAAGAAAGTACATATAACGCTCACGCAATGGGCGTGGGCTGTACTTATTTGTTAGGTTAGGTATACCAGTACCTCGAAGGCAAATAAGTTACAGTTCCACGCTTTTTTATTTAATAATCCTGTTTTTGGAACTGGAGTAGATAAATTTAACAATTATGAAAAAAATCATCTCAAAAATCGGATTGGCTATAATTATCGGGTTATTAGTACAAGGATGTATAACAACCACTAAAGTTCTCTCTAGAATATCTCTTGATATGACAAAGTCAGAAGTTTTTCAAAAAATTGGAGAACCAAATTCTGTCCGAGGTTCAGTTAAGAACAAGCATGGCGTAGTAATTGAAGTTTGGGAATATAGGTTATGTTCACATGCTACACTTGGACCACGGTATCCTTCCGGTGTGCATGCAATACATTACCATTATGATTTATACTGGCTCTACTTTGCGGATAATAAACTTGTGCGGTGGGGTAAAGCTGGTGATTGGCGGAAAGCAGCAGACAAAATTAATGAAATACGATTCAGATAATTTTTTTTGTTATTAGGAATTGGAACAAAATAAAATCTTTAAAATCATGAAAAAACCATTTACAATTTTAATTGTGTTAATCCTTTCATTTTTCACATATTGTGAAAAAGAAGAGAATCAATTACCAGCCTGTGTCATTACATATCCACGCAATGGAGATGAATTTGAACAAGGTGACACTATTGCTATTTCTGTTAAGGCTGATGATCCTGACGGATTAATTGCAGAGGTTAGATTTTATATTGATGATATTGGGGTTATTTCGTCAACTTCTTTCCCGTATACATATACATGGAATACTTTAAATGAAACAATAGGAAATCATATAATAAAAGTTACAGCCAAAGATAATGATGGTGGTTCAAAAACAGATGAGTGCACAATTTCAATAATAAGAGATGCTACAGTTACTACAATTGAAGCCAGCTCAATCACCCATAATTCAGCCATGAGTGGAGGTAATATAACTAACGATGGTGGAACAACTATTATTGAAAGGGGAATTTGTTGGAATATTTCAAAGAATCCTACATTATCAAATAAACATACCACAAATGGAAGTGGTTCCGGTTCATTTATAAGTTCAATGACAGGATTATTACCAAATACAATATATTATGTCAGGGCATATGCAACGAATAAGGTTGGAACTGCTTATGGTAATGAAATTAGTTTTGCAACTTCAGTAACCCTACCAACTGTAATAACTTCATCAGTTACCGATATTACATACAATTCAGCCAAAAGCGGAGGAAGTATTACCGCCGATGGAGGTGCTGTTATTACAGCAAAAGGAGTATGCTGGAGTACTTCTCAAAATCCAACTGTTTCTGATAGCTATATTACTGATGGTACAGGAGCAGGCAGCTTTTCAAGTTCAATAACAGGTTTATCTCCGGTTACAACCTACTATATACGGGCATATGCAACAAACAGTGCAGGAACTGCGTATGGGAATCAAATTGAATTTACAACAACAGAACCAATTTTACCAACAGTTACTACTATTTCGGCAAGTTCAATTACAGAAAACTCAGCCGAAAGCGGAGGAAATATTACCGACGATGGAGGTGCTACTATTACAGCAAAAGGAGTATGCTGGAGTACTTCTCAAAATCCAACTGTTTCAGATAGCTATACCTCTAATGGCAGCGGAACAGGAGGTTTTACCAGTTCACTAACCGGATTAACCAACGGCACCACATATTATGTAAGGGCATATGCAACAAATAGTGTTGGCACTTCTTATGGTAGTGAAGTGACATTTACTACTCTTACTATTCCTTCCTTAACGACAACAGTAATTAGCGCTATAACAGAAAACTCAGCAAAAAGTGGTGGTTGGATAACCGCCGATGGAGGTGCTGTTATTACAGCAAAAGGAGTATGCTGGAGCACTTCTTCCAATCCAACCACAGCAGATATTAAAACAACAGATGGCAGCGGAACAGGAGGTTTTACCAGTTCACTAACCGGATTATCTCCCGAAACCATATATTATGTTAGAGCATATGCAACGAATAGTGAAGGAACTGCTTATGGCAATGAAGTTAGTTTTACAACACTTACCACTATTACTGACTATGATGGGAATGTTTACGGGACCGTTCAGATTGGCAATCAAGTATGGATGGCAGAGAACCTGAAAACCACAAAATACAATGATGGCACAGCCATACCATTAGTTACAAATAGTACAGAATGGTTTCATCTTACAACCCCCGGCTATTGCTGGTACAATAATGATGAGGCCAGCTATAAAAACACCTACGGAGCTTTATACAATTGGTACACAGTAAATACATGTAAATTATGCCCAACCGGCTGGCATGTTCCAACCAATTCCGAATGGACAACATTAACTGATTATTTAGGCGGACCAGGCCTAGCAGGCAGAAAACTTAAAGAAGCCGGCACAACACACTGGGATAGCCCAAATACAAGAGCCACCAACGAAAGCGGTTTCACAGCCCTTCCGGGTGGCTACCGTCGCCTTAATGGGTCATTCGGCGATATTGGTAGCTTCGGTTACTGGTGGTATCCTGAAGGGTACTCTACGTCTGGCTTCTACCGGTTACTGGCCTACGATAATGACTACATCGGCAATTACAGCAAAAATAAGAAGTCGGGCTTTTCAGTTAGGTGTGTTAGGGATAATTGATTATCCTAACCGTCAACCTATAACACTTAAAAGCTATTTAAACGCTCCCAGGGGGGCCGGTCTGTTATCAATAGAATACATAAAAGATGCCGGCCATGAACTACGTTCAACAAAATTGTTGAGCGTAAGAGGGGGAAAGGAGGATCCGATAAAACGGTTGAGAGAGTTTTTACCATTAATTGCGCCCAGACATCATTTTAATACCATTGGTTGTGTTTTAATCATATTATAGTTAACTTTATCAGGGAAAAGTTGTTATTGCTTCTGAGCGTATCTAAATTATCGAATAAGGCAAATTACGAATCAGTTGGACAGGAACATTCTAACACCACCCTGCGAAACTCAATAGATGAGATTTTATTTATTGCAAACCTTTTAGATGGTAAAGATCTTAAAAAAACGTTAAAAAATAAGGGCTGGATATAAAAGAAATATCTTATAACAGGGATCGGATTATAAAATAGAACAAGCAAAATAATATGATATGGGGAAAGTGAAAGTAACATCAACATTCGGGAGGGTAGTAGAAATTTTACCAGAGGAGGTTGATATTTTAAAAAAAGTTGGAATGCTTGATCAGGCATGGGAACATCCGGACAAAGAAAAACAACTTAAAAAAAAAGAGTATTTAAATAAACTTCCCGTCTTAACAACTGAAGAGAAAAAAGCCCGGATTAAAGAAGCTAAAAGGTTGAGAAGAAAAGGTTACAGCGTAAGAGAAATAGCAAGACGTTTAAATGTGAGTCATGTTGCAGTAGGGAAATGGTTAAAAAAATAACTGGTAACTAATGGTAACTAATAAAAGCACAAAAAAGGAATTATTAATGACATTAAACACGTAATTAAAAGATAAATCAAAGCATATCTTAAAATATTTTAATGAGCCAAAAGAAGTACAAATTATATTAAACGATAACTTAAATCAAACATTATGAAAACACTTGATGAATTGAAAAATGTAGTAGAAGATTTTGCTTTAAAGACTCAAATGCTTAGCGGATATGTACTAACTGATGGTATAGATTGTACTCCCGTAGAAGTAAAAGTTCATCCAGGAGAAGATGAAGCTTTATTTTATGTTGAATCAAACGATGGGGAGCATGTGATTACATTTATTGATGTTACTGAAGAGGATTGATCTATCCCTTAGAAGTTCTTAAATTAGCCCGGGTTCAGCCATGTAGTAGAGTAGCATCTTGTCAAGGTACGTATAATATAAATGGCAATTTAATACTTAATAAATTTTTCAACCTGCATAAGGCTTTCCGCTGTAATCAATTATTATTTCCGGTAATGGGATAACACTAACCAGGGGGTGATCATGGCACACTAATAAGCTAACAATACGATTCATTGATATTATGCTTTCAGGAGGTGCCGGCAACATCTTTTAAAGTGTCGATATGATCAGGAATATAAAAAACCGGGGCCATTGAAGGAATTGGATTACAGAAGTAGTTGCTCGGTCGCCTACTTTTTTATACCACAAATATAAACAATCATTCTAAATTAGTAAACCGTAAAACATGAGCGCCCGGAACAGTGGACCGATGAACATCCGGATAATTAGAATCTTCAACAGCATCCAGTACATAGTTACGTAACTCCATAGTAAAAGATTTATAGAATTGAATGGCCTTACCTGTTAGGATAATATGTTTACAGGGTCCGGAAGGATTGGCAGGATTGTAGGCGTAAATCTTAATAAAATCAATATTTTCGAGTTTCCTCCTGCATTTAGTAATAAAAGATCGAGGAAAAATACCACGAAATGTAGTATAGAGCTTCTCCAGGGGCATTGGAACCTTTCCGGTATCAGTACAGCATATAATAAGAGAAAAGACCATGAACAGCCTTAAATTGATCCCTGATCGAGTTACCAGGGAATAAACAGCATGCCAAGACTAATAATTATGCTCCGTTATACCATTATCATTGACAATACCACCATTTACAATAAAATACAAACACCGCTCAACACATAATATAAAAAAGAAAAGACTAACAAATACAGGGAGGATAGAACAGAACTGTATTAAAAGGGAGAAAGGGAACTCAAGGCGCCGGAGGATCTAGTGAACGTAAGTAAAACTTTTCATATATTGAAAATCGTTACTCATAGGGTTTCCCTGCAGGCCGTTTTTTGAATAAAACTCACAGATAGCCTGTATTAACAAAACTCAGCCCTAATGAAGGATTGAAAAGAAATCTAATTAGGAAATTCAATAATAATATATACAGCACAGCTTAGAGTTACATATATTTAAAACACCTAAAAAAATTAATAAAAAACTGGGAGAATTATAATAATAGAATAAAAATAAGTTAAAATGTAATTTATTAAAAAGTTCTGAAGTAGTAATGTTTATAAGGGGAGTGATTAAATTGAGGGGGAGAGGATGCAATGGAAAGAGGGGTAAATTTAAGCAGGGCCGTGAAAAAATAATGAATTTTTATTGAAAATCAATAACTTAAGGGCACCTCTAAAAACCTATTTTTTTGACGCTATTGTTTGACACAAATCTAATTCGGTTTTTTCTAAAAACCACATTTTACTCCCCTTCTTTTTTTATTTGTCTAATTATCAGTTTGTTGTACAATTCTGGTTTTCACGAATGGGCATACCTATCCCATGGCAACAACTAATTTTAATTGAACACAACGACAAATATTGTAGGTTAAGTTCATCATCCCTATTTTCGCCTTGGCTCTTGCGAGTCCGATGGTTCGCACAAATGAACCATTCATGCTGTTTTCCACAAAGCCAAATAAATGCTCGACCCGTGCTCGTGTCCTGGACTTTTCTTTATTGCTAGCTTTTTGTTTTTCGCTAAGGGGTTTATTACGATACCCTTTCTCTATTACTTTGTTTATTACCTTCTTTTTCTTGTAGACCTTCTCTTGCTCTTCTCCGGTATACGCGCTATCAGCATAAAGTGGTTGCCCCTCGTCTTTTTCGGTAAGCAACTCTTCTGTTGCTTGTGAATCGTGAACGGAAGCATCGGTAACTTTGTACTTTTCAATTAGTTTGGTTTTTACATCAGCTTTAACATGGTTTTTATACCCGTAATAAATTGCATCGTTTTTCTTTGTCCAACGGGCATCAATATCTTTTTGGCAAAGCTTGTGTGGCTTTTCCTTCCATTTCTCCGGGGCTGTTCCGGTTTCTTTTATATGCTTATTTTCTTCACGGGTATTGCGTTGGCGTGGTGCTTCCACAAAACTGGCATCCACCATTTTTCCTTCGTTGGCAAATACACCTGCTGCATCAAGTGTTTCATTGAATACTTTAAATAACCCCTCAATTACTTCTTTCTCAATAAGTTGCTCTCGGAACGCCCAAAATGTTTTGCTATCCGGAACCTTATCACTCTTCTTTAATCCAAGGAAGCGTTTAAAACTTGCCCTGTCTACTATTTGGTATTCCAATTGGTCATCGGAAAGATTGTAAAGGCTTTGGATCAATAAGGCTTTGAACATCATTAGCTTACAAAAGGGTGGGCGACCGCCCTTGGACAAGTCCTTGTCTTCATCTTTATATGCCTCATTTAAAGGGCTTTCAAATATTTTCCAATCAATATAATCATTGAGTTTTTGAAGGGGATCACCAAGTTTGGTAAGCTTTTCCATTAAAAAATGATCGTCAAATAATCCAAGAGGGTTTATATTTTTCATAGCTGATTAATTTTCCCCTGAAATTAGCCAAACCACGCAAAATTTGCAAGGTTATTTTATTAACAATCAGATGAATATATCAACATGGGTTTTTAGAGGTGCCCTT
>CAZEWS010000063.1:11568-14237 GCA_964515985.1 uncultured Rikenellaceae bacterium | reverse complement strand
TTTAACCGTTATCTTACCGGCGATCTGTGGTTAAAAAATGCCATTCATGCCAATAATATGGCAAAACTGCTTGCAAAGGAAGTTGAGAAAATACCCCAAATTAAAATCACCCAAAAAGTTGAATCAAACGGTGTTTTTGCCATTGTTCCAAAAGAATATATACCTGTATTGCAAAAGGAATTTTTTTTCTATGTATGGGATGAAGATACATCGGAAGTCAGGTGGATGACATCATTCGATACGACGGAAGAAGATGTCCGCTTGTTTGTAAGTTTACTTAAGCGGGTTGTGAGGTAGGAAAGGTTAAGTGTTCAACATTTTGTTAATTTAAGTTTATTAATTCATAGCTTGCAGCACTTATTTTGCAGTCATTCAGTAGTCATTTGCTTCGCGTCATTAGGTAGTCATTAAGTGGTCATTTGAAACTTAAAATCGGAGATTGTGAACTTGTGACTGTCCGAAGAACTCCTTTGGAGAAGGCTGGAGACTTGATATAGTTTTCAGTTTTCAGCCTGCCCTGTGAAATTTGAGGTACGAAAACATTTCATCAGGGAAGGAGCATATTTCACTGGGGTTCTCAGTTTCTCCCACTTCGATAAGTTCTCTGAAAAATCAGGAGTAGGCAGTCTTCATTCGCTGTCATTAAATAGTCATTCATAGTCATTAGCTCGTCCCGATAATTTGCCTGTGCTGGTGTCGCAATAATCAGGAATCGGGACTCGCGTCATTAAGTAGTTACTAAGTAGTAATTAAATGGTTATTAAATTATTCACAATTAATCATTAACTTACCCCATAGGGATGCCTGTGGCACTGGCTAGGAGGGGAATTTGTTCTATATTGTTTTCTGTTTTCGTTTTTTCTTCAATTCTCAATCCTCAATAAACATAATGACGAACCGGAGCTTCGTCCTACTTCACCGACTCTGCCCCGCCTTCGCATACTACGGCGGGCAGGCAGGTCATTCAAACGTCGCCAGGTCTCTTTCCAACCGAATACAATTCGGCTCTACAACCGCCACCAAACAATTCAGCAATTTAACAGTTTAACAATTTTACAACATTACCTTCTTTGCCTCCTGTTACTGATTCTGCTATTACTACCTTCGCCTCCTATATGCGAATAAGCATTAATCAACCGTAAAATAATATTATTCGACACAGTGAATTTGACAAAGAATCATCTTATTCCGGAAAGAAAATCGAACTGTCACCATAACTTAGAAACCTGAAGTTATTCTCAAGAGCAAAATCATATACTTTTCTCCAATCTTCTCCAATAAAGGCTGAGACCAATAGAAGCAAAGAGCTGCGTGGCATATGAAAATTGGTGATCAAACCATTAACCAATTTGAAAGAATATCCGGGCACAAGCATTATCCGGGTTGAAGCATTCAGGTTTTCGGTTCTTTTTTCTTTCATAAAATCAAGAACGGTGTTTAACGATTCCTTCGTGGATAAATCATCGGGTAGGTGATACCCATCCCACTGCGAAATTGAAAGGTCTTCAGGTTTCTGTATGATACCACGGTTTATTTTGACACCTAACCAATAAATACTTTCAAGCGACCTCATAGAGGTTGTGCCCACTGCAATGATTTGGTTCAGGTTTTCTAAGATATGTTCAATCCCCGTTTTATCAAAATAGAAATGCTCTGTATGCATTTCATGATTCGTAACTATATTGGATTTTATAGGCCGGAATGTCCCAATGCCTACATGCAGTGTCAGTTCGACCTTACTAATATTTTTTCTTACTATTTTGTTAAAAACACTATCGGTAAAATGAAGACCGGCTGTCGGGGCAGCAACCGATCCCTTGTGCCGGGAATAGACTGTTTGATAACGGTCTTTATCCGAAGCTACGGCCTCCCTGTTTAGATAGGGTGGGATAGGGGTGAGTCCTGTTGATTCTAATACTTCACTAAACGATAGTCCCGTGGCATTCCATTTGAATTCGATCAATGGTGAATCATTTGATGTTATTTTTTTTGTTGCCATAAGGACATATTTATTGCCCTTAAATTTGAATGGTTGTTGTAAAGAATCACTTTTCCATTTTTTTTGATTACCGATGATACATCTCCAGACAACTTTCTGTTTTTGCTGAAACGCAAGCATATAATCATTGGGTTCTACCGGTTCAAGACAGAAAATCTCAATCCTGGCACCTGTAGGTTTCTGAAACAATATCCTTGCTTGTATTACTTTTGAATTATTAAAAACCAAACAACTTCCGCGATTAATATATTCATCGATGTTCTTAAAAAGGTCTTCTTTAATCCTTCCGTTTCTTAATATAAGAAGTTTGGATTCATCCCGTTTATCCAGCGGGTATTTCGCTATTCTTACAGGATGAAGGTTATAGGAATAGTTTTTAACTAAGATATTCTGGTATGAAGCCTTAGTTCTATTTTTATAATTATCCTTCACAATATTTTACATTATTTTACAACAAAATTAACAAATTCATAAAACCCCGACAGGGTTACTCGCTCCCACTATCCTTCGCTTCAATCTGCTCGTGAGACATTCTGTTCGCTTTGCTAACAAAATGGTTCAGAACCCTGTCGGGGTTAGTCATTTATCTTTATTTTCACACAGCCACTTCAGTTCGTGTTATGCCACACGCATCCCTGTGGGACGAGTAATTAGTGCCTGCATATCTTTA
>CAZEWS010000063.1:576-11558 GCA_964515985.1 uncultured Rikenellaceae bacterium | reverse complement strand
CGACTTGGATAGTCGTTCTACGAAAAAAATAGTAATTTTGTAATTAAAGCAGACCGTTCTATCGCTATCCCGTTGTAATTAATGGGAGAGAGGAAAGTCCGGACAACACAGAGCACCAGGCTTCCTAACCGGAAGATACCCGTGAGGGTATAGTAATGGAGCAGAAAATAACCGTCCGCCAGCTGGCGGATAAGGGTGAAAAGGTGAGGTAAGAGCTCACCGGTCCTCCGGGTGACCGGGGGAGCCGTTCATCTCCTGGTTTGAAAGACCATGTATACCGGTGCCTGAGGGCTGCTCGTCCGATGCCGGGGGGTAGGTCGCTTGATCCCGCAGGCAACTGCGGGACCAGATAAATGATAGAAGTCCTGTCCAGTGTCTTTTACAGACAACGGATCAGGAAACAGAATCCGGCTTACAAGTCTGCTTTTATTTCTCTTTTAAAAACTCTTCTTTTGTAATGGTTTTGATTGGATCAATACCGGCTTTACCAAGCAGTTTGTTTACCTGAACAAGGTCAGTTTTCAGAAGTTCCTCTACTTTTTTGTCCATCTCCCCGACTTCTTTTTCCAACAAATCCAAACCATCAATTTGTGATTTTGTAGGTTTGCCCTTATAAAAAATACTGGTTGCATAAATAAATGCAATTTTTTCACGCAATTTTTCTTCCCCTGTAATACCTCCAAGTTTCGTAGCTACCATTTCCTTATGAAGTGTCTCCAGCTTATCGGCCAAAGTGGTAAGTTTCTTTTTAACTGAAGATTTTAATGAACCAGAATTAACCAATTTTTTTGCCTTCTCCATTACAACAGTGGCTTTTTTATTAATAAAAGCAAGATTTTCAAGCATTTCATATCCCTTGTTTACTATTTTTCTTTGGATTGCCCGGTCTTTTTCCGAATGAGGAGAATCAGGATCCTGTACCAGATCAATCTTTCCCTCATAAATGTCGTCACCCTTGACCAGCTTTACTGTGTATGTACCCGGATCGTAAAATGGCCCTAACATTGCAAATTGGGCAATAGAAGGTGATGATGGTACCTTGGGCGGTTTTTTCATCACAACCCAAGAAACCCTGTTTACTCCTTTTCGCTTACCGGCCGGAAGTTTCTTAATAAGTTCACCTTCAGGATTATAAATCTCAAGGTGCATATCCCCGAATACATGTCTCTTTTTCAGATAATAGGTAATCATTGCAGCATCAGGGGGATTTTTTCCTATAAACTCATCATCTCCACTCCATCCTTGTCCAAGAAAAAATTGACCTGTAATGTAAGGTTGCGATTCCAGAAATGCGACGTCCTTATCCAATAGCTCCGGAGTAATTTGCCTTAATGCTCTGATATCGTCAATAATCAAGATACCGCGTCCATGAGTTCCCAAAATAAGATCGTTTTCCCTCGGATGTATCACAATTTCTCTAACAGAAACGTTTGGTATATCACCTTTCATTTGTGTCCACGATTGCCCGTCGTCAAATGAAACGAAAAGTCCAAATTCGGTTCCGAGGAAAAGCAGGTTTGGGTTTACAAAATCCTGAACTACACAATGACAATAACTGCTAATATTCTCATCAGTCAACGATTTCCATGTTTGTCCTAAATCAGAGGTTTTAAATACATAGGGCGTTTTATCCCCGGTCTTGTGTCCATCGAATGTAACATATGCAGTGCCGGGCTTAAATGTACTGGCGTAAATAAACGAACACCATGTATTGGCCGGTAAACCCGGAATGTTACCGGCAACATTTGTCCATGTCTTTCCCTCATCCAGTGTAACCTGGAGATTTCCGTCATCTGTTCCTGCCCAGATCACCTTGGGGTCTTTTGGCGATTCTTCAATGCTGACAATGGTGCAATGATTTTCAGCGGTAGAATTATCAAGTGTTAATCCGCCGGTTTCATATTGTTTTTGTTTTTCCGGATCATTTGTTGTCAGATCATGTGAGATTCTTTTCCAGCTATCTCCCTTATCAAAAGATTGGTACAAATACTGGGCGCCTACATACAAAGCATCACGGGTTGGGCTAAATGCAATACCGGCATTCCAGTTAAACCGAAGGGGTTCGACATCTTTTTCTTTATAAGGTTTTATCAACTTTATTTCCTTAGTATTTTTAAAGTACTTGAAAAACTGGCCTCCCTGGAACTGCCAGTAAATCAAATTATTATCCAATGGATCAGGAATTAAATAAAATCCATCTCCCATACCAACACTTTCCCAATCGGCATTGCAAATTCCTCCTGGCTTTTCCGATGGTCCATACCATGATCCATTATCCTGTAATCCTCCATATACATTGTATGGTTTTTCCATATCAACCGCAACATGATAAAACTGGGATACAGTAAGATTTCTTAATGGATTCCAACTGCTTCCCCTGTCGCGTGAAACATAAACGCCTCCATCAGTTCCAAGATACAACAGGTTGTTATTCTTCGTGCTTACACAAAGTGCATGCATATCAGGATGAACGTTTCCACCGGCAACATATGCAACCCTGAAATTTTTTCCTTTATTATCACTTGCATATAAATTAAAGCTGGGTTTATACACCCTGTTTGTATCCACCGGATCAGCAAGTATATATGAAAAGTAGAAAGGTCTTTCCTTTATAGGTATAGTGGTATTCACCTTAGTCCATGATCCCCCTTTATCCTCTGATCGGTAAAGTGCAGAACTGTCGGATTCAATAAGAGCATACACTATGTTTGGGTCGGCAGGGGATACATCCACAGCAATTCTTCCAAGGATGCCTCCGGGAAGATCTTTTGTTAACCGTTCCCAGTTTTTACCCCCGTCTGTGGTTTTATATAATCCGGAACCCGGGCCCCCGGAACGAAATGTCCACGCTTTCCTGCGAAAATTCCACATGCCTGCATACAAGATGTCAGGATCTTCCGGATCCATTGTAATATCGGCACAACCGGTGTTTTCGTCCACATACAGAACTTTCTCCCAGGTTTTACCTCCATCTGTTGTTTTAAAAACTCCGCGTTCTTCATTGGCATTCCATAAATGGCCAAGAGCTGCCACATAAACCACATCTGAATTTTCCGGGTGAATGACTATGCGACCAATCCTCTCGGTGTTTTCAAGTCCCATTTTTTTCCAGGTTTCACCTCCATCGGTGGTTTTGTAAATCCCATCACCAATAGAAACGCTGTTCCGGGTCCATGGTTCACCCGTTCCTACCCACACCGTGTCAGGATGATTCTGGTCAATTGCAATAGCTCCAATTGACTGGGTGTATTTATCAAACACAGGTTTAAACTTGGTTCCGCCATTGGTGCTTTTCCATAATCCGCCACTTGCAGCACCTACATAAAGAATCCTGGGATCCTCTTCATAAGCATCGATAGCCGATATCCTGCCACTCATGATTGCCGGACCGATATGCCTGGCTTTAAAATCACCCAATATTGACGATTTAATTTTAATCACTTCCTGTGCATATAATCCTGCATTACAGGTAATTAGACAAAAGAAAAGTACAGGAAATACAGATAACCCAATTCGCTTTTTAAAAAACTGGTTCATGATTAATATTTCAAGGTTAGAATTTTATTGCAAAAATTAGGGTACTGTATCAAAAGTTAAAATATTCTTAAACCACAAATTTCGCGAAGAAATCACTAGGTATGCAAAGGATTGTATATCATCCTTTTATTGCCTTGTGTTCTTAGTGTCTTCTCTGCGTTCTTTGCGGTTTATAATACTTTTGATACAGCTCCCGCAATATGATGTATAACTATTTTTGTGGCCTGATAAACAGAGAATCTGTTACCGGTTTATCTAATATGACAGTATCAATAACAACCTGTGCACCTGGTTGCCCGGCTACACCTGATGTAATGCTAAACGGGAAAACAATTCCCTCAACCATTTTATAATTACCGAAAGTGCTTTCACCTTCTACCTCAACTCCCTGGACTTTCCGTTTACCGGTTGCTTTGAGAACAACATAGGCATCTGCATCGATATAATAGATTGTTACATCACCATCTTTCCTGGTTAGTTTAATCTTGTGCACTTCTGTTCCCTCCATTTCATCAATACCCATGTATTCCACCTCATGACCCTTTTCCTTGTAATTATATAATTCCCCATCCATATCTGCTTGTGATCTCAGTTGTTTTACTGTTTCAGGATCCATATCCTGCGGTTCGAGGGTTCCCATCATGGGGTTGATCATCCATCCGTTTTCACCATCAAATACCTGGATCATTTTTTGTCCCTGAATGGTAGATTCAATGCGAAGCATTTTGGGTCTTTTCAGAACTGTTGTAAAAGGAAATTCCATTCCTCCCGCCATAATATTACCATTCATGGTAATCGTATTGACCTTCAGTAGTTTGTCTTGTCCAATGGTCTCGAAATAGTTCTCCAGGACTTCTTCAAGATCCTGTGCGATAATTGTGTTTCCGAATGAAAGTAAGGTAACTCCCAATAATACCAGTAGTAGTCTTTTCATTTGTAATCTGTTTTTAGTGATTAATAATAATTGATCGTTAGAACGAATAAAAATAAAAAAAATGATTAGAAATCAAGGATGGCTTGCCGGATTTTAACAAGTTTAGATAACAGATCTTCCAGATAAGCCAGGTTCAGCATATTGGCGCCATCTGATTTAGCGCTGGAAGGGTCCGGATGTGTTTCGAGGAAGATGCCATCAACCCCCACTGCAATACCGGCTTTTGCAATGGTTTCTATCAACTCAGGTTTCCCTCCGGATACTCCCGAGTTTTGATTGGGCTGCTGGAGAGAATGGGTAATATCGAGTGCAACCGGCAAGCCTGTTTTTTTCATTTCAATGATCCCGCGGTAATCCACAACCAGGTCCTGGTATCCGAAGGTGGTACCACGTTCGGTAAGCATAACCTTTTTATTTCCTGATTCTATGACCTTGTTGGCAGCGAATTGTATGGCAGATGGAGCCAAAAACTGGCCCTTCTTGATGTTAATTACTTTACCTGTCCTGGCTGCGGCAACCAACAACTCGGTTTGCCGGCATAAAAAAGCAGGAATTTGCAGGATATCAACAAATTCAGCAGCCACAGCGGCTTCTTCAACCGAATGGATATCCGTTATGATCGGGACTTTTATCTCAGCTCTTATTTTTTCCAAAATTTTCAAGGCATTTTCATCACCAATACCGGCAAAAGAATCCAGACGCGAACGGTTGGCTTTTTTGTAAGAAGCTTTGAAAACGAAAGGAATTTGAAGTCTATCAGTAATTGCACGGATTTTTTCAGCAATAACCATTGTAATTTCTTCCCCTTCTACTATACATGGACCAGCCAGAAGGAAAAAATTCCTGGAATCAAGATGTTTTATCTGAGGTATGGATTTAAGCATTTGCTGTAAAATTAATGAAACGGTTGAAATTTCCAAGGCACAATCTGAACAGATTGAAAGGACAATTCCGTCCGCCCGCTTCAAGCGGTCAGACGGATCAAGTGAATGATCCAGTCAGGCATTGAAAACTTAAATACTTACTTTCCTGAATATAATGGAGATAAGTTTAAGAAATTAACTGATTAAAATAAGTACCATGAAAAATCAAGTTTTAAATTTTATACTAATTGGATTAGTTAGCAATTTGTTTTTTGCAGAACCTGCATTAGCTCAAATATCCAGAATAGGTAAACCTCCCAGTGAGAAATATTCTAATTTAAAAAAATTCAATAACCCTTTTCGATTTGCAAAAGCATTTGATGTTAACATTAATGTGAAAAAAGAAGGATTATTGGAAATACTACCAATGTTAAATATATATAGTACTGTACCACCTTCGATATTCAAATGGAAATGGTTAGAGTTATATATTTAACGGAGAAGACATCCAACGTGTAGGGTAACAGTAACCTTACAGGCTGGTGATTATCAGCAATAATTCTTAACAGAAATGAGTATTATCATTGAATACTAAATAAAATACAAGTTATCATAAACAAGCTAGTGAAGCTCAATAAGAAACAATCTAAAACAATAAACTTCATGAAAAATTATCATGCAAAATTATTCATATTGCTATTTTTTGCAATTGCAATCATTTCGTGTAACCCCGAAGGTGGATTAAAAAATCCGGCTAACTATATAGATTATGTGGATATCAGTCGAGATCTGGACCCAGCTGTATCGCAGGATGGCAATTTAATTGCCTATTATCATCAAAGCCTCGAATATCCCGAACCGGAAGATTACCCCACGGGTTTGTATGTAATGAATGAAGAGGGTACAAACCGGAGACTTTTGCTAAAAGGCGACCATTGGAGCCCAAGTTGGTCGCCTGATGGAGAGTGGCTGGTTTTTACATCCGGAGGTATTTTACAAATCATTAACATTGAGGGTGATAGTATTCGAACATTTCAGAGGATAGATGACCTTCCATTATATTCACCTGATTGGTCAAGGGATGGTAAAGAAATTCTATTCAGTGCTCCTCTTACTATAGAAGGAGGAGTATTTAAAATGACACCTGATTTTATACATATTAAACGAATTTTAGATCCACAAACAAATAATGGAATGTACGCATCTTGGTCGCCTGGTAGAAATAAAATTGTCTATGAAAAAGGTAGTCAGACATGGAAAAGCACAGATATTTTTATAATTGATACATTATTAGTTTCAGAAATACGCCTTACAAACAATGATCGGGATGACAGAGATCCGACATGGTCTCCCATTGGAAATATGATTGCTTGGAGTAGTAACATGCAAATTTATATTAAACATATCGATGGAAATGACGAGTACCGGTTCGATTATGGCAGGTTTCCTGCATGGACACCCGATTCTAAATATATTATTTATTGCAATGCAAATGACGATTTTTCAAAAGAAGTACTCTATAAAATTGATATTAACGGCGAAAAAAAAATACAACTAACTTTTTAAACTATATTATCATGAAAAAACTTATCTGCTTTTTATTACCAATTGTAACAGGCTTATTTATAGCGTTTCATGTTTCAGCACAACCGGAAACAAAGGAAAACTTAAAATCAAATGAAACCTTGAGAGTAATTGCTAAATTCGATGAAAAAAATGTTCCGGGTAATACCCTTATTACCAAAATGGAAAACATACAATCAGAGAGCATACGGAAGCTATTCGAACGGTTTAATGTTTTAGAACTTCAGGCCGTTTTCAGGAATCGCTATAACAATGATGGCATATTAAAAAAACCAATGACGGATAAAAACAAAATTTATCTTGGAGGCTGGCAGGAAATATTTTTATCTGACATCAACCAAGCCGATGAACTAGTTGATTTCCTTAAAAAAGAAGAAGGTATTTTTGAAGCTTATATAGAAAAACCTGTTTTGCTTAAACCATGCATAGCGCCGGATGATACTGAATATGGAAATCAGTGGCATTTGAATTCAATTGCCCACCCCGATGCTGATATTGATGCAGAGCAGGGTTGGAATATCAACACCGGAAGAAATGATGTAATAATTGCTGTATGTGATGGCGGAGTGGATTATACCCACCCTGATTTGGACCCGGGGGACAGGAGTCGCGTTATTGCAGGTTACGACTCCGGCGATAATGATAATGACCCGATGGATGATTTGCCTAATAATGTAGAACACAGTTTTGCCGGACATGGTACTAATGTAGCAGGAGTAATTGGTGCTATTACCAATAATGGAAACCAGGTAGCAGGAGTAATGTGGAATTGTAAAATTATGCCGGTGAAAATGGTGGGAACCGGCAGGTTAGAAATAACTTACCCTTTCGGTTCATATAACTGGGATTTTTCTACCACCGCGTTTCCATCGGATGTGGCTGATGCCATAGATTATGCTGTAAACAATGGCGCCCATGTCATCAATCTTAGCTATGGCTTTGCAGACATGGGTTGGCCAATAAATGAAGTAATATTAAGAGTTCCACTATTGTACGATGCAATTTCAAATGCTTATGCCAATAATGTGGTTACTGTTGTCGCTATGGGTAACGAATTTAACGAAGGCAATCCAACGAATTATCCGGCTGCGTTTGCACATGAGGTTATTGCAGTAGGTAATACAGATAGGTTTTTAAATAGGTGGCCAACTTCAAGTACCGGACCGCATATTAATGTTTCTGCACCTGGAACTAGCATATGGACAACTGATAGGGGGGGGGGGCAATACAGGCGGTTATACAGGTACTTCTATGTCTGCCCCTGTTGTTTCGGGCGTAGCCGGTTTGATTATTTCCCAAGGATTAGATCGAAACTTTAACTTAACCAACGATGATGTACGCCATATACTCGAACTAACAGCAGATGATATTACAGTATACGGTATTGGTTTTGATGAAGAAACAGGTTATGGGAAAGTGAATGCCCACAGCGCTTTAGCATTACTTGATGAACCCAATGAGTTGTATCATGGCATTTCTTATGGGGGATCAACAACAAAAACAAATCTAAGTCAATGGATTTTTATTGGGAACAGATGGGGTCTTTCCCCAGGTACATATTTTGATGTAGACCGATATGAAGTAACCAAGCATATTGAATTTGATGTTCCATTTTGCTCTGTTCCGGAAGTTTGGATACGCGATAGAGAATGTATTAGTATGAGTTTTGCAAATCCAAATGATGGCTTCCCATGGGCTGAAATAACCAATGTAACTACAACAGGATTTGATGTGAGATACTCAGCCTATTATGTAAGAACCAATATTTTGGGTCAAACTATAAATAAATGGGTACCTTCTTCAATTAGCTCGACTAAAATAGCTTATACAGCTATTGGAGAGCCTAATATTGCAGGTACAGCCGGCCCAATAACCGGCCCATCAATAGTCTGCACCTCCAACACCACCTTCACCCTTCACAACCGCCCGCCTGTCTATTCAGTAAACTGGACAAAAAGCACGAACTTACGATATGTTAGCGGGCAGGGAAGTGATAATTACATAGTTAAAGCCGCTCCTTTGGCAGCCGGTCCTGGTTGGGTAGAAGCAACAATCTCTGGTGATTGTGGTGCTGTGACAGTTCGCAAGGATATCGATTGGGTCGGAGTACCCGATCCAACTATAGATGGTAATGAATATCCCGAGTGTTTTATGAGAGAATGGTACTTTTTAGAGCCTGAAGATAAGTGGGATACATATTATTGGCATACTGATTATAAGTTACGAATAATTGGATCTCGATATGGTTATAAAGCTCTGGTTGAACCATTAGAGGGAGGAACTGGTCAAATCTTTTGTGATGTGACAAATACATGTGGTACTGGCTATGGTAGATTAGTAGTTTACATTAGTTGCCGGGGTTTCAAAATGTCTCCAAATCCCGCGGATGATTATGTTGAGATTAGTATAGATCAAAGTAAAATGGCGGAAAATAATATAGATGAATACGAAGTGAGAATTTATAACAGTATGAATATAATGGTATCTCAATTAAAAACAAGTAAACCTACACTGCGAATTAATACCAGGCAATTTATTACTGGAGTTTATTACGTACATTTTATTTTCAACGGTAAACTTCAGGTTGAGCAATTGGTTATAGGCCATTAATATAAGTATAATCAAAATTCATAAGACCCTTAGGGTTTTGTGCCAAAGGCATCCTTACCGGAAAAACCCTAAGGGTCTAAAAAAAAAATCAGTCCCGGAGGGATTTTCATATAATAGCTCCTCTTTACCGGTATCAGTCAGGCAGGCAGCCGGTTCACCGGCTGGAATTGAAAGATTTGTAAACCTGATAGTCCGTAAAGGCTTGCCTCTCCGCCTGCTGGCAGAAAGGATTCCGTCCATGGAACAATTTCACCCTGATGAGCAAGGCAGTTGGGCCGGTTTTCTTTTCTTAATTATTTTTTCTACAATAATCGAACACCGATGGTGTTCTTATGCAATTTTTACTGTTATTACTTCTATTTATCTTTGATATGTTGCCAGATGCCTGTCTCCCCTGCCTGCAAAAGGAATGCCTACGGCACAATATTCCCCTGAAGAAAGAGCTCCTACGTTGCATTTCACACCTGTGTGCTGAAGCACTTCGGTGCGCAAGTACAGGGCAGGCATTATTCCATTACTCCATTATTCCTGAGCATTGATAATATAGAAGAGATATAAATACCAAATGAATCATTTTTTATGTAGAACATACGGTTTAGTATTTGTACTTATCTCTCCACAATTTCTGCAACCTCTGTCGTATTTCCTCTTCCCTTGGATTTTTCTGAGGATCGTAGAATATCCGGTTTTTTAATTCATCCGGCAGGAAATCATCTTTAACGAAATTCCCATCATAATCGTGAGCATATTTATAATCTTTACCGTATCCCAGATCTTTCATGAGTTTGGTAGGAGCATTTCGGATATGCAAGGGGACTGAAAGATCTCCGGTTTCATTAACAATGCCCTGGGCTTTATTGATAGCCTGGTAAGCCGCATTGCTTTTTGGAGAGGTTGCAAGATAAATAGCCGTTTCCGAAAGAATTATCCTGGATTCAGGCCATCCGATTACATTCACTGCATCAAAACATGCCTGGGCAAGAAGAAGTGCATTTGGATTAGCTAATCCTATATCTTCAGCAGCCAGAATAACCATCCTCCGGGCAATAAACTTTACATCTTCTCCTCCCTCAACCATCCTGGCTAACCAATAAACAGCAGCGTTAGGGTCGCTTCCGCGAATCGACTTTATAAAGGCGGAAATGATATCGTAATGTTGTTCCCCTTGTTTGTCATAAAGTGCAATATTCTCCTGAACTTTTTCTATAACCTTTTCATCGGTTAAAACAATAGCCGTTTTTTTATGCTTTTGGGTGCCGGCTTCTTGTAATACATTTTCTATATCAAGTTTTTTATCAGCCAATTCAGCATTCACAACCAGTTCAAGAACATTGTACAGCTTCCGGGCATCACCGCCCGAATACCTCAAAATGGCTTCATTTTCCTTGACCCGGATATTTAAAGTTTTCAGGTACGTGTCTTTTTGAAGCGCCCTGTTAAGCAGCTCGATCAAA
>CAZEWS010000063.1:0-456 GCA_964515985.1 uncultured Rikenellaceae bacterium | reverse complement strand
TTTGCTGATTTGCTATAATTCTTGCCAGGGTTGTCTTACCAACCCCCGGTGGTCCCCACATGATAAAGGAAGGAACATTGCCTGACTCAATTATCTTTCTTAAAATGGCATTTTCCCCTACAAGATGTTCCTGCCCAATAAACTCATCCAGAGTTTTTGGCCGCATTCGATCTGCAAGAGGTTGGTTGGGGGACATACAATTTTTAATTAATAACTCTTATACAACTAAATATTATCTGTCAATAATATTCATAAGAGATGTATTTTGAAAGGAATAATGCCCGCCCGTACCGAACGGTACGTTCGGGCGGGGAAGAATGAAATAATGGAATTATGGAAAAACTTACAAACAACCATCTTACAAAGATAAGGTTAATTTATAAATTAGTTTGGTAAAAAACCCTAAGGGTTTTTAAAATAGAAATCTTATTAAAGCTTAAAAAAGGTTCATCCGGA
>CAZEWS010000062.1:13704-14283 GCA_964515985.1 uncultured Rikenellaceae bacterium | reverse complement strand
ATTGACTATTTACAGCCTCATTCATTCAGAGATTCGGATAATAATATACTAACATGCAATTCTCAAACACTACCACGAAAATATTAATTTAATATTTTGCCCCTTCTCCAGCAATCGTCCCCCATCCCGGGTTTTGATAGATGGGTGAGGTAGAGTAATCGCCACCCTTAGATGTTAATTGAAAATGCTTAACGGCTATAGGTGACCAATAATGTGCCATTGCCCATTTATAGCCATCTTTAACAATTTCTGTCCCTAAAACTTCATATGGACGTAAATAATCTGAAGCACTTGGAGAAGAAACATTTGAATTACCCCCCTGGTCAAATTTAATATCGCTATTCCAGTTGCCTTCTGAATCTTGATACCATTTAGACATTGATGAATTAAATAATTTAAACCCCTCAACATGATATGGTGTGTTTATCATTTGATCTTTGGATCTCCAACGTCTTAAATCAAAGTCTCTAAAGCCATCGGAAAAAAGTTCACATCGACGCTCTCTACGAATATTGTACAAAACATTATCTATTAAAAGTTCGCCTCCAGAATAAGCTCCCCAGTCGCCTTCTGCTTCTC
>CAZEWS010000062.1:10871-13644 GCA_964515985.1 uncultured Rikenellaceae bacterium | reverse complement strand
TTTGGCTCTTTCCCTAAGGTCGCTCCAGTACTGTACAGCTTTTCCATCTAAAGAACCGTTAAGCTCATAACATGCTTCTATATAGTTTAAATAAGCTTCTGTAGCACGAAATATTATTTCTCCACTTTCTCCTCTACCTACTTCAGTCGAAGTTCCTTCAAATATTGTACCCTTTCTAATAGTGTATCCTGTATTATACTTTTTACCAAATGTTATTCCTGGATATGGTTCTATTTCAAACCCCTGACCTATGGCTTCGGGATTTATAAAAACATTAACTGAATGAGGTTGTTTCAAAAACAACTGTAAACGATTATCTCGATTTTGGACTACTGCACCAATTGAGTCATCACCCTGATATAATTGAGAGGCATATATTGGGAGACCATCTTCACAAAGAAAACTTTCTACCATACCTTTTGTAGTACCTGTGCTTGCATTATCCATGGCACAATCAATTGGTTTATTATTTCTGAATGAGAGAGCAACTGAATATTGTTTCCAAAGTAACACTTCATCAAATCCACTCATGTCTATATTTCCAAACATATTAAAATAGGGATTTATTGGATCTGATGTAGATTGCCGTAACATTCCATTATTGGGTGTCAAACTAAAATTATCTGCCACTTCAGTTGCTGCTGCCATTGATTGGCTCAATAACCAGCTAATTTCAGCTTCGATGTTTCCAGCCTGGTACTGGTAACCTGAATTATAGTCTTTATCCGCCCCAGGCCATCCAGAACCATTAGGAACAAAAGCTGTCCCGCTAAAGTATTTTAACCATGTAGCTTCATATAGAGCTACTCTTGATTTAAGAAGTAACGCACAATATTTTGAGAGCCGCTGTTTATTTCCACCCAGTGCCACATCCATCATCAACTCAATAGCCTTGTTCAAATCTTCAATAATAAAGCGCACTACCTCAGAATGAGGTTTACGTTGTGAAATGGAAATTAATTCCTCTTCGTCCGTTGGTAAACTCTCTTTTATTATAGGAAAATCACCCAAAGCTTTCACTTTGTCAAAATACCTTTTAGCACGTAACATATAAACTTCACCCATATAATGTTCAATATGTGTTTCGTTGCCTGAAATTTCACCAGCAGCAAACAAATCAGGAACGCGCTCTAAAAAATAATTACAAGTGCGTATGTTTCTGAATTCCCAAGCACCTCCGGTTTCTTCTACTTTCCATTGCCCAGGGGCATAAATATTGCTCGGGTAAAGACCAGCTTGATTATCAGTATCGCGGTCTTTTGTGACCTGGGCACTAGGATTTGGCAAAAGCCACAACCCATTTCCATACATACCATTGACGTAATTAGCTAAATCAGTTTCTGAAGAAAAATATTTCTCAGGTATTATCTGATCCAGTGGTTCTTTATCTAAATAATCATCGCAAGAGTTCATTAAAGATAAACCTGTTAATAAAACAATTACTGTTGTTATTTTATTTATAATCTTTTTTGATTTCATTTCATTAATTAATTTAATTGTAAAAACTAATTTCTCAATTGTATATATTATTAAAATGTTACATTGAGCCCAAAAGCCCAGGTTTTAGACAGTGGATAAGTACTACCCCGACCCCGATTTGAATCGATCAATTCGGGATCGAATACAGGAGGAGTGTTTGTAATTGTCAACAGATTCTCTCCAGATACAAATACTCTTAAATTTTCTATACGCCATTGAGAAATAATTGATTTGGGCAATGAATAACCAACCTGTAAGTTTTTTAAGCGTAGGTATGAGACATCCTGAACATAGGCTGTTTGAACCTGCTTATTTTTCCATCCGAAGACGGGTCTGGGAAAGTAAGCGTTCACATTTGGACCAAGGTGTGAATCTGTATCGGCTGATCTAAAATAGTCTTCATGATAAGTAAAACCAGCTGAACCCCATCTACTACCGGCCATTCCCCAAAAATAAGTACTTTGATTCTGATAGTCGAGTTTTCCCACTCCCTGGAAAAATGCGCGAATATCAAATCCTTTATAATCTGCTGCCAGAGTACATGAGTAGTTGTAACGCGGCATGTTATTTCCAATAACCTTTCTATCGCCCGAATCATCTAATGTATTAGCACCTCCGTCAATTTTCCCATCACTATTTAGGTCAGCATACATAATATCTCCTGCGCCCCAGTTTATTCCAAAAGCACTTTGACCTCCGTTGGGCAAAGATGCAAGATGTGCCTCCATCTCTTCTTGTGTCTTAGCTATTCCTATTGTTTCGTAGCCCCAGATATCTCCCATCATCTGCCCGGAGATATAGGTATTAAGTGCTTTTGATTTATTTGGGTAAGAAAGAATCTTGGTTTTTGAATCGGAAAGTACAAATGTAACACTGTATCCCAGGCCGTTCGCAAATCTGTCATTCCATGCTGCCAATAGTTCCCAACCTGAAGTTAATAAGTCTGTATTATTCAATTTAGGTACGTCTGTGCCCAATGTCACAGGCAGTTCCGGTGCCGGACCTACCATATTTTCCGTTTTACGTTCGAAATAATCAAAAGATCCGGTTAATCGATTTTTAAAAGCTCCCCAGTCTAACCCTACGTTCCATGTTTTAACCGTTTCCCATGTTAGAGATTGTGCTACTAAGTCTGGAGCATGCGCAGTATTGGCCTGATCTCCATTTAGCAACCAGCTACTATTTTTTACGCCTATCGGCATGGTTACATAAGTAGGATAATATTTATTTGTATTTTGGTTACCCAGGCTTCCATAGGAACCCCGTAATTTGAGATTACTTACAAGTGAAGTTA
>CAZEWS010000062.1:10603-10861 GCA_964515985.1 uncultured Rikenellaceae bacterium | reverse complement strand
CCAAAAATTCTCATTAGCAATATTCCATCCCAAAGAAACAGAAGGAAAGATATCCCAGCGGTTGTCTGAACGAAAACGAGAAGAACCATCATACCGAATATTCGATTCGACCAGATAACGTTCTTTATAATTGTAATTAATACGTCCAAAGAAGCCAAACGTAGCCCAAGAATTGAATCCCCCACCAAGTTGAGGTGCAATTTCGTTACCTGAAATGGGGTCTATTCCAGTTGTTGTATTCAAGAAAGGTTCTTCTCG
>CAZEWS010000062.1:8477-10593 GCA_964515985.1 uncultured Rikenellaceae bacterium | reverse complement strand
GCTGTGGCTGGTGCTGATGCTGCTGATAAACTAGGTCTCAAACTACCAACTCTACTTCCAAAGTGGTTTTCCCAATTGCCCTGTTCAGCTTGAAATCCTATCATTCCTTTAAAAGTATGCCCTGCCAATGTTTTAGTATATTCTGAATAAATATTGGTGTTGAAATAATCGTTGCCATCGTATCTCTCCCATACTTGTGAGGTTCCATAGTAACGAATATCTGCTGTATGTACGTATGCATATCCGTCAAGGTCATGGTTAAATAACAACCTATTATCTTCTTTTGACCTATTAGTAGAAGAACGATAATTAAATTCAGCATAGGTTTTCCAATTCTTTACAGGCTCTAATTCAAATTGCACTTGATAGTCATTTTGTTTCACGGTTTGGTCATAATCACCACCTTCTTTGACTGGCAAAGCCCAAGAAGCAGCAACATAGAAGTGACCATTTGGATCGAACTGTGGATTAGTTGGCCATCCGTGATTACTTATCATTCCAAACAGCTGGTCGTTTGTGGCAAAATGAGGCCGGTGATTTTCACCTATAAAAAACCGTTGCGAAAATTTAACCTTTGCCCATTTTGTAAGCTGCACATTAAATTTTGAAGCAATGTTGTATCTTTTCACTTCATCAGTATTATAACTAATTACACCACCAAGATCCTGATATCTGCCCGATACATAATAATTCAATTGCTCATTGCCCCCAGATATGCTTGCATTATGTTCCTGAGAGAAAACCACATCTTTAAACATAATGTCATGCCAGTCGTTGTTAGCGTGCGCACCGTTAGGTTCATAGGCATGTGCCCACTTATTTACGTACCATTTGCTGGGTATTGTCTCAACCTCGGGTGGTATTATCCCATCTCTGTAATCCTTTATTCTTTGTAAGTGTTCTTCAAGAAATTGGGGATTTTGTCCCGCATTTATTGCTGCTTCATTTTGGTATTTTGCAAAAGTGTAGGAGTCCATCCATTTGGGCATGTTAATAGGAGTACTCCACCTAAAGTTATTATTGTAATTAATATTAATCTTTCCCGCTTTCCCGGATTTGGTTGTTATCAGTATAACACCAAAAGGAGCCCTGGAACCATAGATTGAAGAGGCTGCTGCATCTTTTAGTACTGAAATACTTTCAATATCCTGTGGATTTACAGAATTCAATTTGCCCTCCATTCCGTCAATCAACACCAATGCATTTCCAGACGATCCTTCCCCTATAGTACCGATACCTCGAATATTAATAGTTGGGCTCCCTGTTGGATCACCACTTGTGGCTTTTATGTTAAGCCCCGGAGTTACACCTTGAATCATATCCGTTGTGTTCGACACTGGTCTGGATTCAAACACTTCTGACTTAATTACTCCTACAGCACCTGTCAGGTTTACTTTCTTTTGTGTACCAAAGCCAATTGTAACAACCTCTTCAATCCCAATTACATCGGTTGCCATGGTAACATTTATTTCGGTTTGGGTTCCAACTATAATTTCCTGAGTTAACATTCCCACAAAGGAGAATACCAGGGTGGCATTATCTGGAACATTTGTGATGGTATAATTACCGTCAAAGTTGGTGGTTGTTCCTTTTGTCGTCCCTTTGATTATTACAGTTACACCTGGGAGTGGTTTACCGGATTCATCTGTTACTTTACCTGTAACCGGTTGTTGCCGGATAACCGGTTCGCCGGAGCCTGAAACCTGTTGAAATAATGCAATCTGCTTACCTACAACACGGTAGGTGATCCCGGCATCAGGAAGCACATTATCAAGTACTTCCCATATCTTCTTTCGCCTTATTTCTACATCGACCTTTTTCGTTACATCGATCAATTGGTTGTTGTAGAAAAATTTGAATTCGCTTTGATCCTCGATTGCCTGTAAAACCTGGGCAATAGTTGCTTTGTCCATTGAAATGGTTAGTTTCTTGGTTTGCGCGTAATTATTTGCGGCAAACACCTGGAAGAAACAAGCAAACAATAGGAAAAGACTTATTCTCATAATTTTAAAATTTTTGCCTAAAAAAAATATTTTTAGACATTCTGATAATTTCTTCATAACTTTGTTTTAGGTTAGTGAAATTCTTTTTAACTGTAGGAGTTTTACTTAACTCT
>CAZEWS010000062.1:3913-8376 GCA_964515985.1 uncultured Rikenellaceae bacterium | reverse complement strand
ATAAAATGAATAAATCAGAAATTATTACACACCCCTCAGTCCCCTCTTTTTAGAGGGGAGGCAAGGCATTCATTTTTTTATTTTATCTCGCGTTGCTTAAAACAATTACTTTATAGATAGACACTATTTAGATTTTATCCGGATTTCCCGGGTTTCCTTGTTATATGTATAATCGATTGGTGTTGTGATCCTGACCAACTCTATTACTTCCCTGAGTGTTTCCATTTCAATGTTACCCGTATAATAGTAATCTTTCAATGCACCATCCTCAAGGATTATGGTGCAATTAAACCATCTTTCAAGCTTATGAGCTACTTCATCGATCGGTTCATTTCTGAAAATAAGTTTGCCGTCTTTCCAGGATGTATAAAACCGGGTGTCAACCTTGCCTGTTTTTAGTTTAATGGTTCCTTTAAAAAAAACGGACCGGCTGGATGGTTCAAGATATACGAAACATTTTGTATCAGGCTTTTCCACTTTTATCCTGCCCTCAACGAGGGTGGTTTCAATGGTTTGGTCATCAGAATAAGCCATTACGTTAAAAGAAGTACCGTATGCGGTGATATTCAATTCATTTGTCTTCACAACAAAAGGTACTTTTTCATTACTGGCAACTTCAAAATACCCCTCACCGGAAAGATATACTTCCCTGGATTTGTTGGGGAAAACAAAAGGATATTTCAGATAACTACCTGAATTTAGCCAGACAATCGTACTATCTGGCAGTACAAATTTTGTTTTAGCCGATAATGGGGTATAAACTTTATTAAATGCTATCCCTGGTTCAGTTTTTGTTTCTTTAACTCCAAAAAATAAATAATAAGCAAAAGTTAAAAGTAAAGGCAGAAAGAGAATCGCAGCTATCTTTGAGATTTTCCCAAGGATTAATTTTAATGTAGCAGGTTTTTCCTTTAAAATGCTTGCTGTCTCGACGGAGGAAATCTTACTACCTTGTTTGATCATATTAATTCTGTGGTGAATCTTATGGAGTAACAAATCAAAATCTGTTTTTTCCTGTATTTGCTTTTTTTCGGATTTTTCCCAGTGTTTTCTCATTAAATTTCCAATCTCTATTGCATTTTTTGTATCTGACAGTTCTTTCAGAGCTTTTTCGATTTCCTTTTCAGTAATCTTATTATGAAAATAATTATCGATAAGTTGTTTGATATCTTTGTTGTCCATTAAAATTTCTCCTCTTAAAGCCCGCTGAAGCGGGTTGTTGTATTTTTTATCTTTTCTTCCATATGAGGCTGTCTTAAAAGTTATGTTTCACGCAAAGTTCGCAAAGTATTCACAAAGAGCGCAAAAATTAATATATTGATATACTGCCAACTGCGATCTTTGCGTAATCTTTGCGGTCTCTGCGAGAACTTCTTTATAGTACTTTTAAGACAGCCCCTTAAGCGGATATTATTCTTACCTTTTGCCTGTTGAATTTAACAAAAAATGCCCAATCATAGCGACCGGGCATTTCCCCTTATTATTAACCTAAACCTCCTATAAAAAAAAACCGATTTGTATCTATTTTGTTAAATATTTTCATTAAAAGGAGGATTCTAATTAATAATACACTTAATTGACATTGCACACCTATCCGTAAGCAATTTTTTTTATGATACTCGTCCACTACTGCTAACGGGCGGTTATTTACTCGTCAGACCACTTCTACTGTTTAACTCTATGATTAGATTTAAAATATTATGCTAATGATGAGATATAATAAACTTGAACATCTTAGTGGTCAGACGAATAACCCTGAAGTTTAGTGGTCAGACGAGTAGGTTACATATTTAATCTGAATTAAGGAATGGAAACCAGGTTCTATAAGTCTCTTAAAGGAAAAGTGAAATAAACAGCAGGGGAATTAAATTCTTTTTGCCGAGTTGTTCCCGGATAAATTTCAGGGCATGGGAGATCTGGTTTTCCACAGTTTTTTTTGAAATATTCAATCGTTGTGCTATTTCTTCGTTGTTGTATCCATGCTCACGACTTAAAAGGAATATTTCTCTTCTCCGGGAGGGAAGTTTATTGATAACCTTTTTTGCCTGAGCATCCAAATCGGAAAATATAATATCTTCTTCGGTTTTAGTATGGATTAATTTGGTATGTTGTTTTATGTATTCAATATAGGATTGTTGATGAGCTTTTTTTCGAAAATGATTTAAAATGGTGTTTTTTGCTATGGTAAATAAGTATGAATTGAATGATTGATTTTCATCAAGCTCTGACCGGGTTTCCCAAACTTTCACAAAAATATCCTGAACCAGTTCTTCAGCATCCTCATGTGATTTCAGGTAGCCTATTGCAAATCCATATAACCTTTTACCATATTTCTTAAATAATTGATCAAAGGATTCGAAATCACCGCTTTTTAAACTGATTATTGCCGCTTTCTCCTGCTTATCCATGCTGCAATGTTTGCATTTCTAATTCAAAATTAACAATATTCTGATTAATTTTTTCAATTCGTCAGACGACTCCAGTCGTCTGACGAGTATTCTCTTCCAAACGTTTTAGTATCCTTTAAACCAGAAATGTAATCCACCTGGAAGGTTCTTTTTTCTATCCGAAATCCCAGTCTTTCCATGCCCGCCATACCGATTCAGCAATATAAAAACCATTCATGTCCATTTTTGTTGTGATGATCATAACCATTTCCTAAAGGAAACAATAGGAGAAATTATGAAATAAGATCATTAAATAATTTATATTTCCCAAAAATCAGATCAAACGTTATTTTAAGCCAGATAAGAATGCAGGGGAATACCTTAACAACATAAGGTACCAGTATATTAACCCTGACGCTTCTTGGAAATAAATCAGTAGGAGCCAGGATTGTGAATATAAAGACAAAGCAAACTAAAAAAATATTCTCGATCTTAAAATGTTGTGAGAAAAACCAGAAGGCAACACCACAAATTGCTATTATAAAGGTTGGCGATTCGGCTTTATGATTAAAAATCACGACCCAAATCAGAACGGCAGCAAAAAATAAAAATCTGAACCCGAATTCCCGGTAAGCATTTATTTTTATAAGAGGAATAGCCAGTAATAAAAGTCCTGCCAGTCTTACCCATCCTGCCGGTAAATTCAAATTAAACCAAACCTTTAACCAGGTCATGACTGAAAAAGTAGTCTCCACTGAATTGTCAGTGTTCAACAAGTTCCACCAGCTTGAGTATAAAAATCGTAATTGTGCAAAGGATATAACCGTTAATGGTAAGACAAGCAGAAGAAGAGTCCACATGATCGAATACAGTGCAAATTTCGTTTTTTTCTCATAAAACAAGAAAAGTAAAAATGCCACTATTCCGAATATTTTAATATATACTGTAAGAGCAATGAAAAGGGATGGAAGCAACAGATTACGTTTTTCGAGCTGATTAAAAGCAAGGATCAGTAAGGCCACTATCAACCCGTTACTCTGCTGATTCTGGAGGGAGGTAATAAGTTCAATTAAAATAAACAACAGGATAAAAGCTTTTGTTTTGTTGTTTTTAATTGGCAGGAATTTTATAGCAAAAAAGAGTAAGAGGCTATTCAGTAAGTTCCAGAGTACTAGTCCTGTCAGATCAGGAAGCCTCGAAAATGGCGCCATTAAAAGGGCGAAGGTTGGGCTGTATTTGTAAAGATCTGCGTATTCCTCGGGATAAAACGTATATAGGTCTTGTTTTTCAATTAAATGATCGAACGATTTTTTAAAAATGATATAATTATTGTAATTGGTATACTCTCCACCCATAAAGTCTTTTGTTCCTCTTTCGTATTTCATTACAGTTACCAGAATGGATAACACAATATAGAGAGCTAAAATAACTTCGAGAGACGTAAGGTATTCTGAGAATTTCTTTTTACGTTCCATACAAATTGATTTTCAGGAAGAAATCAGATCATGGTAGCTTCAACAAAAGTTAATGCGAAGCAATTCTACAGTGCGAGTAATTTTGCTTGCAAAATTATTTCACAGGATTCACCCCGTTGGAATAATTATCCTACGGGGTAAACATATAACTTTTCCAAAAATGATGCCTATGGCATAACCCGCAACTTGAACTATATAGAGTTTGTCTATAATGTCTATAAAATAATATTTTTTTTTAATAGTAAGAAAATTAGCCGTGTCACGGTTTCAAAACCGTGGCACGGCTATCCTATTCACCAAACGATAGGTTCAATATTATGCTCTTCCATGTATTGATTTGTTTTGCTAAAATGCCTGTTGCCGAAGAACCCATTGTTGGCTGACAGGGGTGAGGGATGTGCCGATTCAAGAACCAGATGACGGGAACGATCAACAAAAGCACCTTTCTTTTGTGCATAAGTCCCCCATAAAAGAAATACCAGGTGATCTCTATGTTTAGCCAGCTTATCTATGGCTGCATCGGTAAATTGCTCCCAGCCTTTGTTTTGATGGGAACCTGCCTGATGTGCTTTTACTGTTAATGTGGCACATCCCTCACCCC
>CAZEWS010000062.1:3189-3903 GCA_964515985.1 uncultured Rikenellaceae bacterium | reverse complement strand
TGATCTGCCCAGTGCTCCAGATTGCCATTTTTCGGTAGTGGTGCATTGATATCGTCATGGATTTCCTTGAAGATGTTCACAAGACTGGGAGGAAATGCCACGCCCTCCTTAACTGAAAAACACAAACCGTGTGCCTGACCTGGACCGTGATAAGGGTCCTGACCTATGATAACTGCCTTTACTTTGTCGAAAGGACAACGGTTAAATGCATTAAAGATAAATCGGGCAGGAGGGTAGACTTTCCCGTTTTTATACTCATTTTTTACATATCGGACCAATTCGACAAAATACTCTTTTTCGAACTCTTCCGAAAGCTGCTCTTTCCAACTCGTTTCAATTTGTACATCCATATGTTTGAATTTGATGGAATTCTCACTGTTATTTTAGAGGTTGTCTATAAATTGCTCAATATTTATCCTGATTAATAAATTCCAAATTACAAATAATAAGGACATAGTTTCACGAATTCACAGGGTGAATTAAAAAAGCAATATTTGATTGGTATTTTATACTAATTACATGCTGTCAGGTGTTTCCACCTGACATTGAATGCTGGAGTAATTAAAATTTTGCCATATCATTAACTGTCGGATGGAAACATCCGACAGCATCGTAACATCCATAACAAGGCGCTTAAAAAACAAAATTCCATTACTCCAAAATTCCATTATTCCCCGCCCGAACGTACCATTCGGTACGGGCAGGCATTAATCC
>CAZEWS010000062.1:2757-2987 GCA_964515985.1 uncultured Rikenellaceae bacterium | reverse complement strand
TTGGATATTGAATTTTTTCAGTTAGTTTTAGGAAATTGGTCAGGTTATGCTAATATATGACAATGTTAACAAATTATTTGTTACAGGATTTGTTAATTTTGGTGAATGCTTGGTTATGGTTTTACGCATTTAACTTGATTTAAAAATAATAATTAATTAAATTAACGCTAGTTTGATATAAAAAATCAAAAAACAAAATGTTTTTAACCACTTCTTAAAGAGGAGTATAG
>CAZEWS010000062.1:1537-2526 GCA_964515985.1 uncultured Rikenellaceae bacterium | reverse complement strand
GGTACGTGGGTTCATTGGGTTATCTATGATTTAGATCCGGCAATTAACGAATTGCCGGAAAATGTACCAATGACCGAAATCCTTGATAATGGCGGTATCCAGGGAAGGAACGATTTCAGGAGGATAGGTTATGGCGGACCATGTCCACCAGGTGGAATTCACAGGTATTATTTTAAGCTTTATGCTCTTAATATAAAGCTTGATCTGGGACCCGGACTCACCAAGTCAGAATTATTAAGAGCGATGGAAGGTCATATCCTGGATGAGTGTCAGTTAATGGGGAAGTATTCAAGATAGTCAAGGCTTGACTTAGAGTCAAACCTTGACTAAGTCTAAATACCATGGACATTGGATTGATCTGATTTGCCCGGATTCTGGCCCGTAGTTGCACTACAATTTTAATTATTGTCTTTAACCCCGAATATCCGGTTAATCATGCCGGAGGGCTTTTACAGGATCGATGCGTGCGGCACGGATAGCCGGATATGACCCGGCAGCCAGGCTGATAAGAATTGAAAACGCGGTTGCTCCGAGCAACAACCATAGAGGAAAATAAAACAGATCAACCGGAAGTTCGTCCTGCGGAATTAATTTGGCGTTTACGATCTGGTTCGCAATCCTGGTGACAAGCCAGCCCAAAATAAGACCGAAGATGGCACCAATGATACCAATAAATCCAGCCTCAACAAAGAAGATAAGTTTTATTTCTTTTTCACTTCCTCCTATTGCTTTCATGATCCCAATCTCACGGGTTCGCTCAAGGATTGACATAACCATCGTGTTTATGATTCCAAGTGCTGCAATTATAAGGGCAACCGTTCCAATAGCACCCAACAGGGAATCAATTATAATTAAACCTCTTTTTATTTCTTTTAACTGGTCGGAGACAGAATAGGCATGGATCTCCATTTCTTCAATTTCTTTCCTTACAAAATTCATATTTTCCATCTTTTTCACCCTGACATAAAATGAATTGTATGTTCCTTTCT
>CAZEWS010000062.1:402-1467 GCA_964515985.1 uncultured Rikenellaceae bacterium | reverse complement strand
GTTTGGGTATTGCACCTGCTGTTTTAGTTGGTATTATGATTCCACACCGAAATCGGATGTTCGTAAATGGATCTGATCTTTTAAGAATGCCACAGATAGTAAGTTCCGTTACTGTTTCATTGAATGGATCACCTGCGGAAGACATCACAAGTGTGAGTGGATTAACCGGACGGCCAGACCGTTTAAAGGATTTTGAAATGATTTGAATTGACTTGCCGATAAGGGTATCAGGATGAACGATCTTTGCGCCGCGTAAGGAATCCTCTCTTGTGAGAGATACGGAATTATTTTCATCCTGTATAAAGAGCTTCATTCGTTTTAGTGTTTCCCATCGAATTACGACCGAATTTGATGAGTCGTCCTTGAAAAATTCACCAGCTAACAGATCATTAAAAGGTTGATAATTACCCATTTTTGCCGGTAAAGCCTGAACATTGGTATTTGTCTCATAATACTCATCTATTTTAAGCTTTGAAGGAAACAGAATGTCAGGAAAGGCGGTTTCAACGCCAGGAATCCCTTGTATTATTTCCAGGATTGAATCGGTGAGTGGTGTATTTGGTTTCTCAAGGATTTTACCAAAATCTTCGATATTTCCCTCACTAAGTTGTTCAAGATCAATTTTCTTTGCCGTTACGGTAAAACTCGTAAACAAGTCATTCTTCTTGTAGGCATCGGTAATATTTTTTTCCATTCCCGTTCCAAAGGAAACCATTGAAGATAATGCCCCAATTCCAATAACCACACCAAGAACTGTTAGAAATGTCCGGAGTTTTGTTCGAAACAAATTCGCAAAAGCAAGGATAAGCATATCGCTGATGTTCATGATAAATTCATTTAGCTTTTTATTCATTTACTCCATTATTCCATATCTTTCACAATCCCGCCATCGTGCAAACGGATGACTTTCTTTGAAATTCTTTTTGCAGTTTCCTGGTCATGTGTTACCATTATTACAGTGATCCCATGTTCTTTATTTAATTGTTGCAGCAACCCAATAATCTCGTTTGATGTAATACTGTCAAGATTTCCTGTAGGTTCATCGGCAAGTATTAAGGATGGATT
>CAZEWS010000062.1:0-226 GCA_964515985.1 uncultured Rikenellaceae bacterium | reverse complement strand
GACCGACCTGGGAAAGAAGTCCGATGGCTATCTGTTTTCTGTCTTTTCTAGGAACTCCTCCAAAAGTAAGGGCAAGAGTAATGTTTTCGATGGCATTTCTGGATGCAATCAAGTTGAATGATTGAAAGATCATTCCTACTGAATATTTCCTGTGTTGTGCCAGGTCGGTCCGGCTCATGTCCCATAAATCTTTGTTCCGAAAATAAATATGTCCGGAAGTGGCTGT
>CAZEWS010000061.1:533-14302 GCA_964515985.1 uncultured Rikenellaceae bacterium | reverse complement strand
ACTGATCATCCATGAAAATAAACTATTGGTTCAATATGATCAATCCGGGAAAAAATCCCTGATGGCTTTTGATGTTAACTCCGGGAACCTGATGTGGGAAACTATCCGGCCCGTTTCGATATCATGGGCTTCTCCGGTGATAACTGAATTTAACGGAATTATCCAGGTTATTCTTACCGCGGAACCGTACGTTATCTCCTATGATGTAAATACCGGAAGGGAATTATGGTCAATTGAATGCATGAGTGGAGAGGTCGGCCCTTCTGTTAGTGTGAACTCCAGGTATGTTTTTGCTGTGAATGATTTCGCTGTACTAGTCGCCATTAATCCGGCCGAACCTGCATCCATTGTATGGGCGGATAATGAATATACACCTGACATTTCCAGTCCCGTTGCTACGGAGGAACTGGTCTTTGTCCTGACAAGCTGGGGTGGCGTGGCCTGTTACGATACGGAAACCGGTAATCTTGTCTGGGACCATGAATTTGACTACGGCTTTTTTGCCTCTCCCATCGTTGCCGGTAATAATGTTTATATGCTGGATCAGGCAGGTGTAATGCATGTAGTTAAAGCAGAGAGAGAATTTCAACTGGTAGCTGATTCTCCTCTTGGGGAGAGGACTGTTTGTACACCTGCCTTCTCAGAAAGAAAAATATATATCCGGTCTGAGGAACATCTTTACTGCATTTCAGAATAAACCAGTTCATGTATCGCGGATGATACCAGTATGAAACAAAGGACCAAAAGAAATGAGAAAAATGGATATTAAAGTTAGCGATAAAGGAGTTTGATTTGAGTGAGAATAAAAACATAAAGAATAAAGGGTGTAACTGCCAAGCAGTGGCTGTTGATGACATCAAAGATGTTGTGGCATCTGTAGTTGAGCGGATAGGAACTGATAAGAGCAAAGTTATCCCGGTATTACAGACTGTCCAGGATGAACTGAACTATCTCCCATCTGAGGCATTGAAACTTATCTGTGAGATGACTGACATCACTCCGGGACAGATCACCGGCGTATCCACTTTCTATTCACAGTTCCGCCATCTCCCCTACGGAAATCATATAATTAAGATTTGTAACGGAACCGCATGTCATGTTAAAGGAGCATCGCTTGTTATTGATGCGTTTCGAAGGGAGCTGGAAATAAAATCCGGAACAAATACCTCTGATGACGGCATGTTCTCAATCCAGGAAGTTGCCTGCCTGGGTTGTTGTACACTGGCCCCGGTTGTACAGATCGATAACAAAACCTATGGACATGCTAAAACGACTGAGGTTAACCATATCCTTAAGGATTTTTTAAGTTCATCCCGCGATAGAATAGTTACTGATTCCTATGGCTATGATGAATATAGTGATACTGAAATTCGTGTCGGGCTGGGATCATGCTGTATAGCAGGGGGAAGCAGGGATGTACTTATTGAAGTAAACAGGATTTTAAAACAATATAAAATCAAGGCTCGTGTAAAATCAGTGGGTTGTGTAGGTGTTTGCAATCAGACACCACTGCTGGAATTTGCAAAAAAGAATGGCCAACCCGTGAGATACACAAATGTACAGAAGGACCAGGTTACTAATATCGTGCTGAAACATTTGAAACCGCCGGGTAAACGATTGAGAATAAAAACCTATCTGGATGACTGGATTGATACGTTTCACTCGGATGAAAAAGTTAGTAGCCCGATAACCCTGCCGGATGACGTCAGGGAAAAATACCTGAATAATTTCCTTAAGAACCAGAAACATATAGCAACAGAATACTACGGAGAGCTTTCACCTTTCTCACTGGATGAATATGTCAGTCACAACGGTTTCGAAGCTTTACAATACGTACTGAAGAATCTTACACCGGAAGATTTGGTGAAACAAATAATAGATAGTGGTTTAAGAGGAAGGGGTGGTGGCGGATTCCCGGCAGGGGAAAAATGGAATGTAACAGGAAAAATCCATGCCGATATCAAATATGTTATATGCAATGGTGATGAGGGAGATCCGGGTGCTTTCATGGACCGTATGCTCATCGAATCATTTCCTTACCGGGTGCTTGAAGGTATGATGATAGCAGCATATGCTGTTGGGGCATCCCATGGTATATTGTATATAAGGGCCGAATATTCACTGGCAGTGGAAAGAATTAAGAACGCTATAGAGAGATGCATTGAAAAAGGATTGATAGGGAAGAAACTTTATGGGACTGAGTTTTCAATAAACATAAATTTATTTGAAGGAGCAGGTGCTTTCGTTTGTGGTGAAGAAACAGCACTTATCGCATCTATTGAGGGCGACAGGGGAAATCCCAAATACCGCCCACCCTATCCTGCTGAGGAAGGTTATAGAGGAAAACCCACACTGGTAAATAATCCAGAAACATTATGTCAGATCCCCTGGATTGTTCGTAACGGCAACAAGGAATTCAGATCAATAGGGACTGATAATTCAAGAGGGACAAAAGTTTTTGCCCTTGCAGGTAAAGTTGCCAGAGGGGGTTTTATTGAAGTCCCGATGGGTATAACAATAAGAGAAATTGTTGAAGGGATTGGCGGAGGTGTTGCCAATGACCGGAAATTCAAAGCAGTTCAAATAGGTGGTCCCTCAGGGGGTTGTATCCCCGAAAAACTGGCCGATACACCCGTTGATTTTGACGAACTTACAAAGCTTGGGGCAATGATGGGTTCCGGTGGACTGGTTGTGCTCGATGATACGGATTGTATGGTCGACATGGCAAAATATTTCCTGACCTTCACTCATGATCAATCATGCGGGAAATGTACGTTCTGCCGTGTAGGCACCCGGAAAATGCTGGAACTGTTAACGCGCTTCAGCAATGGAGAAGCAAGTATGGAAGAACTTGATGAGCTGGAAAACCTGTGCCACTCAGTAATCAATGGTAGCCTTTGCGGACTAGGTAAAACTGCACCTAACCCAGTCCTTACCAGTCTCAAATATTTCAGGGAAGAATATGAAGCACATACCCGTGGAGAGTGCCCTGCCAGAAAATGTCCCGACCTGATTAAGTATCAAATTAACGATAAATGTATTGGTTGTACGCTCTGTGTCAGGGAATGCCCTGTTGATGCTATCCCGTATAAACCATATGAAAAACATGAAATCGATAGTGATATCTGTATAAAGTGTGATAGTTGTGTACAGGTTTGTCCTGCCGATGCAATTGAAAAGTAGGGATATGATTAAACTAAAGATCGACAATAAGAGTATTGAGGTCAGGGAAGGTATTAAGCTGATTGATGCAGCCCGGGATAATGGAATCAATATCTCGTCACTCTGTTATAAAAAGGAACTTCCGCACTACACCTCATGCATGCTCTGTATGGTGAAAGACAATCGTACAGGTAAATTTATACCCTCATGTTCGGTTGTGGTTGAAGAGGGGATGAGAATCGATGCATCGGGGCCTGAAGTGATTGCATTCAGGAGAGAGGCTTTATCATTGCTATTAACAGAACATCGGGCGGAATGTGAAGCTCCATGCAAAGTGGTCTGTCCTGTCGGATTAAATATTCCCCTGATGAACAGGTATATCCAGAAAGGTGATTTTTCACTGGCATCGCAACTTCTCTACTTTGAAATGGGTATGCCTGAAAGTATTTGCAGTGTATGCTCCAGGTACTGCGAAAAAGCCTGCCGAAGGAAAATGATAGATGCCCCGGTTGCTATTACCGCAATTAAAAAATTCGTTACCGGATCAACCGGACCGGCACCAATTATCAGACAGACGGAAAAATCAGCAAAAATTGCCATAATAGGAGCAGGGGCATCCGGATTGATTGCCGCCTTCAGTCTGGCAAAATACGGTCACAGGTGTGTCCTGTTTGAAAAAAGTAACAGGATTGGCGGAACGTTTATTTCCGAATTATCCGCAAGAGGTCTTCCAGCCAGTTTACCTGATAATGAAATGAATTTCCTTGTTAATTCAGGAATTGAAATAAGGTTAAATACTCCCATTGAAGCATCTGACCTGGAGAATACCCTGATTCCTGGTTTTGATATTATCATCAATGCAAGTTCCGGTAATATCGGATCGGATAAGATTGACCCTGGTGAAACATATATCCTGTTTGAAAAAGACACACGGATCCTTGACGGGAAATACATTTTTTTTGTAGGTAGTGCTGCCAAACATGATAAACTGGTAATCAGACGCATAGGCAATGCCCGCAAAAGCGCAGAAGCAATTCATAACTTTCTGCAGACAGGTATTCTGAGCAAACCAAAAAAGCGGTTCAATTCAACAATAGGTGAAATTGAAGAGGATGAAAAGAGAGAATGGTTAAAGGAATGTCCGGAAAAGACACAAAGGTTCACCGAACCCGGGAGCGAAGAGGAATGTATCGGAGAAGCGCTTAACTGTATGCATTGTGATTGTCGTGCAATCGATGATTGCAGGCTGAGAGAGATAGCGGAGAATTTAAACATCGGCAATCCAAAACTAAAACTGGTAAATCACCCGTTAGAGAAGAAAATAAATAGAACAAATAAGCTTATTTTTGAGAATTCAAAATGCATAAAGTGTGGTTTATGCGTCCGGGTGAGCACAGACGAAACAGATAATCCCTCACTCTGTTTTACGGGAAGAGGATTTATCAGCATGATCACCGAGCCGCTGACAGCTGATTTTGATTCAATTTTATTGACAGGGGCAGATAATGCGATCAATGTGTGTCCGACCGGAGCATTAGCTAAAAAAGAATAAATCTCAGGATTCATTATGAATAGACTAGTAATCTTATTTTTCATTTTACTGACCACTACTTCCTGTATCTCGCAACCGGGTGATAACAGCTGGTCGATGTACAGGGGCGGAAGTGATCTGTCTGGCAGAACAGATGCTCCCATACCTTCAAGCCCTGAGTTACTCTGGACCTTCAAAACAGATTCCAGGTCCGTCTCATCTCCCGTCATTTCTAACAGGGTTATTTATTTCGGCAACAATAACGGAACTCTTTATGCTGTCACATCAGGAGGCCAACTGCTCTGGAAATATGAAGCAGGTTCATCCATTGAAGCAGCACCAATAATTTTAGGGAATAAAGTAATTTTTGGATCCCTCGATGGTAAACTTCGGGCACTGAATGCCTCAACCGGAGAACTATCCTGGGAGTACGAAACGGAAAACCAGATAATCGGGTCGGCCAATGTTTGGAATGGAGATAATAAAAGTCTGGTTGTGGTGGGAAGTTACGATTTTTACCTGCATTGTATTGATCCTGAAACAGGTAAACAGGTATGGAAGCTGGAGACCAATAATTTTATTCATGGAACACCAGCTATATATGAGAACAGGATAATATTTGGCGGATGTGATGGACTCCTGAGAATCGTAGAACCTGCTTCAGGCCTCGAGGAAACATATGCCAACCTTGGAGTTTATATTGCATCTTCACCTGCAATTTACGGTAATCAGGCATTTGTCGGATCGTATGAAGGAATATTCTTTGCCGTTAATCTTCAGACAATGAAGGTAGAGTGGGAAGCACCCGCAAGAGATGAATATAGTGTCATAATGGCTACACCTGCAATAAACAATGGTCGTGTGATCGTTGGAAGTGAAGATAAACACCTGTACTGTTACAATATTGCAGATGGACAAAAAATGTGGGAATACAGGACAGGAGGAAGAATTACAGGATCAGCTGTAATTTCAGATGATAACGTTTTATTTGGCAGCAGGGATGGGAATATATACATTCTCAGTCTTGAATCGGGTAAAAAGAAATGGAGCTTTGATGTTGGGAAACCTGTAAGCAGTTCTCCGGCTGTAACGGATGAATTTTTCTGTATATTAACAGAAGACGGCAGATTGCTTGCATTTGGAAACTAATTTGGAAATGATGAAAGTAGTATATCTTGTTGCTGGCTCTGGCGGATCATTCTATTGTGGAAATTGCCATCGGGACAGATTATATGTATCGTCATTAAAAGAAGTTGATGGTATCACCGCCTCAGCTGTCCCATTGTATTTACCTCCTCTCGGGGAAGATTTTGGTGATGAATTCGAAAATCCGGTTTTTTTCGGCGCTGTCTCAATGTTCCTGAGGGAAAGGGTGAAAATGTTTGAACACATGCCTTCGTTCATGGATAAAATATTTGATGCACCTCCACTATTAAGACTTGCTGCAAAGAAAGCTGGTACAACACGTACAGAAGGATTCGAGGAAACTACACTGAAAATGATAAAAGGGAACGATCCCGGCAGAGATAAGGAGATCGCCAGGCTCTCCAGGCATATTTCAGAGAACGGGAAACCGGATATTATCCACCTTTCCAATGCCCTTATAATGGGACTTGCCGGGCAGCTCAGGGATGCAACCGGATCAAAGATAATTTGTTCATTACAGAATGAAGATGACTGGATTGAGGTAATGGCAGAACCTTACAGGAGTAAGGCATGGGCACTGATCAGCGAAGAATCCGGTAATATTGACTTTTTCATATGCCCTAGCAATTATTTCAAAGATTTCATTATCAAAAAAACCGGGATCAAGGCAGAGAAGATTCATGTAGTTCCTTCCGGATTAGAAGAAACCGGATTTCAAAACCTGTCGAAAATAAACAATGTTCCTGCTATCGGTTTCTATTCCCGGCTGAGTCACAGGAACGGTTTAGATAAACTAATTGATGCCTACATTCTTATAATGAGGGAAAATAAAGTTCCCTCCTTACAGCTACACCTTTGCGGAGGCTATACAACGGACAATAAATCCTTTGTTAAACAACAGTTCCGAAAACTCAGAGAAAGCGGATTTGATGGCGGAGTTAAACTATACTCTGCTTTTCATGGCAAACAGGAAGAAGAATTTTTCTGTTCAATAGACATCATGAGTGTTCCGGTCAGAAAACCGGATGCATACGGATTGTACCTGCTTACCGCCAATTCTGCCGGTGTGCCGGTAGTTCAGCCTGGCACAGGGGCGTTCCCCGAAATAATTCAAATGACCGGAGGCGGAATTATCTATCATCCTGATTCTGTAGAGCAACTCGCCAGTACATTAATCGAAACTATAAACGATAAGGAGAAACTTCAAAAATTAAGTGCTTCAGGTAAAGAGGCTGTACACCTTCTGCTCAGTACGCAAAAAATGGCAAGGGATATCGTATCTTTATACAAAAAATCATTGGTTTAACTCTTCATGTGACAAAAAGCTATCGGGATGTTAATAGTGAGTAATGTTTCCAAATCCTACCCTCAGAGAGGTGTTGTACTGGATAAGCTCGAACTTGAATTGAGAAAAGGAGAAACAGTAGCAATTACCGGACCATCGGGTTCCGGTAAAACTACGTTGCTGAATATCATCGGTTTGCTGGACCGACCTGACTCCGGCTCGATTAAATTCAATAATGCCAAAATAACCGGCCTGAATCCTGATCAGTCAGCCGGTTTCAGGAAAAATAATTTTGGATTTGTCTTCCAGGAACATCTGCTTCTGCCACACCTGACAATAATTGAAAATATCTATCTCCCTCTGCTGATGGACAGGAAAAACAGGCAGGAGCTGATTTCGGTTGAGAAATATGTCAATGAACTTCTTAAGAAGACAGGAATTTCCGGTATAGAGAACAAATTTCCTGCACTGGTTTCCGGTGGCGAGGCACAAAGGGCTACACTGGTAAGAGCACTGGTAAATAAGCCTGTCTTATTGTTGGCTGATGAACCAACCGGTTCGCTGGATAGCAGGAATGCAGAAGATCTCGGCAACTTACTGCTGGAGATGAATACCGTTTATGAAACTACAATAATAGCTGTAACCCATTCACAGGATCTTGCAGACAAGCTGGGAAAGAAACTTCAACTCCGTGACGGCCACCTGACCGGCCCGTCAGCAGAAAAGCATTAATTTGATGAAAATGAGCCTGTTTCATATAATTTTTCGTTCTGTTACCCACTACAGAACAACCTCACTTTATCAATTCCTGATCATCCTGTTTTTGTCGGCAATAATTACAGGGTCACTACTGACAGGAAACTCCGTCAGAAAAAGTTTACTGGAGGGCAATGAACATCAGCTTTATGGTACAGGAGTTGTTATAAATTCAGGACCCCGTTATTTCCCTCAATCCCTTGCGGAAAGGCTGGAAAAGGCGACAGGGGAAAGATGTGAAGGTATACTGGAGACGAAAGGTTGGATCAGAAGCTTTAATACCGGGGAATCGGCATTGAACATACAGGTATTCGGGGTAAAAAACAGGTTTTTCAGCTTTAATAAACCAACAAACAAAATCTCGCTTGATAAAGGGGAAGCTGCAATAAATAAAAAGCTTGCCGATAAACTGAATCTGAGGTCCGGAGATGATATTATTCTGCGTTTTGGGAATATTTCTGATATTCCTTCAGGTTCTCCTTTTGCCCCCGAGAGTGATGCTTTTGAATCATTTGTACTGACAGTGAAACAGATCATCACCCGTAATGATTTGGCCAATTTTACCCTGGGAATAAGCCAGGTAAGACCACTGACCATATATGTATCTCTTTCAGAGTTCAGTGAGTTCTTTGCCGGAGATCCCAAAATAAACCGGATCCTCGTTAAGGATAGTCAGTCATCGTCCTTTGAAAATATAAGTAAAGGGTTAACCGATGTTTATACGATTGAAGATGCAGGGATGAGACTCAGGTATGTGAAAGCCGGCAACCAGCAGGAGATTATTTCTGACAGAATTTTTATCGGTTCAGGTGAACTTGAAGAAGTTTCAGAAGCAATTCCTGAAGCCAGACCGATTATTACCTATCTTGCCAATAAGATAACCCATGGTGAAAAATCGACACCATACTCGTTTGTATCTGCATTGCCAGGTCAACTTTATGACAGGATACCTGATGACAGCGACATTATTATAAACAGGTGGCTTGCCGAAGACCTGGACGCAGGCATTGGTGACAGTATTGATCTGTTGTATTATATTATGGGGGATTATAAAAAGCTCGTTGAAGATACCTGTCGTTTCGTTGTCAGTGATATTACAGAACCGGTTTCAATATGGTCAGATCATGCCCTGATGCCGGAGTTTCCAGGTATCTCAGGAAGTGAATCATGCAGTAGCTGGGATGCAGGAGTTCCAATAAATCTGAATGAGATCAGGGATAAAGACGAAGATTACTGGAATGTTTACCAGGGCACACCCAAGGCATTTATCAAATACGAAACAGGACGTGAACTCTGGGGTAACGATTTTGGTCCGGCAACAGCAATCAGGTTTCCGGAAGATGTCGATGGGGATAAAATCCTCAGCAGACTTAGTGGCAGGATTGATCCGTTAAATACCGGATTCAGAATTGTTAATGCTCGCAGAAATGCAATCGAAGCAGCAGAAGACAGCGTCGATTTCAGTACCCTGTTCCTGAGCCTGAGTTTTTTCATCATTCTGTCAAGCCTTATTTTGCTTGTCCTGATCGTATCCACACATATTGACTCCAGGAGGGAGCAGGTTTCCACCTTAAGAGCACTGGGATTCAGTTCTAAAATTATTGCCGGAATATTTTTCCTGGAATGTGGGTTAATTGCGTTTTTTGGAAGTATTGCAGGAGCGTTGACAGGCAATTTATTTAATGCCCTGATTGTCAAATTGCTAAATTCTGTCTGGAAAGGAGCAGTTCAGACGGATACAATCCGATCATATTTCGATATTGCGGGTATGATTACCGGTCTGCTGGTAACTTTGGGCCTGGCATTAATTGTAATATGGATAAACCTCAGGAATCAATTGAAAGAATACAGATCTAGTCATGTAGCCGTAAAGAAGAATTTTATGGAAAACAATATAAAAACACTCTTTTCTCTGTCAGCCATCATTATTATAATACAAATTGCAATTGCTCTCCTGATGCCTGGTGCTGATACCGTTTTATGGTTTACGACAGGAGTTACACTTTTTGTCTGTATTTTACTTTACTGCAGGCTGGTATTAAGCCTGAATCTCAAAAAACGATCTGTCAGGTCAGGATCATTATTGAATTCTTCGTGGCTATATTATGCCTGTTATCCTTCCCGGGCAATTACACCTGTTCTTTTCCTGGCTGCCGGTATTTTTATCATAATTATTACAGGTGCAAACAGAAAAAGTTTTAATACAGATACCATCTCCCGGGAGAGTGGAACCGGGGGATTCTTACTGTGGGGTGAGACTGTTACTCCTCTCATTTACGATCTTAACAGTTCTGCAGGTAAGAAAGAGTATGATTTGCCTGATGCCGGACAATCCGGGCTCTATTTCATACAGGCAAAAAGAGCGGACGGGGATGATGCCAGTTGCCTTAATTTAAACAGTGTTCAGAGTCCTCCTTTACTGGGACTTGACGCATCCTGTTTTTCAGATAAAGGATCTTTTTCTTTTGCTACAGTTATGAAGGGACCGGAAGTGCAGAATCCATGGGACCTGTTATCCTTAAGACCAGGAGAGAATACCATTTACGGGATTATTGATCAGACAGTCCTTCAATGGAGCCTGAACAGGAAAACAGGTGACACCCTTGTTTTATCCGCTGAAAATGGGGGCTCATTGAATATTATCTTAGCAGCCGGATTAAAATCATCTGTTTTCCAGGGACATATCCTGATCGGACAAAACAATTTCAACCAATTTTACCCTTCAGTTTCTGGGAGTAATGTATTTCTTGTTGATGGGGTGAGAGATAACATTGCCAGCTACAGGGAACTCCTGTCGAACAGACTTTCATCATTCGGAACTGAAGTAAATTATACATTCGACAGGCTGGCTTCATTCAATGAGGTGACGAATACCTACCTCACTGTCTTTATGACCCTCGGGGGGTTGGGATTAATAATGGGAGTATTGGGTTTGGGATTCGTTTTGCTCAGAAACCTGAATATGAGGGTAAAAGAATATGCTCTTTTGCTCGCTACCGGCTATTCTCCGGCAAAAATCAGGGCGTCAATCCGGGGTGAACACAACTATATACTTGTTGCAGGGATATTCTCCGGTTCTGTTCCGGCAATGATAGCCACACTTCCCTCATTATTATCCGATGCCCATGTACCGGTTGGATTCCTGTCGGCAATTATTGCTCTTGTGTTTATTGTGGGATCATTAACGATTTTAATTACGGTAAGAAAGCTTGTCGGCACACAACTAGTTACAAACCTGAGAAAAGAGTAAACGGGTTCCTATTTTCCTACTGCAATAAGCTGGTTCTGTGTCCTGAAGATGATCATTCCATCGCTGATTGCAGGTACAACCATGCAAATTTCTCCAAGTGAGGTTTCATTCAATAGTTTGAATTCACCTCCGGCCCGTATCGTATATACATCACCTTCGTCACTTATGATATAAATTTTGCCATCGGCCGCAACCGGTGAGGCAATAAAACTGTTTGCTTTTCCAATTTTCTCCCTGTAAATCAACTCTCCTGTTTCCGGATTAATGCACTGGAGCTGGCCGTTCCAACGCATATTATAAAGGTATCCGTCATAAAGTAATAAAGAATGCATGTATGCTCCACTTTATGTAATCGTTATGGGTTTGTCCTTCTTCCAGGCTGATATCACCCCTGGCTGTCTTTCTGATTGCATATATTGGTGACAGGCGTCCGTGAGCGCTATTGAAATAGATAAGATCTTCACCAATTACCGGGGTGGGTATAGGCACATCCCCGCCGCCTGACATTTTCCAGACCTCCTCGCCGGTCTTAAAATCGTAGCCACCCCTGTGTTTGTAACCATTCACAACAACGAACTCCCGTCCGTTATGTTCATAAATATTCGGGGTGCACCATGTCGGGTGCTCATCCCTCGTTTTCCTCCAAATCTCCCTTCCGGTACTCGCTTCAAACGCTGCAAGGAATGAATCGCCACGCACATCACACTGGACGATTACAACACCTTTATGAATTACCGGGGAACTTGCAAATTCCCATTTGGCCCAGTCGGCATTAAACGCTCCCGCATCCAGCCGCCCAAAATCCTTCTCCCATATAAAATTGCCATTCATATCATAACAATAAAGTCCTTCAGAGCCAAAGAATGCAACGACATATTTTCCATCGGTTACGGGTGTACAATTTGCATGGGTCGATTTCGGATGACGCTTTACTTCCGGAATACCCCTGTAAGATGTACGTTCCCAGATTATTTTACCGGTATTCCTGTCAATACAGTAAACTATGTAATCATGTTCCGAATCATCATCCACGGGTTCTCCATCACCAAATATCCCTGTCCGGATACCATGGTTGTCAAACTGGCTTACTGCAGTTGTCAGGAAAACCTTATCACCCCAGATTACAGGACCTGAATGTGCAAGGCCGGGAATATCTCTTTTCCATTTGATATTTTCGGATTGCTCCACATCCCACGTATCGGGAAGATTTGCACCATCAAGGAAACCGCCCGAATGAGGGCCACGGTAAACAGACCATTGTCTTTCAGGGTTGATTTCATAATTCTGACAAAACAAGGGGAATGTAAAGAAGGACAGTGATGCAAAAAATATTAGTTTCTTCATCCGAATCATTTCTCAGATATTGCAATAAGATGTTTCTCGGTTCTAAAGAACAGAATATTATCCGTTATGGCATTGGTTTTCACAGCAAGGATAGGTGAGAACCGGCCATGGGCACTGTTAAAATAAACCAGGTCATCAGAGACAACAGGTGTCGGAATGGGGATATCCCCTCCTCCGGACATTCTCCATATTTCCGTACCTGTCTTAAAATCATAGGCTCCGCGGTGCCTGAACCCATTGACAACAACCCTGTCATTCCCGTCGTCGGTATATATATTTGGTGTTGACCATCCAGGGTATTCATCTCTTTCAACTCTCCATAGTTCGTTCCCGGAATCGATATCAAATGCCGCAACAAAAGAGCCTTCAAAAACATCCACCTGCACAATCACAACGCCTTTGTGAATAACAGGTGAGCTGGCAAATTCCCACTCAGCACTTTCTGCAATGAAGAAAACCGATTTCAGAAGTCCGAAATTCTTTTCCCACAGTAATTTTCCGTCCATATCATAGCAATAGAGTCCTTCAGAACCAAAGAATGCAACGGCATGTTTTCCATCAGTAGCAATTGTCGTATTGGCATGGGTAGACATCGGATGCCTCTTGATCTGTGGGATTCCTGTGACAGGAGTGTCTTCCCAGATAATCTTACCGGTATTTTTGTTAATGCAGTATACTTTCCATTCATGTTCTGATTTGTCCTCGACAGGCCGGACATCTCCGCTGAGGAAAGTCCTTAATCCGCTGGTATCCTGGTCGCTGATTGCAGTTGTAATGAATAGTTTATCTCCCCACACGATCGGGCTCGACAATGCCAGACCGGGGATATCGATTTCCCAAAGTACATTAATCCCATTCACAGCATCCCATGAATCGGGGAGATTTGCTTCATCAAGTGTACCATTTGAATAATATCCCCTGTATCCTGACCATTGCCGCTCAGGATTGATTTTATTGTCCTGACTGAAAACGGGAAGAGTTATTATTATTGCGATGATAAACAGGCCTATTCTTTTCATAACCTTTGATTTAAATTGATCGTTCGGATAAATTCAAAGATTCACTAATATAGTAATTATTCAATTTGAAAAATAAGTGATAGGATTATCTCTGATAAAAGAATAGCAGATGCTGTATTAGATAGGTTATTCCATTCTTATCATCGATTAAAAATAAAAGGAGAATCCCTGAGAAGAAAAAGATTTTTAAGAGATATGAATAATAGATTAAATAAAAAAATTAATTTTAACGAAAAAACTGATGATAATAACCACACTTTGTATATCATCTGAGAT
>CAZEWS010000061.1:0-523 GCA_964515985.1 uncultured Rikenellaceae bacterium | reverse complement strand
ACAGAAGGAGCATTCGGAATTAATCTTGCGATTCTTTTATGGCCATTTAGTTTTTGACTGATTTTCTCGACAGTTATTTTAGGGGCCAGGGAAACAAGAATAGTATTTTCATCCAGGAATTGTTTAATTTTCTCTAACATCCCCATGATTATAGGAGGATGCAAAGCGATAAAAACAACATCATTATCTACCACACTTTGTATATCATCTGAGGTGGCATTGATTTCTGGAAAATCATTATTAAGCTGCTCTAATACATCCCTATTTGTATCAATTACCACGATTTGCTTAAATGAAACGTTAAGATTCTTGAATGCTTGTAGAAAAATCTTGGTAATTCTACCAGCTCCGATAAAACCTAATGTTTTATTTTCCATGATTATTTTAACTTTTAGTTTTTAATTATTTTAATTGCTTTATTGCAAATTCCGGTATAAGTGAGTAGGGTAATCCGTCTTATAGTGAGCCACTTGTTCCGGATCAAAGTGAACCACAAAATATCACCTCAAAGTGTAGTTATTAT
>CAZEWS010000060.1:0-14339 GCA_964515985.1 uncultured Rikenellaceae bacterium | reverse complement strand
AGAAATTACTGTGATGAAATACCAGTTGACAAAAGCGGCAACATCAAGCGGAGCTGACTATTCACCCCGTCAAATTTCATTAACAGAGATGCGGGAATCAAATTATTGGTTAAAAATATTTAAAGCTCTTGACATTGGAGATAAAGAAACAGGAAAATATTTGGTTAATGAATCAGGTGAGCTTAAAAAGATTTTAGGGTCAATTTCAAGCAAAACATCTAAATAACATTTTTTTAATTTCTAATTTCTAATTTTTAATTGTTTGTAAACCTCGAAACATTGAACTTAGTCACGCTGCAAGCGTGACGATCTCATGATCCGCCAGGCGGAGAGTAAATTCCGATACGTTAAAATAATAAGGGTTAATTGGTAGTTTAGGGCCGGATCAACAAGTTGACCCGGCTTTTTTTCATATACTTTAATCGTCGTGTTTGCGTGAGATCTTTTAAAGTATATATTGTGACTATTTTTGTTATTATACTATAGTCTTGATTTCACGTTTATTTATTCACAGCAGAGAGTAGTATGCGGAAAAGTAAAAATGTATAACAAATTTTTACTTAATAATGTTTCTGTAAGAGCTAAAAAATCTAATGCTGCTGTCCATACTGATTCACTTGGGAATTTCTGTATTGTATGAACATAAAATCACTGTATCATGAAAAAACGTATGCAAAACAGCTTTGGTATTATTCTGCCTGCCATGATAATCTGGATAACAGCCTGTTCTGAAAGGCCGAAAACAACGGGTGACTACCCGATCCAACCCGTTCCGTTCACTTCAGTAGCAGTGAAGGATAAATTCTGGGCTCCCAGGATAAAGAGGAATCACGAAGTAACCATCCCCATTGCATTTGAACAATCAGAAGAGACAGGAAGAGTTAAAAATTTCAAGATTGCCGGGGGACTGGAAGAAGGAGAGTTCTGTTCCATCTATCCTTTTGACGATTCCGACGTATTCAAAATCATTGAAGGTGCAAGCTATTCGCTGCAAACCTTACCTGATCCTAAGCTGGAAGCCTATCTCGATACCTTGATTTACTACATCGGGCTAGCCCAGGAAGAAGATGGATATCTGTTTACTATCAGGACAATTATGGGGGATGATTCACATCCCTGGATCGGAAGTAAACGTTGGGAAAAAACCCACATTCTGAGTCATGAACTGTATAACCTTGGACACATGTATGAGGCAGCTGTAGCCCATTACCAGGCCACCGGTAAGCGCAATTTCCTGGAGATTGCACTGAAATCGGCAGATCTGGTTGATCATGAATTTGGCTGGGATAAAATTGAAAATTACCCGGGCCACCAGGAGATCGAGATCGGTCTGGTTAAGCTTTACCGGCTTACAGGTGAACAGAAATATCTTGACCTTGCCAAGTTCTTTCTTGACGTTCGCGGACCTGGTGGAGAGGAATATAATCAGGCACACAAGAAAGTAACTGAACAGGATTCAGCTGTCGGCCATGCGGTCAGGGCAGCCTACATGTATTCAGGTATAGCTGATGTGGCCGCCCTGACCAACGATAAGGCATATGTGGATGCAATCAGCAGGATCTGGGAGGATATTGTATACGGGAAGATCTATATTACAGGAGGCATTGGTGCAACCGGTGGTAATGAAGGATTTGCCGAACCGTATCGCTTGCCGAATATGTCGGCTTACTGCGAGACATGTTCCTCAATTGCCAATATTTTCTGGAATCACAGGATGTTTCTTCATCAGGGTGATGTAAAGTACCTGGATATCCTGGAACGGACCTTGTATAATGGAATGATCTCCGGTGTATCTCTGAGTGGTAATCGTTTCTTTTACCCCAATCCTCTGGCTTCCTATGGCCAGCACGAACGACAGGAATGGTTTGGCTGTGCCTGTTGCCCTTCGAATATTACACGATTCATCCCCTCAATACCCGGTTATATATATGCCAAAACAGCCGGCCGGATCTATGTAAACCTGTATACGGAAAATGATGCGGAAGTTGAAATGAACGACCAGACAGTCCGGATACAGATGAAAACCGATTATCCGTGGGATGGCAAGATAAGCTTTACAATAAATCCTGAGCAACCGGAGCGGTTTACCTTCTTCCTCAGAATTCCCGGCTGGGCCAGGAATCAACCGGTTCCCAGCGATCTCTACTATTATATGCAGGATGTTGAAGAGAAACCACAATTACAGGTCAACGGAAAAAATACAAACTACAAATTAAACAAAGGTTACATTCGGTTAAACAGGAAATGGAAAGCTGGTGACCAGGTTGAACTGATCCTGCCCATGCCCGTAACAAAAGTCCGGGCTCATGAAAAGGTAGAGGACGATCAGGACAGGTTTGCTCTGCAGCGTGGCCCGCTAGTTTATTGTCTTGAATGGCCCGACCAGGAAGGTGGCAAAGTATTCAACCTGATGGCGGATACCGAAGCTTCCTTTACTACTGAATTCAATCCTGGCCTGCTGCAGGGAGTTCAGGTTATCAAAACAACAGGGATAAGTTATTCAAAAACACTTGAAAACGGTCTTGAATCAAAACCGGTGGAGATCACTGCTATTCCCTATCATGTATGGGCCAACCGTGGACAGGGAGAAATGATGGTTTGGATACCTATGGAGGAAAAAGCGGTCAGGCCTTTACCTGCTCCAACTATTGCCTATAAAAGTACTCTGTCCGCATCCAAAATGACCAATGCTATCAATGCCCTGAACGACCAGATCGTACCTTCATCCCTGAACGACTGGAGTGTTCCGCTTTATCACTGGGGCCGCGACCGCAACCAGTGGCACTGGGTTCGGTATGATTTTGAACAACCGGCAAAAATTTCAAAAGTCAGAGTTTTCTGGCTTGACAGTAGCCCCCGTAGAGGTTTTCGGGTTCCATCAGAGTGGAAGCTTGAGTATCGTGATGGGAATACTTGGAGACCTGTAAAAACAAAAACTGAGTACACCACAACGAAAGGTACATTCGACGAAGTTGAATTTGAATTAGTCTTAACTTCCGCATTGCGAATGGAAGTTAAACTCAGTGAAGAATATTCCGGGGGGATACTTGAATGGGAAGTCTGGTAGATTAATAAAAAAAGAATAACGAATGAAAAAAGTTGCATATCAGTTCATGTTTCTGGCATACGCCGCATTCATTTCAAACCAGATAATGGCTCAGGAAGAATCATTTGATGCCTTTACAAGCAAATATGCCCCCGGTCGTTGTCCGGGATCTTCTGGTGCACCCCCGGGAAAATGACCTCGTGGTTGGTACCTATGGGATAGGCGCATGGATAACGGATATCAGCCCGCTGCAACAATTCACAGAGGAGGTTCAAAAGACTGAGTTTTGTCTGTTTGAAATTGAACCCAAACCTCAGATGAATTTTTCACAACAGGCATTCTGGGGGAATTATCATATGACAGGGAGTAACCATTTCCGTACCAGCAATGAACCCAACGGGTTTGAAATATGGTATTATTTCAGGGATGATCCTGAAGCAGAAGTGAAAATCTTGGTTATTGATGAGAATGGAAAGGAAGTACATAATAAAATGGTACAGGCTGGAAAAGGTATTCAGAAGTATTACTGGAATACCATGAAAACTAATCCGGGAGAATATATGGTAACAATTACCTGGAATGGTAAAACATTGAAACAAACCGGAACGGTGAAGGAAAGGTGGCAATGGCCGGTGTTGAATTACCGGTAATTCATTTAATCAGATCATACGCACTCAATCTCTGAAGGCACCACCCTTATCTTTTCACTATCCTCACACCAAACACCGGACCGGCGATATGTCCTTCATGAGCTTGGAACTTAACTGTAATTTTTTGCTTGTCATAAGTCATCTCTTCAGGAATCTCATATGAAACATCCATAAACTGGCCATTGTTTCTGTCAGAGATGTTTTCCGTGGCGAGTAATTCCCCGTCTATCAGAATATCGAATGTCCTGGAACCGGGGAATCCACCCCAGTAGTCAACGACCAGTCCCATCGGCTGACCTTTTAGTACTTTCATATCAAAAGAAAACAATCCATCTCTGGACTGCCGGTTTTTCTTATTTTTAAATTCACCAGCCCTGGTCCGTTCTCCCTGGAAATTATGATCGCGTTCATGTTGCATTTCTCCCGGCTGAATAAAATCAACTGTCATTTCCTCAAGTTTTTTCCTGCGTTCAAGCTGGGCCTGGTATTCCGCCTGAAATTCTTTCCAGGCTTCTTCAGAAAACATATCCCAGTAAATGGAATACCGGCGTTCATGTGTTTGGTAAAAAGGTTTAAATTCAACATCCCTTGGTTTCCCCACATCCACGGTCTGAAATGCATTGGCCTGTCCGGATATGGCCTCCGTCCAGTTGGCCAGGTTCCGGTTTTCAGTCATGAATATCGGAACATACATGACATCTCCGGCAGCCGGATCATCTTCTGGACCCAAATCTCCAGCTAGTACTAAAGGACCGTACATAATGGTAATACGGTTTGAATCATCAGGCATTGTTTCGAGACGTAGTGTAAAAGGTGTCTTTACCTCTAATTTATCGCCTGTTTCCCATTTCCTGCGAATGGCAATAAAGCTGCCCGGTTCCTGGCTAATTCTTTTTTTCTGACCGTTAACCATGATTTCAATTCCATTCTCGGCCCAGTATGGATAACGAATCTGAAGGGTGAGTTCCACAGGTTCAGCACAGTCAAATTCAAGTGTTGTTCCCTGTTCTTCAGGATAATTGGTTATCTGAAGCACTTTCACGCCTTTTTCCTTCCAGGTTAATTCAGCAGCAATAAACTGGCTTACAAAAAGTTCTTCATCATTATGAAAGAATATATTACGGCCGTATTTCGAATGATTCTCCATACCGGTTCCCACACAACAGGTAAACCAGTACGGATCCTGATAAGATTTAAATCCTCCCATCTCAAGTGACAGGTTATATATCACCCTGCCATCGACCGGATGCTGGGAGGAAAGGATATGGTTGAACAGGGCCCGTTCATAGAAGTCGGCCACTTCTGCAGACGCCTCCCATTCGAACAGGTGTCTGGACAGTTTTAACATGTTGTATACATTACACGATTCGGTTGTGCCGTCACTTAATCTGTTGCGCAGTGAATCTGGGGGACCGAAATATTCATGATTCCCATGGCCACCTGTAACGTATGAATGATGATTTACCACACGGTCCCAGAAGAATTCAACTGTCTTACGGTCAGTCTCATCACCTGTTAGCTCGTATCTTCGTGCAAGCCCGATCAGTTTTGGAATTTGAGTGTTCCCATGTTTGCCGGGGAGGATATCCTCCCCTTGTGCTAAGGGATCCAGAATGGATTTATGATGAAAGATCCGTGACATTTTCAGGTATTTTTCGTCTCCTGTATCACCGTAAAGTTCAGCAAGCACTTCATTGATCCCGCCGTGTTCGCAATGCAACATTTCCTGTACCTGTTCATCAGTCAAGCCAGTAACAATCCCCTCGAGCCAGTCTGCAAATTTAACGGCTACCTGTAAGGCTTTTTCATTTCCACAGAGATGGTATGCATCACGCAATCCACCCATGACTTTATGCTGGGTGTAATAGGGAACCCAGATACCATTCAGGTCAAATCCTTTGGACCGGATATCACCAACGGCGACTTCCTCCTCCAGTATTCGCTTTCCATCCGGGAAGGCTCCAATGTACCCTTCTTCATCTGCTTCCTGGCAAATCTCCAGTTCATTTACTATGTAATTCACACGATCGAGAAATTGATTGTTACCCGTAGTCTGGAACATCAGTGCACAGGCTGTTAAATAATGCCCCAGACTATGTCCGGCGATGGTATTATCTTCCCAGCCGTGATAATGTTCGGCTTTCGGTTCCAGGCCTGCCTCTGTCCGGAACTTTGCCAGTAAACGATCAGGTTCATAATTAAGCAGAGATTTGACATTAAGCTCTGTGGCATGTTTAAAAGGACCATCCAGAAGATGTACCTCGGTCAATTCAAAAGGTAAGGCCCGGAATGTAACCACTTCAGGTCCCCCGGTTTTTACCTTGTGCTCTGAAAGAGTATTACATGAGAATAATACAATACAGAAAAATAAACTGAATAAGGAGATCAAAGATTTCATAACTGTTTTTTTGGGGTTTTCTGATTATTAATTCTTACAGACTTCGTTAGTTAAAAAAACACAACAACGGTATTAGCTTGATACCGTGAAAGTTGCAAGATTTTGAGATATAATTGGACATTCGAAACATTTTAAAAACATATACTATTGAAATAGAGATACTTAGAAATGGCACAAAAGCAGTCTTAAAACGTGTTGTACTTGATATTCAGATACTTATGTGTAATTGCAGTGTAAAAATTTTTATCACCAAACTCACGAAGTCTGTACTGATAAAGATACGTAATTTTGCAGGTTTTTAGAAGAATTCTGGGAAATTATTTTAGTAGAAATGTCTTATTTTTACAGATATTCTAGTACATAGCTGCAATAGTAATTATGATATATGGGCACCTCTAAAAACCCATGTTGATATATTCATCTGATTGTTAATAACATAACCTTGCAAATTTTGCGTGGTTTGGTTAATTTCAGGGGAAAATTAATCAGCTATGAAAAATATAAACCCTCTTGGATTATTTGACGATCATTTTTTAATGGAAAAGCTTACCAAACTTGGTGATCCCCTTCAAAAACTCAATGATTATATTGATTGGAAAATATTTGAAAGCCCTTTAAATGAGGCATATAAAGATGAAGACAAGGACTTGTCCAAGGGCGGTCGCCCACCCTTTTGTAAGCTAATGATGTTCAAAGCCTTATTGATCCAAAGCCTTTACAATCTTTCCGATGACCAATTGGAATACCAAATAGTAGACAGGGCAAGTTTTAAACGCTTCCTTGGATTAAAGAAGTGATAAGGTTCCGGATACCAAAACATTCTGGACGTTCCGAGAGCAACTTATTGAAAAGTACAAAGTTACCGATGCTTTCGTGCACGATTACCTACGGTGCTACTTCGAGGTCACAAGCAACAGAAGAGTTGCTTACCGAAAAAGACGAGGGGCAACCACTTTATGCTGATAGCGCGTATATCGGTGAAGAGCAATAGAAGGTCTACAAGAAAAAGAAGGTAATAAACAAAGTAATAAACTGATAATTAGACAAATAAAAAAAGGGGAGGGGGTAAAATTTGGTTTTTAGAAAAAACCGAATTAGATTTGTGTCAAACAATGGACCAAAAAAATAGGTTTTTAGAGGTGCCCTTATGAATAAGCTTTCTTTTAAAATTATTAATACCACCAGAGGAATTAACCCTTGTAATAATTAATCGTTATGAGATCAATTGCACTAGTGATTATGCTACTTCTGGCAGTCAGTTTTTACTCCATGGAGCAGAAAAACAGAGCTGCCGCGTCAGGAAACAACACCGGACACGGGAAGACTGTAAAGGCATCAAGACCCGATCCTATCGATCCCCAGATCGTCCATGACCAGGATGATATGACATGGGCTGATTACAAACCCATCCCCGGCAGGAAGTGGGCTGATCCTTCGCTAAAGCCTGAACGTGAATTTAAAATGGCTCTTATTGCGGTGGATTTTCCAGATCAACCTTTTGTAATCACCCAGCCTAAGCACTCAGACCTATTTGGCAATCCACAGATTGATCCTGTTGCAAGGGAGGCTGTCCCCCAATTCTATGCCGACTTCTGGCTTAAACCATCAGAATTAAATCACGGTCAGACCGTCAACGGTTACTGGATGGAGCAGGGGCGTGGAAAGTTTGGAATTACTGTCCTAGATGCCTACGGACCATATCTTATGCCAAAGAACCACTGGGAGTATGGTCTTAATGAACACAGGCAGAATCATTCCACTCCAGACGGATCAGTGACCCGCAGCCGGATGGAGCCTGATGTTGATTCACTCTGGAGGGAGGATATTGGTGATATCAAGTCTCGGTATGATGCTATACTAAGGATATATGCAGGGTATGACGAAACAGGTGTCTGGCAGGAATTTGGTGAGATGAAGTTCCTGTCAAAGGATGATATACCACCAGAATGGGGTAACCCTGATCCGACAAAGCCAAGATGGATTCCGACAAGGTATGTTGAATGGACTTCATGGAAAGCAGGACAGATGCAATGGGGGCTTTCTTCAATAAGGCAGGGTGAAAATTCGGGGACCATAACACATGAGCTCGGACATTTTGCTTTCAGAACAGGAGACAACGCAAATAATCCGTACGTCCAGCCATTCAGAAGAGTAGGATCCGGGACATGGGATATGATGGATAGAGGTTGCTTCAACGGCCCGGGTGGGCCCCATATGCGCTGGGTAGTACCTCCGACCATGGGTGCAGCCATGCCCGCCGGACTTATGTTACGTAACAGGATGGCAAACGGGTTCATAACAGAGGAACAGGTTTTCCGTCTCAGCAGGGAAGGGCTTGCAAAATCCGGACTGGCAGTGGCAAATATCACTTCAAGAGCTGTTGAGCCTCTGCCTGGTTCTTGGGCAGGAGTTATTGTCAGGTTTGATGGTGAAAAGCCCTTCGACCGCACTCCCGAGGACGATCCTTCTACAAATCCCTTATATCCTGGGGTTCCAACATATAATTTCTATTCTATTGAGGTGGTTCAGAGGATCGGCTACGACTCTTTCTGCCCTGATAACGGGGTATTGCTTGCCAAAAATAAGGACAGGGAAGGAAGGAATGGAGGACCAAACCAGTTTAATTGCTTTAACTGGGTGATAGATGCTCATCCTGAAGACATAAACATGGTGGATTATATAAAACCTGACGGGACACCTGTAATGAGGACCATTGCCGACTACCGGCAGCTAAATGATGCTTTGTTTCATGCTGGGCTGAACTCAGGGAGCGAATTTGAATACGTAGACACTCCAAACAGGCTCCACTTCTACATCCTCGACATTCAGAAAAATGATAATGGCATACTGTCATATACCGTTGCCGCTAGGTCGCTGGATGGGCAGGGACCACAAAAGAGAGGAGTAGCAGTTACACCTCCCGAAAAAATAAATTCATGGAAACAAAAGGGATCCTGTGACTTCACTGTAACCAATCAGGGTACTTCTGGTAAGATAGAGCCCGGTATTCATCCACAGGATATTTCCAAAAATATCGATTACGATATATACAGGCTTAAGGTTGTTGTTGAAGGTGCAGGATGGGATGCACAGTTACTTAATGAAATGGCCTGCATAAAAAATGGAGGCACATTATCGGTACCTGTATATATAAGCAAAACAGAAGGTAAAGCTGGCAATGCAAGGGTTACACTTATTGCGACCTCTGAAAGTGATCCCTCTAAATCTTCTTTCGCAATACTGACGGTAAAATAGTTTAATTAAATTACTTCTATGACAGATCATCTTTGAATCTGCCATGAATAGCTTCGGCGGCATCCCTGTATGCTTCATTGGCTCCTTTTGACCTGATCTCCTTGCCTGCTGCCTCATTCATCCCTCCGGGTGTGGCAGCATGGTGGGCAAGACTTGCAAAATCAGGTTCAGGCATCTGACTGGCAGCATTTGCTAGTGAATCGAACACGTCGGTAAACTTCAGATAGGGTACCAGAAAGATAACGGTATGATAACCAGAGAACTTAATGCCCCGGATTACTTCCCTGGAAATATCTGGCCGAAGGGCTATAAAGACTACTTCAGAACTGTCAGCCACCTCCTGATTCGACTTAAGTCGGGTTACAGATGCAAACCTGGCTGCCAGTTCTGTTGATAGTATCTCATTACGTGGAGACAGTAATATTTCCAATTCTTCAGATCGTGACCCACATAGTCCCTCTACAAATGTTTAGCTAAAAACAAAAGTACAACATGAAGGGGAAACCTTATGGGAGTACCCTTCTTTTTATTATTTTAGTCGGACAGTAGTGAAAATATTTATTATTCCGGCCATGCCTGTAGCATCGTACTTTGCCGAAGGGTTATTGATAATTTCAATTTTCTCGATATTGGATGAAGGTATATTGTCCAAACCCTTCTGGTTACCAAAGCCAGTAAGGCTCGACTGTTTACCATCTATTAGAACTACCACTTTGTCGCTTCCCCGAAGGATAACTTTTCCCTCCTGGTCCACTGTAACGCCGGGCATGGTTTTCATGGCATCTAATACAGAACCACCGGATTGGGCAATGTTATCATCAAGGTCAAAGGATTTTTTATCCATTCCATAACTTACTACAGCTTTTTGAGCCAAAACAGTAATTTCATCTAGATTCTCTGTGGCAGGTTTTCTTTTCAATTATCATTATCTTTATCGTTTATGACCCTATTTCCATTATAATGAAAAACCATCTGCTTTCGGCAATCCTCATTCTAACATGCATTATCCCTGTAAATGCCCAGAATGACGTAATCGTTAACAGATCCGTAAGAAATGATATTTCGCAAAAGCTGAAATCGTTATTGAATACAGAAGAAACTAAGCACGGAGATCAAATTTCAATGCCCGAGAGAGACACCCAAAGCAGGCTTCTTTCCAGGTCGGTCGAACAAAAACTAAGAAAATAATGTGAAATATTATTATTGAAATTAATGGGACAATTGATGCTAAAAATCTAAATTTGATTGGGATTTCTGGCTGATGTTGTCATAAAATCTCATAGTCACAAATAATCATCACCTTACATCATACCGAAAAAAAGCAATACAAACACCGGCAAAAAGCACTATCATCCAAACGCTCAAATAAAAGATATTCCATGCGGAACTTTTTAAAACTTCGCTTAAAGATGAAGGTTTATATTCAAACCTTGGGATTTCATTAGCATCTACTTTCTGGTTCGACATAAAACTGCGGGTATTCTGAGGTTCATTCCAAATAAGATTGTAACTATCCTTATCTGCCTTATCTTTTGCATCAATAAAACCTCTGTACTGTTTTTGATAATCTAATACCTTATTATAAAAATTATTATATCCATAGTATCCGTTATCTGTCAGTTTATCATACAGAAATTGGAAAGATGCAAAGGGGGATATACTTGCAATATTTATGGCAGTTTCAGTTTGAGAAAACAGCCTGTTATAATAGTCTCTCCATATATCAGTTTCAATTTTTGTTCTTCGATCAATACAGTCTTTTCTTTTTAACACCTCATTGTTGGGTTCTTTCCTTTCCCAATCACCACTCCAGTTAAGAAAACAGTCTTCTAAACCATCTTTTATAGTCCGAATCTCGTCATTCACCTCTGCGATAGTGGGAATAGGTTTTATTTTATTAATGCCAAGCCAACTTGTGCTTGGAAAAATAACCGCCAGAATTGCCCATGCAATAAGGCTTATGCTAAGGCTTACCGCTGAGGTTTTAGACAAGCACGATATGGTAAATCCAATAAGTATATTGATACTTAAAAAGATTATCCCGGCAAATACAAAAAAGAGTAGTTTAGCTGCATCTCCCTGTAAAAACTCTAATTCGGGAGATACCATAACCATTACAACTGTAACAACTAATGATATTATCAAAGGGATTAAAAAAGTGACCAGTAGCCCGAGATACTTCCCCATAATAATTGAAAACCTTGAAACACTACTGGCTAACATAAGCTTTAAAGTCCCCTGCTCCTTCTCTCCGCTAAATGCATCATAAGAAAAACATACTATAACAAAACTTAATATAAAAATAAATATCCTGCTCCAGTTAAGTGAATAAAGGGCATTCAAATATCTGTTTGATGATGCGTTAGTCTCCATAGAAGGAGTTAAAAAATAGTATATACTGCTTCCGTCAGGAATATTGGCATCTGTACCGGAAATAAACGATAGAGTCGATACTTTTTTAACTAAGTTTTGTTTTAAAAAGACTAACACATCCAATCCATTTTTCCTTTCATAAGGTTTATTAAAAGCTTTTGCAACAAGCTCATTAAAAAACCCCACATCTTCATCATATATCATTCTTTCATTATTGTTTTGCCTTATCAAATCAAAGCTCCTGTTTGTATTTGATATATTAACCGATGAAGATATCACACTAAGCATAAAAAGCAGTATCAGAACTCCCCAGGTGATGAGTATTTTTGAATTAAGCAAATTGTATTGTAACTCTTTTAAAAATATATTCTTTATCATGATATTATAAGATTTTTGATTTATAAAACAGAGCTACTCCCAAAATCATTAAAATGATATTCACAACAATTAGCATTATGATATCTATATATGGATTAGACTTCATATTGAAGGTAAACTCAGGTATATCGCTTACATCAAGCGGAACCATTTTTACTATCTCTCTATCTTCCTTTGTATAAGCATTAAAATCATCTTTCATAATATCTTCTGTCGCCTGAGTGAAGAACGGGTATCCCAGTCCGTCTTTTGAGCGTAAATAATTCATAAGTATACCTCTGTATTTATATATTGCATTTCTAAATTGCTCTTCTCTCTGCTGCCTGTCTGTTGTTGCCAATTTTTCTGTTAATTGTGTATAAATAATATCGGGCATTAAAATGTTGAGTATATTAAAAAGAGAGGCCTGTTTTAATAAAGACTTATTGTAACTATCTTCAAAGGACTTTACGGTTTGATGCCTCTTCCATAAACCATTTATATGCACATCAATAAAATCCTTCCAAAACTCGAAATGATATTTTTGCGTTAACCCTATTTTGCTCGGACCAATCCAACCCTCCCTTCCTCCTTCTCGTGTATCAAAAGTGTGTCTTAAAATTTGTCTTTGGGGTAGCCTCGGTTGATAATTCAACCAATAATTACCTCCTGAACTTTTTAGTTCGTAGGCAATTCGTTTAATTTTTGAATCTAACTCAACTTTTGAAGGAGATTTATATATACTTCTTGATAAGGCAGTAGTTATTTGTGGATATATATATGTTATTCCCACCCATATAAATAGTGTTGTTAATACCGCCTGAGTGGCAGTTGTCATTTTGGCAGAAACAAGGAGGCTGAGCAGTATAAAAACAGATAGATACATTAATGAAGTCAACAATAACATAACAACTCCCGGAATAAAAGTACTGCTTGTTGCAATTTGATTATCCGTGATAATCATCAATACGGGAATAATAAATATAGTAACTATAGAGCAGAGTATGACTACGGTAAATGCAAGATACTTTGCAAGAAAGAATTCTATTCTGCTCACATTAGTAACAAAAATCATTTTCAATGTTTTGCCTTCCCTCTCTCCGGCTATGGCTCCGGCAGTCATTAAAATGATAAAAACACTAAACAGCTTCACAACCCTTACAATATCAATAGCTGTAAATAAGTTAAGGAATGGGTTTGCCTTCTGTGAAATTGATTCAATTCCCGGGTAATGAGTGGCTGATACTACTGCTTTATTGCCTACCTTATCATCAATGCCCTTTGCAAATATTGACAGAGGATTAGGTGTTACAAATACCGAAACTTCAAGTTCGGAATATACCTGCACTTTTTTCAGCTTATCTTCAGCTCTTTTTACTTCGTCCTGATAGGTGGCGTACTTCTCTTTGTAATCATTAATACGAACATAACTCACAGATAAGCTAACAATAAATGCAAGCATCAACATTGTTATAAATTTGAATGATTTAAACTGTTGATGTATCTCGTGTACAAATAGTAAATTAAAATTCTTCATGCTTATATTGATTTAATATACCACCGTTTGCTGCATATAATCCAAATAAACCTTTTCCAGGTTCTCGTGTATGAACTCATCTCTATTCTTCACCATCACAAGTCTCCCCTCCTTCATGATCCCAACCCTGTCGGCCACGTCCTTGGCCCTGAATATATCATGGGTACACATCAGGATGGCTTTCTTTTGTTCACGGAGTTCCCTGAGTATATTTATAAACTCTGCTGCAGCTTTTGGATCTAAACCAGTGGTCGGTTCATCTAAAAGGATATTGGGAGCATCTTTTATGATGGCAATGGATAATCCAACTTTCTGGAGCATGCCTTTCGAAAATTTTTTAAGCTTGTGTTCAAAAGACTCTTCCTGCAATCCTACAGTACGAAAAATATTATAATAGTCTTCTTTTGCCAGGTTGGTTTTTCCTCCAAGTTTTGCAAAAAAATCCAGATTCTGCCTGGCAGAAAAATTCCCATAAAGCATTACATTTTCAGATACAAAAGACACATATTTCTTTGCCTCCAATGGATCTGTTGTTACATCGATACCATTAATTTTCGCTGTTCCTTTTGTAGGTTCAATAAAATTCAGAAACAAATTGATAGCTGTGGTTTTTCCGGCCCCATTTGCCCCTAAAAGACAAAAAATTTCACCTTCTTCAACTTTAAGATTCAGGGTATCCACGGCTATCAATTTGTTTCTGAATTTTATTGAACCTACAAAAGG